>CAYHQN010000035.1:0-34201 GCA_964358545.1 uncultured Tangfeifania sp. | reverse complement strand
TTATTGTTATTTGGTAGAGTGGAATACCACGCGATGCAATCGCGCGGGAGCGGGGAAACGAATTTTCGATTTTCGATTTTCGATTTTGGATTTATTCAAGGAGCTTATTGTCAAGGTTTGGCAAAAGTTTTTTTATCCTTACTCAAATAGTAGAGTCTGCCTAAAAAAATAGAGGTCAAAAGCAGACATTCTACTTTCAACCTCCATGCCCAATCCAAAATCCAAAATCGAAAATCCAAAATTTGAACTATGATTCTAAAATGACAATCTTCTCAATCTTATCTCCCTGACGGATAGCATCAATCACTTCAACACCTTCATAAACCTTACCGAAACAAGTATGGTTGCGGTCGAGGTGCTTGGTATTGTTTCTGCTGTGGCAAATAAAGAATTGTGATCCTCCAGTGTTTCTGCCGGCATGGGCCATCGACAAAACACCACGATCGTGGTATTGGTTCTCTCCGTCCAATTCACATTTGATGGTATAACCGGGTCCGCCTGCCCCTGTACCATTGGGACAACCGCCCTGGATAACAAAATCAGGAATAACCCTATGAAAGGTAAGTCCGTCATAAAACCCCTCTTTGGAGAGTTTAACGAAGTTGGCAACTGTTCCCGGGGCGTCTTCATCGTAGAAATTAACTTTCATGACACCCTTGGCTGTATGAATCTCTGCTTGTGACATAATTTGTTTTTTTGTTTTTGCAAAGATACCTCTTTCCCAAAGAATTTTCTTCCATTTACCCTATATTTGTCCGATATTCTTGCTGATAGCACAGAAAAATTCAATTGAAGAACCTTTCACCAGATTTGAACCGATCAAAACAAATAAGATGATCCGTACGCTTGGATCCATTTTTGCCCTTATTTTCTTGCTCATTTTGAGTGAAGGATGTACTGTTTCCCACCAGGCCAGATTGGCTGCAACCACATTCGACAACGGTGAATATTTCAAGAGCATTGCTGCCTACCGGAAAATTTATACCAAAACCAAAGGGAGGGAGAACAAGGCTGCTATCCAGCTTAAGATTGCGGAGGCTTTCTACAAAATAGGCCAGTATCGTCAGGCTGAAAGCTATTTCAAGAGCGCCATTTTTAAAGACCCTTCCGATGCAACCATCCTGCTAAGGTATGCTGAAGTACTCAGGTCTAATGGTAAATATGACGAAGCGATTAAAAATTATCAGAAATTCCTTCAGTATCTTCCCAAAGATGAACGTGCTTTGAATGGAATAATTTCCTGCAATACCAGTAAGGATTTGATGAGCAAACAGACACAGTACAAAATTGAGAATTTGAAGGAGATCAATTCGCGCTTCTCCGATTATGGGGCTGTTTATCCGGGCTTGATTGAAACAGAGCTTGTTTTCTCCTCTGCCCGGGATGATGCAACCGGGAAAAAGAAGAATCCGGTAACAGGTGAGTTCAATGCCGATATTTATCGGGCGGTGTACAACGCGGAACAAAAAAAGTGGGACCTTCCAAAACGGATTGATGAATCGATGATGATCAATACTGTCGATGACGAAGGTGCGCCCGCATTCGACAAGAGCGGAAATACCATCTATTTCACGCGTTCTATCACAGAGAAGGGTGAGGATGCGAAAGTCGGTATCTTCGAATCAACACTTGTAAGCGGAAGCTGGAGCAGACCTGTAAAACTCGCCATTGGCAGCGATAGTCTGCTTGCGGCACATCCTTCGGTATCCCGGGATGGTACCAAAATCTATTTTGTCTCCAACAGGCCCGGAGGATTCGGTGGCAATGATATCTGGATAGCCGAGAAAGTTGGAGAGAGCAAATGGGGCGAAGCCAGAAACCTTGGTCCGAAAATCAATACGGCAGGAAATGAAATGTTCCCTTTTATCCGTGACAACGGTGAACTCTATTTCTCTTCCGATTCGCATGTTGGTTTAGGCGGATTGGATATTTTCAAAGCGACACCGCTTGAAAAAGATGGATGGAAAGTTGGAAATATGGGCGTTCCAATTAATTCTACTGGCGATGATTTTGCCATCTCTTTCTATCCGGGCGAGGAGAAGGGCCTTTTTACCAGCTACCGCGAAGGAAGCAGGGGCGACGATATTTATTCATTTGTTCTGCCACCCAAAAGTTATGGTGTTGAAGGAGGGTTGTACAACAAGGAGACAGGTGAGCAGGTGGAGGGAGCCTCAGTCCGCCTTATCGGTACCGATGGGACGCAGTTGCGCATGAATTCTGATAATGCAACTTTCCGCTTTCAACTGAAACCGGGTGTTGAATACCTGATCACCGCCTTTAAAAAGGGATTTTTGAATGCCAAGGCCTCGCTTTCGACTGTTGGAATGGACCAGGGTAAAGCATTTTCCGTCAGAATGGAGTTAGTGCCTGTAGATCAGCCAATTAAAATAGATAATATTTTTTATGAAGTCGGGAAGTGGAATCTTTTGCCTGAATCCATTGCTTCCCTGGATACCCTTGTTTCCCTTTTGAAGGAGAACCCTACCGTTACCATCGAACTCATGGCACATACCGATTGCCGGGGCAATGATGCCGATAACCTAATCCTATCACAAAAAAGGGCGCAATCGGTTGTGGATTACCTTATTTCCAAAAATATTCAGCAGGAAAGGCTTACGGCCAAAGGATATGGGGAAAAAGTCCCCAAAACAGTCGATGCCAGAATGGTCAAGGCAAATGCATTTTTGAAAAAAGGAGAGGTTCTCAGTTGTCAGTTCATTGAAGCGCTGAAAAAGGATGAAGAGCGGGAAATATGCCACCAGCTCAACCGCCGTACCGAATTCAAGGTAACGTCTTCGGAGTACAGGGAAAAGTACAAGGAATAAAAGGAAAAAGTTGCTATTTTTGCGCCAGTTATGGATTCCAACCAAAGATACATACGCAGGGGAGTTTCTGCATCCAAAGAGGATGTGCACAATGCCATCAAAAATATTGATAAAGGGTTGTTTCCCAAAGCATTTTGTAAAATCGTCCCCGATATTCTGGGCAACGATCCGCTTTTTTGTAATGTGATGCATGCTGATGGTGCCGGTACAAAATCGGCATTGGCATATATGTATTGGAAAGAAACCGGCGATCTGTCGGTATGGAAAGGCATTGCCCAGGATGCCATCGTGATGAACCTGGATGATTTAATCTGTGTTGGCGCCATTGAAAATATCCTGCTCTCTTCAACGATTGGGCGCAACAAACAGTTGATCCCGGGAGAGGTTCTTTCCGCCATTATCCAGGGTACTGAAGAGTTTTGCAGCGAAATGCGCGACCTGGGTATATCCATTTATCCTACCGGAGGCGAAACTGCCGATGTGGGCGATCTTGTCAGGACCATTATCGTTGATTCGACCGTTACCTGCCGCATGAAAAGAACGGATGTTATCTCAGCGGATGTCATTCGTCCGGGGAATGTAATCATTGGTCTGGCCTCATTCGGACAGGCCAGCTATGAATCCTCCTACAATGGCGGAATGGGTAGCAATGGCCTTACCTCTGCCCGGCACGATGTTTTCTCCAAATATCTCGCTTCGAAATATCCCGAAAGTTTTGATGCTTCACTGCCTGATGAACTTGTCTATTCCGGCGGCCTTCGTCTGACCGATATGATCGGTTCCATTGGTGTGGATGCCGGGAAAATGGTACTCTCCCCAACCCGTACCTATGCCCCGGTTGTTAAAAGGGTATTGGATAGCTGCCGTAAAAATATATATGGGATGGTGCACTGTTCCGGAGGCGCTCAAACCAAAGTGCTTCATTTTGTGGAGGATGTGCATGTAATCAAAGACCGGCTTTTCGAAATTCCCGAACTTTTCAGGGTTATCCAGCAACAAAGCGGAACCGAATGGCACGAGATGTACAAGGTCTTTAACATGGGTCATCGTTTTGAAATCTATGCAGATGCTGAGGCAGCCGGAGAGATTATCTCCATCTCAAAATCATTCGGCATTGATGCACAAATCATTGGTCGGGTCGAACCGCTCAAAGGAAAGAAGGTTACCATCCACAGTGAAGTTGGCACCTTCGAATATTAGCTTCATTCTCCGGCTTTTGCCAAATCCCGTAATCTTTAATTTGTAATTTGTAATTTTTAATTGAATCCATGTCAGATAATTCACTACTCGAAAAATACGAAGGCATCAAAATACGTTTTGATGAAGTAAGCCAGCAGATATCAGATCCGGATATCATGAAGGATATGAAGCGGTATGTCAAGCTCAACCAGGAGTACAAACAACTGGACGCTTTGGTGCAATCCTTTACCCGATACAGAAATTATTTGCAGAATATCGCGGATGCCAGGGAGATTCTCGAAAACGAGACCGATGAGGACCTGCGTGAAATGGCCCGCGAAGAGATGGAGGAGGGCTCGCAGAAGGTAACAGCCTTCGAGGATGAGATCAAATTATTGCTGGTGCCTGCCGATCCGGAGGATAGTAAAAATGCTATTCTTGAAATACGGGGCGGAACAGGTGGTGATGAAGCCGCGATATTTGCCGGCGACCTTTTCAGGATGTATTCCAAGTTTTGCGATAGAATGGGTTGGAAACTCGAAGTTACCAATACTTCGGAAGGGACATCAGGCGGTTACAAAGAGTTGGTTGCCAAAGTTACAGGGAAAGATGTCTATGGAATTTTGAAATATGAATCAGGAGTGCATCGTGTGCAACGTGTGCCCCAGACAGAGACGCAGGGCCGGATTCATACTTCAGCATCCACAGTGGCGGTATTGCCTGAAGCTGAGGAGTTTGATATTGATCTAAGGGAAACCGATATCCGCAAAGATACTTACTGTTCCTCAGGTCCGGGAGGCCAAAGTGTCAATACGACTTACTCTGCCATCCGGTTGACACACATTCCTACCGGGATTGTCGTAACTTGTCAGGATGAGAAATCGCAGATCAAGAACCTGTCCAAGGCCATGTCGGAACTACGTACCCGGATATACAACATGGAACACCAGAAATACCTGGATGAGATCGCCTCCAAGCGCAAAACAATGGTTTCGACCGGCGACCGTTCAGCGAAAATAAGAACATACAACTATCCGCAAGGAAGGGTAACAGACCACCGTATCGGACTAACACTCTACAATTTGCCGGCTGTCATGGATGGCGATATCGGTGAAATCATTGAGAAGTTGCGGTATGAGGAAAACGTAGAACGCCTTAAGGAGACTGAACTTTAAATCAATTACAAATTACAAATTAAAGATTAAAAATTGGAGTCATTGGTTTTTTAATCTTTTGCTCAACAGTCACTTAATTTGTAATTTGTAATTTTTAATTTTTAATTTGAAATTATGAACAAGTTAGAGCTTTTCGAACAAATCAAAACCAAACAGTCGTTTTTGTGTGTCGGATTAGATTCCGATATTCAGAAGGTACCTCAGTTTTTACTTGATACATCTGATCCGATCTTCTACTTTAACCAGAAGATTATTGATGCAACAGCAGCTTATTCTGTGGCATACAAACCAAATCTGGCCTTTTACGAATCAAATGGCCTGGATGGTTGGAACAGTTTGGAGAAAACCGTGCATTACATTCGCGAAAAATATCCTGATATTTTCATCATTGCAGATGCCAAACGCGGTGATATTGGCAACACCTCAGCCATGTACGCCAAAACTTTTTTTGAAACCTATCAATTTGATGCAGTTACCATTGCCCCTTACATGGGAGAGGATTCGGTAACGCCGTTTTTGGGATATTCGGACAAATGGGTGATCCTGCTGGCCCTTACTTCCAACAAAGGTGCCTTCGATTTTCAGTTTGAGGTAAACCCCAATGGGGATAAGCTTTTTGAGACGGTATTACGCAAATCGCAACAATGGGCTGATTCTGAGCAGATGATGTATGTGGTCGGTGCAACTAAAGCATTAGAACTTGAAGGAATCAGAAAGATCGTTCCTGATCACTTTTTGCTGGTGCCTGGAGTTGGGGCGCAGGGTGGCAGTTTGAGTGAAGTTGCCAAATATGGGATGAACGACCAGTGCGGACTATTGGTGAACTCTTCCAGGGCTATTTTGTATGCTTCTACTAATGCCGACTTCGCGGAAAGAGCAGGTGAAGCAGCTTTGGAAGTACAGAATGAGATGAAAGTACTTCTGGCAGAGAAGGGATTAATTTAAACGTTAAAAAATGTTTACTCCCTTATATTTTGAGCAGAATAATTACTTTTGTTATGATTTAGAAATTTAATTAGAAAGCATGGTTGGTAAATTGTTGACTTTGGTTCTGGGGTGTTTACTTCTTCTTGAAGTGAACACTTATGGAGCAAACCCACAACAGAACAAGGAGAAATCAAAGACATATCCCTATTTGGCATATTTGCCAAATGGCTACAAAGAATCAATAGGGAAAGAGTGGCCTTTAATAATTTACCTTCACGGTAGTTCTTGTAAAGGCAGCAATCTTGACCGATTAAAAAAATATGGGCCCCCATTTTACCTGGATCGTGGCATGCAGGTAGATGCCATCGTGATTTCACCTCAATGCCCTTCAAACCGGAACTGGGTTTATGGCGACTGGTTCGAATCATTTTATTCCGAAATATTGGCAAAATACCATGTTGATCCTTCCCGTGTGTATCTGACCGGAATGAGTTTAGGAGGTTTTGGAACATGGAATCTTGCTTCCAGATATCCGCAATATTTTGCAGCCATCATGCCCTTGTGCGGAGGCGGCAGACCAGATATGGCAGAGACCATTAAAGATATGCCCACCTGGGTTTTCCATGGTGAAAAAGATAGAAGGGTTAGGTTGAACAGGTCGGAGGAGATGGTTGAAGCCATGCAGGGAATAGGTTCAAGACCTAAATTCTCTGTTCTGAAAGGAGAGGGGCACGACATCCACCATGTCTACTCAGAACAAAATGTATATGAATGGCTACTGGCCCAACATAAGAGTGTCTATGAAAAACTGGTTAGTTTGAATTTCTGGTCACCCAAAACCGATTCTGTAATTTCGCAGAAAAGGGAGGAGCTTATCAAGGAGGTTCAAAAGTCAAGCCTGGCTGAGAAATTTATTCTCAAAAGCCAGGTGCAGACCCCAACCCCAACAGAATCTGTCAAATCATTTCTGTTAAATTTCTTCAAGCCGAAGCCATTTGAGCAGTCTTCTTTGAAATAGTCAATGACTCAAACCTACAACTGGGGCATCCTTGCCCCTGGGAACATCGCCGGAAAATTTGTTGCTGAACTGCAGGAAATTAAATCAGCCAAAGTTTTGGCAGTAGGGTCCAGGGATTTGGTTCGTGCAAAGGAATTTGCATCTGCCTGGCAAATTGAACGTTGCTATGGTTCTTACGAAGAACTAGTCACTGATCCTGATATTGATATTGTATATATTGCATCCCCGCATGCCTTTCATGCAGCTCATACCAAACTGTGCCTGACGCACAAAAAGGCTGTTTTGTGTGAAAAAGCTTTTGCGCTCAATTCATCCGACGTTATAGAAATGATTGAGACAGCCAGGCGGGAAAAGGTCTTCCTGATGGAGGCTTTTATGACACCACACCAGCCTTCTTACCAGGAAGCCCGCAAAATCATCAATTCCGGTTTGTTGGGGGAAATTAAACACCTGCATGGTTGGTTCGGCTTCAACAAATCCCCTTATGATTTGAATGGAAGGCTTTTCAATCCGGCTTTGGGAGGTGGTGCATTGCTTGATATTGGGCTGTACCCACTTTTTGATGCGCTCTGGTTTCTGGGTGAGCCTATTCATGTAGAAGCTTTTGCAGATTTGACCCCCCGGAATATCGACCAGTCTGTCTCTGTCGCCATGCAATTCGACAAAGGCAAAAGCGCCTCTATTTTCGCCTCTTTTCTGGCTACCGCCGGCGTTGGTACCGACATTCTTTGTGAAAAAGGATTGTTGCGTCTAAGAAGAACCAGCTCTCTCAACCAATGGCTGGAGATTATCCTTCCGGGAGAACCGGTAAAAACTATTCATTTTGATGAGTCTTCCTGCGGATTAAAACAAGAGGCATTGGAAGTAATGAAATGCCTCGATGAAAAAAGGTTGGAGAGCGCGGTCATGAGTCACCATAACTCACTTCAACTTATGAACTTACTCGATCTCATAAGAGAAGAAGCCGGTATTCTTCTTCCTATTTGATGTTATTCTGTTAATGACAGTTGGGGATTCACTCTCTTATGTTATATCCAGCGATGTTTGAATATTTGTTGATTAGATTTTCTGTGTTAAATTTGTATTAACCAAATTTCCGATAAGATGGAGTCTGCTTCTGAGTTGATGCGGAAAATTAGTCAAGGCGATGAGCAGTCATTCACCAAAACTTTCGACCGCTATTACTCTGTTCTTTGCTATTATGCCGATAAATTCATTCATGATACTGATGAATCGAGATCGTTGGTTCAACAGGTATTTGTTGATCTCTGGATGAAGCGCAAAAAGATTGTTATTCAGCAATCTATCAAAGCTTATCTTTACAAAGCAGTTAAAAACTATGCATTAGACTACCTCAAGCACAAGAATGTAGAATCAAAATTTCTCCATAAGGCACAAGCTGAAACAGAAGCATTCGATACCAACCTGATTGAGGAAGCCGAACTCAATGCGCGTATCAATTCTGCCATAGATGATTTACCTGAAAAATGTCGCGAAATCTTCATGCTTTGCCGTATTGAAGAACTTCATTATCGCGAAATTGCCAAGCGGCTTGGTATATCTATTAAGACGGTCGAGATGCAAATGGGGATAGCTCTAAAAAAATTGAGAAGCCAACTAACTGAAAATCAAAATATATTGTTGCTGTTATTTGTTTCTTCAAAAAAAAAATAATTGCTGTTACAGGGTAATCAATCGTCTTGTCGTCATAGGTTAGGATAAACAGAAAAATCTTCATCAATGGAGTCTCATTCGACCAATCACGACCAGCTTATTGCCTCATTTTTTTCCGGAAACAGTAATCTATCAGAAATTGAGTTGCTTGAACAATGGAAAAATTTGTCAAAAGAAAACAAAAAAATTTTCGACGATTCAGTTATCGTATGGAATAGTTGCCGGAAACCATTAACCAAAGCGGAGATAGCAATGGATAAATTGGCTGTAGAGGAACGTATTATTACAAAAATATCTTTACAGCAGAAACGGGACAGGTTTGCAATACGATTACTCAGAATAGTAGCTGTCCTTTTAGGTCCGATTATGCTGGCCCTAGGTTGGTATTTTGGCAGCAGTACCACCAACTATTCAAAAGATTTAACCTGGAATACCGTAACAGCTCCCAAAAAACACATTGCAGTTTGTACCCTTTCTGATGGAACGGAGGTATGGTTGAATGCCGGATCTACTATAAGTTATCCGGCTTATCCTTCATCCGGGGAAAGACGGGTCAGGCTAAGTGGTGAAGGATATTTCAAGGTAACCAAAGACCACAAAAACCCGTTCTTTGTGACGACCCTACATGCTACAGTCAAGGTATTGGGAACTTCATTTGATATGAAAGCTTATCCTGGAGAAGAGCGATTGGTTACTACGCTAGAAGAGGGTTCTATTGAACTTTTTACACAAAAAACAGGTGAGACATCTTTGAAGCTTCACCCCGGTGAGCAGGCAATCTACGATAACAAAGGAGGTGAAATTATCATTGAAAAAGTGGATGCTGCACGTTTCAGTGCATGGAGAACAGATAAATTTTTGTTCAAAGATGCTGATTTAAAAACGATTATAACTGAACTCGAAAGATTGTATGATATCAAAATTCACATCAAAAACCCACAACTCGAGAAACTCCGTTTCAGGGGAATGTTCAGTTACGATCAGGATTTATTAGATGCTTTCGAAACGCTCAAACTCAGTGTAAAACTTAAATATACCATTAAAGATCGGGAGGTATGGTTGGAGTAAACCAAGATTAAAGCCTCCCAATTTTTTTTTCGTAAACTATTAACTAATAATTATTAACAAATGATAAACCGGGTTGCTTATGGGAAACTATTTAACAGAAAGAACAATGTCCTAAAAAACAGTGGGAAAAGTTCCACCTAATCCCACTGTAAAAAACGCCTGCGGCGGAAAATGAAAATCATTTTATTTATCTAAATCATTCAAATCTATGAAAAAAAACTTTATTCCAAACGTAGAGAGAAATCTCTTGTTAAAAAAAATGTCAAGAGTTATGAGACTTTACCTGTTTATTTTGGGAATCACAGTTTTACAGGTGCATGCAAGTGTCTATTCACAAAATACACTGCTGAACCTGAAACTGGATAATACTACCATAGCGGAAGTATTTGATGCTGTCGAGAACCAGTCAGAATTTTTCTTTTTTTACAACAAAGGACAGATCAACGACAAGGAAATAGTATCAGTTGATTTGTCAAATTGCAAAATTGATGATGTGCTGACTTCAGTTTTCGGGAAAGATGTAGTTAGTTATGAGATATATGGGAAAAATATCATCATCAAGGCAAAAGATCTGACTGAACCTGCTGCAAGTGAGCAACAAGGCAATAAGGTGACCGGTAAAGTAACCGATGATACAGGACAACCATTGCCTGGTGCGAGTGTTGTCGTAAAAGGAACAACCATAGGAGTGATTACAGACATCAATGGTAATTTCAGCCTTTCGGTTCCGGCAAATGCCTGGTTAATCTTCTCTTTCGTTGGGATGAAAAACGCCGAAGTGGCAGTTGGAGCCAATAAAACCATCAATGTTCAACTGGTAACTTCGACAGTGGGTGTTGAAGAGGTAGTTGTAACAGCCCTTGGCATGAAAAAGGAAAAAAAGGCACTCGGTTACAACATTTCCTCTGTCAACAGTGATCAACTTGAAACGGGTGGTACATCCAATGTTTTAAAATCATTGGAAGGAAAAGTAACAGGTGTTCAAATGAACAGCCTAACCTCTTCTCCTACATCATCGGTCATGTTTAACATCCGTGGTGCTACTTCATTAGCAGGAATTATGAAAGGATCAGGGGGCAATATCAACAATGAAACTCAGCCACTTATTGTGCTGAACGGTGTTCCGGTAGGCTCAAACACCGTGGGTACATCTGCAGGGATTGACGTAGGTAACTATATGTCATCTATCAATCCGGAGGATATTGAAAGTATTTCTATTTTAAAAGGCGCCAGTGCCGCTGCACTTTACGGATCATCTGCCGGAAATGGAGTAATTATGATTACGACGAAATCAGGTAGCAAGGCAAAAAAAGGGATTGGTGTTTCCATCAGCAGTTCACTCTCTTTCGATCAGGCATATAGCGCCCCTCCGGTTCAGAGACAATTCTTCCAGGGGGGAGAAGAAGGTGAAGCAATGACCGACGATAAAAAAGGTTTCGGATGGGCTATTGATGACACCAAAAATAACAATACTCCTCTCTGGCGTTGGAACCTGCTGGATCAAAAATGGGAAAAGTCTGTTTTACAAGTACGCGGAGATCAAAATCCTTTGCTTGCTTTCCTCGAAACCGGCGTTATGTTAGATAACAATATTGGTGTTACAGGAAATTATGACAAGGGAAATTACAGAATGAATTTTGGGAATATGACCTATGAAGGAGTTGTTCCAAGTAACAAAACAATTCGTAATAACCTCTCTTTTGATGGTACCTACAAGGTTACTGATAAGGTTACCGTATCCTCACAGGCTTCCTATTCCCGCACATTTGTTCCTAACCAGTCGCACGTTTATGGAAAGAGGGAAGACAATCCGCTTGCACATGCTATGTCAATGCCTATCAGCATGCCTAAAATGTCTGAATGGCGTGAAGCCAGCACCTGGTTAAAAGACTGGGAAGGTACCTATCAAAATACTCCATACCTGAAAAATCCGGGTGAAGCTCGCTTGAGCAGGGTAAATAGCAGTGGTTTTGACAAAGCCATAGGAAAGAACGGACCATATTTTGCGGCTGAAAATATAATCAGAACCTATTCGAAAGATGTATTTTTCGGAAAAGTGCAGTTGGATTGGAAACTGAGCAAACCTCTTATGTTTACTTTGCGTTCGGGTTTAAGTCATGAAAATTTTGCTTTTGAACTAAAAACTCCATGGGGTTCTGAAAGAGCCGAAAAAGGGGGATATGAACAACAGCATGCAAATAGTATAAGTGTCAAAACTGATGCTTTGTTAGCTTACAACAATTATTTCGTAGATAACAAGCTTTCTGTAGATGGATTGGCAGGTTTTTCCTACAATTATGGAGAGTCAAATAGTTCCAGTTTTGGCGGTAATGAATTAGCTACTCCCAATTCGTTCTCCTACAATTCTTTACCTGCCAGTGTCAAGCAGAGTGCAGCATTTAGCAGGGGATATGCCGGAAGAAGTTACGGGGCTTATGCCACTGCTACACTAGGCTGGCAAAGTATGGTTTACCTCGAATTATCCGGACGTAATGACTGGGTAGGTATTTTGGACCATGAAAAAGACAGTCACTTTTATCCCGGCGCTTCTTTGAGCTGGATTGCCACAGAAACATTTAAGGGCATAAGCTGGATGAACCTCCTTAAATTGAGAGCCGGTTATGCCACAACAGGATACGGTATCGGAAGCCCGGTCAATAGGAATAGTTATGGAATCTCTGGTTTGACCTGGAATGGAGTTGCTATGGGAACTGTTGGTGGAGCCCTTGTGGATGCCAATATTAATCCTGAGCTTAATATTACCAAAGAAGGTGGTTTTGATTTTGGCGTTTTGAAAAACAGGATAATGGGTGAATTTACTGTCTTTTCTAAAAATCACATTAATCAGATCCAGAATCTGCCTGTTGTATCTTCTTCAGGTTTTAGTTCCGTGTTGACAAATATGGGTTCGGTAAAATCTACCGGTATTGAGGCTTCTCTTACTGTTGTGCCTATCCGGAACAAAGACTGGAACTGGAGTATCACGGCAAATGCTACAACCTTTAAATCTGTGATTGAAGATTTGGACTCAAGATTTGCAGAAAAGTTTTATAAATATGAAGGATCTGCTATGCTCTCCCTCTTTAAGGGATCAAAAGTTGGTGATTTATATGCTCAATATCCAATCAGCTACATCCAGACAGGTAAATACAAAGGCATGATGCTGACAGGTATGGATGGTATTATTGAGGAGGCTGTTACAACAACTGACCATATCAGAAAGAATGGTTATTTGGGTAATATGAATCCTGATGCAATTCTTAGTTTCAGTACAGATGTCAAATATAAAAACTGGAAACTTAATGTTGTAACCAGTCTGAGACTTGGAGGTGTATTTATCTCTGAAACTCAGAAGATTATGGTGGATGATGGTATGGCAGATATTAAAGCTATATACGGAAACAAATACAATGATTACTGGACTGGCGGACGTTTCGCCGGAGGTTTGAAAAGTATGCCGAACCCGGCTGATATGTTCAACTGGCCAGGAGCTGAAGATTACAGGGAAAAAATGCAGAACCTAATGACGTTGTACAATGGCGATCCCAGATATTTCGGATATTGGAATGCAGTATATATTGATCCAAGGAAAGATCTGTCCAACATGACCCCTGAAGAGAAGCTTAGCCTTCCGGATGATTATTATATTCAAAATGGTGCTGATCCAAAATCTACAATTTATTTGAATCCTTACGGAATGGAAGGAAATGAATTGTGGGGCGGAGCTCAGTTCAGAACCCATAATGCAACAGTCTTCAAAATTAAAGAGATAAATCTTACTTATACTCTTGACAAGTCTGTTACGCAAAAACTTCATTGCCAGGATATTTCCATCACAGCTTTTGCCAAGAACCATATGTTCTGGGCTAAGAACAAAATGAATGAAGACCCTGAAACTGCATTTAGAGATGGTATTTCCGGTATGGGAATCTCACAATTCGGACTGCCACCACTTCGTACGATGGGATTAAAAGTTGGTATTAACTTTTAATCAACTGAGATAATAAATATTAAAATTATAATGATTATGAAGAAGTTAATATTATATTTTACTGCATGTTTGATGGTGGTAACCGGAATTTCATGTTCCGACCAGTTGCGGATAGATGAAAGACAGACATCTTTTGATGTTAATTATTTTACCTATTCCCGCTATCAACTGACCACTGCAATTGTCGATGTGGCTAAAAACTATGGTTCAGCTGCAAAAGATGCGCCAAAGGGACAATGTGCCCTCTACTTTATGGATTGTTATTCCGGTGACCAGGTTGCCGGTTTTTATACAAAGACTGTTCAAAACTGGGATATGCAGGGTATGGATCCTTATGTTTCCTCCCTTCGGACCCTGGCTGCTGTTAAAGAGTTGGCAACCAATGAGGGTAATACAGCCAATGTGGCTGCTGCAGAAGTATTAACATGCATTGTTGGTGCTTATCTTACTGAAAAATATGGAGATATTCCGTTCAGTGAAGCAGTTCAGGGACGTTCTGGTGATATCTTTCCTAAATTTGACTCTCAGAAGGAAATTTATGAATATATGTTCGGATTGTTGGATAACGCGGTGAAAATTTTGTCCGATCCTAACAGCCAGGGGCTTCCTTCCAATCATGATGTGCTTTTTGCAGGTGACAAGACCAAATGGGTAAAATTTGCCAATTCACTGAAATTCCGTTTGATGGCGCACTCTTACAATGCATTTAAAGCTGCAGGTAAGGATTTGGCTCCGGAAATGCAGAAAATTGCGAGCGGTAGCTATATGTCAGCAACAACTGACAATGCTTCCCTTGCTTTTTCAGGTCTTAATGAAGGGGAATCCTGGTATTTGCAAACCAAATGGGGTACGGGCAATGACTATTCTGAGCAAAAACCGACAAAATACCTGATTGATCAAATGGTAGCTATAGATGATCCTCGTATGTATGTTATTTTCAAGCCTGTTCTAACACCCATTTCAAGTAAACCTGTTAAAACTAATGAAGATATTAAGATTAACGGATTTACATACAGAGTGACTTACGATCCTGTAAGTGGTATAAACCCAAATGATTTAAATGTTGCCGGACGGGATTTGAATGGGAATATTATTAATGTCCCCTATATTTTGGATAGTAAATGGTTTGGTACCCCAACACCATTAACTGTTCAGCTTATTTACGCGGGGAGCAACCTGACTGGTGGCAATAGTTTTTATGATAACCGTCGTTTAACTGGATTCTCTGCTTTGATTGCAAAACCAACTGATGCTCGTTTAAGGGCTGTCATGATGGAGTCAAGTGAAATGATGTTCCTGCTTGCCGAAGCTCGGAAGAATGGTTGGATTTCTACAGGAACTGTTAAAGATTACTATGAACAGGGGATTAAATTATCCTTTTCAAGATGGCAAATTGTGGATGGTACTAAACCTGCATCACATATTGGTTCCGACCAGATAATTGATAACTATAATGCCTATTGTGCTAAAGACGGAGTTGCTTTGGACGGGACAGCAGCTGATCTTGACAAGATTGCGCTGCAGAAATGGTTATCTTTCCTGATTACCAATCAGACAGAAGCGTTTACCGACTTTAACAGAACCGGAAAACCTGCATTCATTGGTAAAATTGCAGCTTCATTCTCTTCATATAGCTATCCTTATCGCTATACCTATCCATTGGATGAATCAAGTAACAACAAAGAAAATTATACTTCTGCAGTTACTGCACTAGGAGGAAAAGACCTCCCGTCAGCTAAGATGTGGATACAGAAATAAGCTTGGTTTAAATATTTAAGAAAGAGGTTGCACGTTGGTGTAACCTCTTTTCGTTTATGCTGGCTTGTATTGGGATAAGAATTTAATGGTACAATTCAGTTAGGAATGTAAGTGGTAGGCAACAATTCCATTCATTACAATCTCTTATTGCCCGCCAGGGCATTAAGTTGATTCCCTGTTTCTATGGAGCTTGATGCCCTGGCGGGCAAAAATCCATGAATAGACAATTTTTATTTTTCTTAAAAAATGGATGTTATTGATTTTCTATCTACAGAATTGATTAGCATTGCAAAAAAGAAATATGATGGACATTCTGGATAGAGATTTTACAAATGAATTCGTCTTTCAAGCCACGAGAAGCGGTGGTCCAGGCGGACAGAATGTCAACAAAGTAAGCTCTAAAGTGGAACTTCGATTTAATGTAAAGAACTCAGTACTCTTAAATGAGCAGGAAAAGTCACTTATTGCTGAAAAGCTGAGCAATAAAATCAATAAGCTGGATGAGATAGTCCTAATTGCACAAACCGATCGCTCTCAGTTAAAGAACAAAGAAAAAGTAGTAGAGAAGTTTTATTCACTTCTTGAGAAGGCTTTAATGCCTCAAAAAAAACGATACAAAACAAGACCTACCAGGGCATCGGTCGAAAAAAGACTTGAAACTAAGCGTGTTCAGTCTGCAATTAAAGCCACCAGAAATGACTTTGGTTTGTAATAATTTTTACTATTTTCATCACTTCATTGCAACACTATCTGAAAACGAAATCCAACAAATAATTGAGGAGATACCGGTTATTTCATCAATTGGCAGACAACAATTTATTTGGTTATCGGCAGATTAAATTTTTAATTTTCTATGAATTGTTCCTACCGATTGCTTCCATTTTTTCTGTTAATTTCTACGATAAGTATTGCTCAACCCTCTGTCAAAGCAGTTTTTGCCTCTAAATCACCTGTAATTGACGGACGATTGAACGATGAGGCTTGGACTTACGCTGCTAAAATTGATCAGTTAACCCAGCGCGAACCAAATTCTGGTCAGCCCGTTTCCGAAAAGACAAATTTTTACATCTGTTACGATACCAATTTCCTTTATGTAGGGGTCAAATGTTTTGATGATCCTAAAAAGATCACTGCCAAGGAGATGGCACGTGATGTCAGTCTGGGGAACGATGACCGGATCCAGGTAATTCTGGATACCTACCTTGATCACCGCAACGGCTATTGGTTTCAGATAGGTCCGAGAGGTTCGATTGGGGATGCAACGATCAGCGAAAATGGTGCAGTATTTAACAAGCAATGGGATGGATTGTGGGAAGGTAAAGCACGAATTGTTGCAGATGGATGGGAAGCTGAAATGGCCATCCCTTTTAAAACACTGGGTTTTGATAAGTACAATCCAAACTGGGGGATCAAGTTTATCCGGCATATCAAGCGAAAGATGGAGATGTCCTATTGGCCCACCGCCAATGTCAACAGTTATAAATTCCAGGTATCTGATGCCGGGTTGATCAAAGGGTTGAATAACATTACACAGGGCATTGGGCTCGATATTTCGCCTTATATCGTTGGAGGAATGGATTTCAAACGGGATGTCAAAAACAAATATGTAAAAAAAGGTGGCCTTGATCTGTTTTACCAGATCACTCCGGGTTTAAAGGCGTCCTTGTCGGTGAATACCGATTTTGCAGAGACAGAGGTGGATGATCGCCAGATCAACCTTACCCGTTTCGACCTTCTTTTCCCTGAGAAAAGAGATTTTTTTCTGGATGGTTCGAGCCTGTTTTCATTTGGTATTCAGGGAGATGATGCCAATACCTACGGAAAGAACATTATTCCTTTTTTCTCAAGACGTATGGGGCTGGACAGCAATGGATTGCCTTTGCAAATTAATTTTGCCGCCAAAGTAACCGGGATGATCAAAAATTGGAACATTGGTGTTATGCAAGTGAATGATGACCATTTCAGTGGAAATTCCAATTTTTCGGTAGCCCGGATTTCCAGAAGTATTGGGACGGAATCATCTGTTGGGGTGATTGGCACTTATGGAAATGCTGTATCTGCTACAGAGAATTACGTAGGAGGAGTCGATTTGAAATTGGCAACCTCAAAATTTCGGGGCAATAAAAACCTTTCCCTGATCATGTTTGGATTAAAATCTACTACCAGTGGCTTGTCTGACAATGATCTATCCTGGGGTGGAACCATCTCATATCCGAACGATTTTCTCTCCTTCTCACTTGGACATTATGAAATTGGCAGGAATTTTGTGGCCGGGATGGGATTTGTCCCCAGGACAGACATCAAGGATACCTATGGAAATATACTAATCGGGCCACGTCCAAAGATAAAGGGCATTTTACAGGTATTGACAGGGGTTGGTTTCAACCACATCGTTAATTTTTCAGATGTACTAGAATCACGGCAAGTCAACTATTCCCCCTTGAAAATACGATTCAAGTCGGGGGAGGAGTTCTCCTATAGTATCAACAACAATTACGAGTACCTCGAGAAGAAATTTAATATATTTTCCAAATATGTAATTCCGGTTGGTCAGTACGAATTTTACCGCCATACACTTAGCCTTGTCACGGCCGGAAGCCGGAAATTAGCCGGAGACTTTTCCTACGCATTGGGAGATTTTTACAATGGATCCCGCAGGGACCTTAACCTGGGCATCAACTACAAAGTTGCTGTGCCACTCTTTGTTGGAGTCAAATACAAGCAGAATGAAGTTAGTTTGCCGGATGGTAATTTTACTGCCCGTATTTATTCGGTGAATGCCAATATTCTTTTCAGCCCAACCATCACTTTCAACAACTATTTGCAGTACGACAACTTTTCCAATACCATCGGGATACAATCCAGGTTTCAGTGGATCTTAAAGCCGGGCAAAGTCATCATTCTGGCCTGGACCACCAAGCTCTCGCAGCCGCTCGAACGGTACGTGATGGACGAAAGCGCGTTAAGGTTTAAGCTGAAGTACAATATTAGGTTTTAAAAGAAATGCGGCCCGGGCCGCATTTCTTTTAAAACCTAATATTGTACTTCGCTTGTCCTGCTTGACCTGCCGCCAATTACAAAGCTCTTCAGCCTAACAGGTCCGGATACTTTGACGGGTTGGGTATAAAGCTGACTTTGAATGGTTGGTTCCGTACCATCTGTGGTATACCGGATTCCAAGACCGGGAAATTCTACATTCGCATAAAGCATTCCATCTTTGATAATTGCGCCAGGAAGGGGAACCCTGAAATTGCACCCTCCATTTAGGGCCGATAGCCTAGGCAACTCCTTTAAGGCAAGGATATTGGCCAATTTGTTCCAATCGCTTGTCAGTTGCTTCTCCCTGGCATCTTTGTTTTCGATGGTTTCCCATTTTCTTTCGGGCGACCAGGCGGTCTCAGAAAAAGCGATCAATCTTGGTAAATAATAGTATTCGAGCATCGCTTCACCTTTAATGGTTTCACTCCAGATTTGCGCCTGAACGCCAAAAATATTTTTTCGAACCTCAGGTTTTAGCCTGACTTTGCTACCGTACTCTTTATCCGTATTGATAGTTCTTCCCATGGCCGTTTTGGTGGTGGTCTTGAAAAGATCGAAGGGGGCAAAGGCGTAGAATTGTTTGGTGTCCAAAAATCCAGCCCAATAATTGCCGGGTTCAACAGGATCTTTGTCATATGGAAAGTCGAGGTAGAAATTGGAAACATCGCACAAAACTACCTTATATCCGGCATTGGCCAGTTTATAACCAAGGTCTTCAGCGCCCTCTGTGTTGTTCCACAAATAGGGCAGGAGCCCTTTACCGACAAATTCGAAATTTGGAGTTGGTTTGCCACTGGCATCTGATACCAGGGCTGCCTCTTCCCATCCGCCGATATCCTTCACGCCATTATTTTTCAGGATGGCTGAGATTCGGCGAAAACAGTATGCCTGCAAACTTTTATCATCGGGATTGATCTCAGGATGTTCAGCAAGCAATTTTTTTACCAGCGGGGAGCCATTCCACGCTCCGGTGGCCACTTCATCTCCCCCGGTATGGAAGATTTTCATTGGGACTCCTGCTTTTTCATACATCTGCCTGATCCCTTTAACGGCAGTGTCATAAAAATGATAAACCGATTCCCTACCAACGCAAACCACGTTGTCGTGATAGCCCTGCGCAGAGATGTACCTGAAGGTATCATCCGGATCAATAAGCCTGTATTCATTGGCTTCAGCCACTTTTCCTTCCTTCATCAACCTTTGGTACCTAAATTCCATCGATTTGATGGCCGACCTGACATGTGCCGGGAAATTGATCACGGGAATGACGGTAATGTGCCTTTCTTTGGCGAATTTCAACATTTCCACAAACTCTTCTGAGGTAAAATAGCCACTACCGTAACTATCCTTTGCGTCGGCAAACGGACCGCTGCCATAGGATGGATGAAGGCTGGGATCGCTCAGATTTCCGTGTAACCTGCGGCTGCCAATTTGTGTCAATTCGGGCAACCCGGGAATCTCAACCCGCCATCCCTCATCTTCCATGAAATAGAAAAGAAAATGATTCAACTTATAAAATGCCATGATGTCCAGCATCTTAAGAATCGTCTCTTTCGTTTGAAAATTGCGTGACATGTCGAACTGCAATCCCCGGTAGGGGAACCTGGGTTCATCGGTTATCTGTAAATTGGTGGTTTTAAGTTGGCTCTTTTTGACTTGAAAAGAGCTGGCAGGAAGAGATGCCAGAAAACCCTGGATGGCATAAAATACGCCGGCTGCATCCTTACCTTCCATCCTGATGCCGGTTTTCGGATCAATGGAGAGTTGATAGGACTCGCTTTTTACCCGTTGCCCGGAGTTAAACTGCAAAGAAAATGCGGGCAGGTGATCCGGTGCACCCTTAACACTGATAAAATCCTCACCTGTCAACTCTTTCAACCTTTTGATAAGGTAACCCGCTTCAGAATCAAGACCCTCACCGTAAAAAATTTGCCATTTTTTATCAATAAGAACCGGTTCCTTACCATTTTTAAAGAATCGGGGAGTTGGAATGATGCTATTTTGCCGAGTTTCATCGAGTAGGCTGAGGTTCAAGTTGGAAGCGTACCTGCTTGCGGGTGTAGGAACCACCGATTCGTCCTCTGGCGTTCGCTTCAATTGTTCCGGTCGTGTAAAATCTCCAATGATCTGTTTTCCAACTGGAACAATGCCTAGTTCTTTATCATTGGCATCATAAAAAACAAAGTACATTCCCAGTGCTGCATCTGTCTTTTTTATCATGAAACCTGTACCGCAGTAGTTGATCCGGATTGAGTCTCCCGGAAGCAACCGGAAATTTTTGGAAGGTATCAGTTTGAACCAGTCACCGTTGATATGGACAACTTTTGCTGCCCTAACCGAATCTTCGATAATGGGAGTTGGGGGCATTTGGGAAAAGAACATGGCCCAGCCCCTGTTTTCCAATGTCATCCTGCTTTGGTTGTAAATAGTAAATGCAGCCAGTACCTGAGTTTTACCCTGGTACATGTTGGTAACAACTTCCCATTTGACTTTCAGTTCTGAGGATAATGGAAGAGAGGTGGTTTGCTTTTCTGAGCAACTGAAGGAGAGATAAGAAGTAACAAAAAGCAGTGCAGAATAGAATAATTTCGTCATTCTAGTATTGTTAAGTAGTTGTAGTATAATATTTTGGATCATCCAAAATTGAGCCGGTCAATTTTCAGCTGCTGTGAAAAAGAACTGGACCGGATGATTAACTTTATCATCAATTCAAATCCAATTTACTTTTTAAAATTAACGAATCCGTTTTTAAAAACTACAACAATGACTGAAACAAAACGATTGATCTCCCTGGATGTCATGCGGGGGTTGACGGTCGCTGCCATGATAGTGGTCAACTATCCCGGCAGTGAGCTTTTTTCGTATGCGCCATTAAACCATTCCAAATGGAATGGGCTCTCACCAACCGATCTGATTGCACCAATCTTCCTTTTTGTAGTTGGCGTCTCAATTGCATTGGCCTACACCAAAAGGCTTGAAATGGGTGCTTCCAGGGCTGATATGTACAAGAAAATTGTTGTCAGGTCGGTAAAAATTTATCTGGTAGGTCTCATTCTCAACCTGTTGCCTGATTTCAATTTTGCGGATCTGAGATACACCGGTACGCTACCGCGGATAGCTCTTGTATTTCTCTTTTGTGCCATTCTATTTCTGAATGCCGACTGGAAAAAGCAAGTATGGATTGGTTTTTCCATTTTGGTTGCCTATTGGCTGGCAATGCTCTACATTCCGACCCCTGGTTACGACAAGCCGATGCTGGAGCCCGGAATTAACCTGGCTGCCTGGATTGACACAAAATTTCTTCCTGGAACCATGTGGCAAAAAACCTGGGATCCGGAAGGAATTCTCAGTACATTTCCATCCTTCGTATCCGGAATATCAGGTATGGTAGTGGGACGCCTTTTGTTGGGAAAATTAGAAAAGAAGGACAAAGTAATTTACCTGATGGTTGGTGGTTTTGTATCCGTTATTCTGGGCTATCTCTGGAACCTGCATTTCCCATGCAACGAAAATATCTGGAGTAGCCCTTTTGTGCTTATCACCTCCGGTGTTGCGGCTCTTTTCCTTGGTTCTCTATTTTATTTGATTGATATACTTGGAATTACAAGGTTTACAGAAGGTGGTTTGATCTTTGGGGCCAATGCCATTACCGTCTATTTTCTTGCTGATATATGGGCGCTTTTCTTCTATGTTATTAAGATAGGAGGAGCCTCTTTAAACGAACACTTTTTGACATTCTTTTCCGGAGTTGGGCCTTCTCCGCAATTTTGGAGCATGATCTATGCATTGCTATTTGTTATGATCAATTTTATACCGGCGCTCATTCTTTACCGGGAAAAGATTTTTATCAAGCTATAATTTGTTCGACAAAAAGAAGAATGTGAAGCCGTTAATAATAATTAGGCTTCAGATTCATTCCTCAATCTCACAAAGTTTTCCATAACGGTTCTCCTAAAATCCGTCTCCTTCATTTTCAGATAACCACTTACCGCATCGTAAACAGACTGAATGGGCTGGTCAGATTCATCTGTTTCACAGAAGATGGATGAAGGTGGTATATGCTGTATTGCATGGCCAATCCTGGAATTTGGATTGAGAATCATCGGACCGATGGAAAAGAAAAATCCCCTTTTTACCAGATTCACTGTCAATTGATCACTGCCGTTGTATCCATGCAAAATCATGGGAACATGGTAATGGCTGGTAATTTCAAGCATCTCTTCCCATGCTTTCACACAGTGAATAATTACTGGCTTGCTCAGGATAACTGCCTTATTTAGTTGTAGCTCAAAAATATCTTGTTGTAATTGAATGGGCATCTTACAAACTTTATCCAACCCTGTTTCACCCAAAGCAATTAAATTTGAGCTGCTTCCATGGAGATCCAATGCCCGGGAGAGTTCTGCTGTCGAGAGTTTATCGGCATACCATGGATGGAGTCCGGCAGAATAAAAGTGCATTGGAATACCTGTTTCCTCGTGCAATAATTGATTGTAGACAGTTATTACTCCCTTCGGCGCTGATTGTTTATGGGTATGAAAATCGATATAATTATGCATTAATCAGGTATTTAGAACGTTCAGTTACAGAATTGTTCAATAAATACTATGACCACATATCAGGATAACTGAGTGAATCCAAAATCGAAAATCCAAAATCGAAAATATGTTTCAGCTGAACTTAATTGTTCTTTGCTCCTTGTTGCTAGCCAAACATGCTTCCAGAATTCGGATGGTCATCAAAGCCTCTTCCGGCTTGACCATCAATTCCGCTCCGTTTCGGATGGATTCATAAAGATCTTTGTAGAAATTCGCATAATTTCCTGGAATGGTCTCAATGTTGCCCTCAAAATGTGCGCCATTCAGCGATGTATTCAGTTTACCCCAGTCACTTGCCGGTTCCTTGCCCCATTCGGGTTCATCAGGAAGCCGGTGCAACTTTAGCATGTCCTCTTGCGGATCTGTAGCCATTTTGACAAATGATCCTTCTGTTCCATGGATGATAAACTGTGGTCCCATTTCCCTGACGAGGTAAGAGCATCTTAAGGTGGCAACAAATCCATCGTACTGGAGGCGAATATGAAATTGATCGGTTGTTCTGCCACCTGTCCTCAATACGGAGAGGTTGGCAGTTACTGTTTTGGGTTTGCCAAAAAGCACCAACGCCTGGTCGACTATGTGTGGCCCAAGATTAAACAGGACTCCGGTCCGTTCGTCTCCGTCCTCTTTCCACGATCCTTCCTGAATGAAATTGCGGTAGCGGTCGTAGTGACATTCGTATTCAACAATTCGACCCAAAAATTTGTTTTCCAGAACTTTGCGTACAGTTTGAAAGCCTCCGTCCAGCCGGCGGTTTTGGTAAACGGTCATCAGGACAGCGTTGTGCTTTGCAATTTCGATGAGCTTTACAGCTTCTTCACTTGTTTTGGCAAAGGGTTTCTCCACAACAACATGTTTGCCTGCCTCCATGGCCATTTTGGCCATTTCAAAATGCAGATAATCCGGAGTGTTGACAATAACCAGCTCGACAACAGGATCGTGCAAAATCTTGTCAAAGTCATTTACAATGGTTGCCTGCGGATAGTGTTTCTCTGATATCCTGTTATTTCTTTCCAGGATCTTGTGAATTTTATATTGAGGCAGGACCTTCAGGGATGGTCCGTGAAATACCTGGCCCGACATACCGAAGGAGCAAAGCGCTGTTACGATTGGTTTCATGTGTATATAATTTGTTTTTTAATTGCCACATGGAATACCCAGAAATTCATTTTCGGTTGCTGTGAAAATATTATCATGGGTATTTCATTGGTAAATCTGATTGTTTTTTAATTGTTCATTTTCAATTTTCAATTGTCTACATCCACTTTTTTCGCTTAAAATAGATAATCATTAAGATGGAGGAAGCAATGCAAATAAACCAAAACAAAGGATATCCCCATTGCCATTCCAATTCGGGCAAACGCTTAAAGTTCATCCCGTAAACCCCTGCAAAAAAAGTCAGTGGAATGAAAATTGCAGAGAAAATGGTAAGAACTTTCATGATCTCATTCAACTTGAGGCTTACGCTTGACAGGTAGAGATCCATCATGCTTGAGGTAAGATCGCGTAAATTGTCGAGCGTCTCTATGATCTGGACTGAATGGTCGTAAATATTCCTGAAATAGATGCGGCTCTCTTCGGTGATCAACTCATGATCCGAACGTTCCATTTTGTTGATGAGTTCCCTGACCGGCCAAATGGTTCGGCCAACATAAACCAATCGGCGCTTCATCCGGTAGATGATCTCCTGATTGGCGCTTCCCGGATTCAATATCAACTCACTTTCTACGGCTTCAATTGTGTTTCCAATATCTTCGATGATGAGAAAATATTGATCTATCATGACATCTGCCAGGGTAAATGAAAGGTAATCACTTTTCATCTTTCTTACTCTTCCTTTGCTGACAAGAATTCTTTTAAGAAGCCCGTCAAATAATTGGGATTCGGTTTCATGAAAGGAGAGGACATAATTTTGACCCAGGATAAGGCAAACCTGCTCAATGGTTACATCCTTATCCTCAGGATTGATTAGTAAGGCATTAAATATCTGGAAGATATACTTGTCCCTCTCTTCCATCCTGGGTCTTTGCGTGGTATTGGCAATGTCCTCCAGGTCAAGTGAATTGATCTGAAAAATTTCCCCCAATCGGGCGATTATATCAACGTTGTGTACACCGGTTACCCTTATCCATTTAATCTTGTCTGTCGAAAGAAATTTCGAAAGTTGTTCAGGTTCTTCGATGAGGTATTTTTCGGCATCTGATTCGTTGTACTCAACCAATTCAATTTTATAAGGTTCTGTGCGGGGTTTTCCTACATACTGTAAAGTTCCGGGTGGTGTATCTTTTGCCGCAACTCTTGGCACGAATTTATGAACATCGATTTTTTTGAATTTATTTTTGTTTTTCATTTTCAAGGTAGAACTGCATGTTGTTTATTCCTATTTTTATGCCGGATGCTATTGTTTTGCCAAAACTTCGTCCAATTGTTTCAAGATTGGATCCACCGATATTTTGTTCCCGACTGCCCCCTGCATCCAAATTTGCGGGATCAATCTGCCTTGTTGATAGATGCGGTCAATTTCATTTGAGAATTGTTTCCCTTTCAGGTAGTCTTCAATCTGATATTCAATTATTTGTCCGTAAGAATAGGCAGCCAGGTAGAGCGGGTTGGAGATCATATGCGAATAAATTGCCAAAATTGGCTGGTCCTTAATGCCAAAAATTACGGCAAAATAGCTGTTCCACACATCTTTGGAAATCTGTATGACGGCATTTTTCAGCTCTTCTGAAGTAGCCCCCGGATGGGCATACATCCATTGCCAGGTATGAATATCAACCAATCCCACACCCATGATCTCCATCAAAGTCCAGGAAGCATCCAGGCTATTCAGTATCTTTATGTCTTTGTTTTGTCCGGACAATCCAAGCAATGAGAGGTCGCGACCCTGAAAAATGAATGCGAGCGCTTCGGTAAAGGCTGTATTGGGAACACCATTGAGCATGAAATAGTCCACATCATAGAGCGAAACGGTCTGTTCCACATTGTGCCCAAATTCGTGGACCGCAATGTTGTATCCTTTGTAATCCATGCCGGAAGGGGCAATTCTGGTGCGCAAGTGCGCCTTTTCGCCTTTCATCCCTGCACCCCACGCGTGGCCCGAACCTCTGGCCGGATCCACTACGATTTTGCTGGCCAGATAGGCAGCACGCTCTTTGCTCCAGCCTAATTTCTCCAGCATATTCGGCATATCCTTTTCAAATGCGGCCGGATCCGGGTATTTTTTTGTTGTCATCCCATTGAGCTGCTCCTGGGGAAATTCGCTCCTTGCCTTGAATCCATCGTACCAGATATCGAATGCTTCCAATTTGCGACCAACCCTTCCTTCGATAATTTGTCCAACTTTTGCCAGTTGGGGCGACTTCAGGTAACGATCAAATAGCTCCTCGACCTGTTCTACCGGAATTTCCATCTCTCCCGAAAATTTCCTTTTGATAAAAGTGTTCATCTCAGGTACGTAAGTATCAACAGCCTGTTGGGCATGAAAATTATTCAGGATCTGCTGGTACCTGCTATTGGGTTCCGCGCTGCATGCAACCACCTTGTTATTTTCCATTACCTGATTGGATTCCGGTTTCCAAAGGTAAGCCGGATTATTTATTACTTTGGCAGGAATATCTTGATTTATAATATGTTGCATTACATTATAGATCATTTTTTGTTTGACTAGTCCTTTGTCCCCATCGGCATAATCGGCTTTAATCTCATCCCGAAGGTTCCAATGCGACAACAACGACATCTTATCAGGAAAGAGCTGTGCATCCTCTTCGGTTCGCAATGATCCCATCTGAATGTTGTATTCCGCGATATACAGGTCAGCATCGGCTTCAGCTTTTGCTACCGCCTGTGATACTTCAGCCGGAATGCGCGAAACAAACTGATCACCCAAGCGGATGGCTGCCCACTGAGAGCGACTCCAGTTTTTCCCTTCCTTTTCTTTCTCTTCCAAACTGTAGAAGGGAAAATTAAGGGCCACCACAAAGGCGATTTTATTTTTGCAGAGATCATCCTGGAGGTGGGCCCCTACGGAGTAACCACTGAAGATCTTATCAATCTCAAGCAACTCCCCATTGTTGAGATCGACGTTTTGGCGAAGATCCAGGGTGATCTTGTTGAAATGACCTCCAAGCGACTCAAGGTAGGTCGACAATTTCGCAAGCAAAAGATCTCTTTTCTTTGGATCACCCTGGAAATTTGCCGCACAAAAGTTGACAAAATCGCGGTCATTGCCATCAGTAGTTGTCCAAAGCGAAGCTGCATGTTTGACCCCTTTTTGAATAGTGAATCTAAGCGTTTCGCCATGCAGGCGAATCAGGGAATCAACTGCGAGATGAATGGTATTTTCTGCCGGTCTGAGATTGGTCATTTGGAGGGGTTCTTTTTTCACATCTGAGTTACAAGCGGCCAAAAAAATGGCTGAAAAGAGGATTAAGTATTTCATCGTGCCTAAAATAGTGGTTATTTGCTACTGATAATGGTCTGCTGCTTATCTTTGCAGGAAAAGAGGGATACGAAACAAACAAAAATATAGAAATTTAGTTACTTTATACGCTTAAATCCAGATTCACATGCAGATGATGGGTTTCGGAAGTTATACTTTCAAAATGATTCAGTAATTTCGCTTATCTAATACAATTCAGTCATGATAAAACACCTTTTCATATTCTTGTTTTTAGTGGTTTCGTACGCCACTTTAGCCCAGAACATTCCCAACAAAAATATTCTTCACTTTTATGTTGGAACATATACTGACTCAGGTAGTGAAGGAATTTACCGCTTTGGGCTGGATACGCAATCCGGAAAATTGCACAGCAATGGATTGGCAGTTCTCTCAGAGAATCCATCTTATCTTGCTATGAGCAAGGATGGTAGAAATTTGCTTGCAGTCAGGGAAACCAAGGATGAAAGCAATCATAGCCAAGGGTACATTGAACTGTTCAAAATTGATGAAACCGGAAATTTAACCTCTGTCAACAAAGTGTCCAGTGGTGGCGCTCATCCCTGTTATGTGTCTGTTAATGAAGATGGTTTGGTATTGGCTTCCAATTATACCGGAGGGAATGTTGCCCTGATGCGCATAGAACCTACCGGGGAATTGTCTGAGGTCTTATCAGCCGATCAGCACACAGGACATGGTCCGGTGGCGGATCGACAAGAGAAGCCCCACGTTCACAGCGCCATCTTTGAGCCCAAAGGGAAGCGCATTTTTGTGGCTGATCTGGGCATCGATCAGGTCAAGGTTTATACCATTGATAAAACCACCACTACATTAAAACCCAACAAATATCCGGAAATTAAACTGCCGCCCGGAAGTGGTCCGCGACACATGGCGATCCATCCCAACGGTAAACTACTCTTTATAGCCAATGAGATTGGCTGTAATGTTTCAGTTGTTCAGTTACTTGATAATGGCGCTTTTAAAATTGTTGAAACAGTATCAACACTCCCTGCCAATTTTGCAAAACCAAATACTTGTGCGGATATCCATCTTTCTCCGGAGGGAAATTTCCTCTATGTATCCAACAGGGGGATGAACAGCATCGCGATTTTTTCTGTCAATGAGAAGGAGCAAAAGCTAAAACTCCTGGGACATGAAGATACCAAAGGTGAAATGCCACGCAATTTTACATTGACTCCGCAAGGTGATTTTTTACTGGTTGCCAATCAGAATACAGACAACATTGTGGCATTTAGGCGCAATGCAGAAACAGGACTGCTCACCTACACAGATCAGATCAACGCTTTTAAACCGGTTTGTCTGCTCTTCAAGTAAATTTGAGGAATTAGAGATTTTTTACCACTGCAAGGGCTGCTTCGTAGTTGGGCTCGTGCGTAACTTCGGAAACATATTCTACAAATTTTACCACTCCCGATTTGTCAATAACAACAGTACCTCGTGCAAGCAGACGAAGTTCCTTGATCCAAAAGCCATACTTCTGGCCAAACTCAAGATCTTTGTGGTCTGAAACAGTTTTGATATTGTCAAGTCCTTCTGCAGCACAAAAACGACTTTGCGCAAATGGAAGGTCACAGGAGATGGAGAGAACCACAACGTCCTTCAGGTTATTGGCTTCCGCGTTGAACCTTCTGTTCTGGGCAGCACAAACACCGGTGTCGATAGATGGATAGGAGGCGATGATAACTGTTCTTCCTGCAAAATCAGATAGTTTTACAGAGGTCAATCCAGCGCCAACCGCTACAAAATCCGGCGCTTTATCACCAACCTTGATCTCGTTTCCCTGCAGGGTTAAAGGATTTCCTGCAAATGTAATTTTAACTGAGCTTTCTTTCATTTTGAATGAATTATTTTTTTTAAAAAGTAACACATTTAACTTGTGTTTTGTCAACAGAATTTTTTACGCAAATAGTCGAAAATGGATTCGTTTTAGAATTTCTCCATCTCCGAAAAGAAGAACGAACCTTCAATCAGTGCGTTTTCATCGTTGTCAGACCCATGAATTGCATTGGCAGTGAATGATTCAGCAAAGAGTTGACGGATGGTTCCAGGGGCGGCATTGGCCGGATTGGTGCTTCCAATCAGCTCCCTGAAATCGGCAATGGCATTCTCTTTTTCCAGGATCGCAGCGACAATCGGGCCGGATGACATGAAGCTGACAAGCCCTTCAAAAAATGGTTTGCCGGCATGAATTCCGTAAAACGCCTCGGCATTTTCCATTGTCATATGGGTAAGTTTCATGGCTTTGATACGAAAGCCTCTCTCGGAGATCATTTTAAGAATGGAACCGATGTGCCCGTTGCGGACAGCACAAGGCTTAATCAAGGTAAAAGTAAGATTCTGTGCCATTTATTTTTTTTATCAGTTTGTAAAAATTTGTCTCAAAAATAGGAATAAATCGTGATTGAGAAAGAATAGACTATTTTTGCATTTTAGTTGAACTGTAATCGTTATGACCAATATCAATAAAGATACCTGTCATGCCCTGTTGGAGTGGATGAAGGGAAATGCAAAGAAGGTGGTGGTTCTTACACATGCCAATCCAGATGGTGATGCACTTGGATCTTCTCTTGGACTGCATAGTGTCCTTCTGCAAGGCGGATATCAATCGACAGTGATATTTCCGACTGATTTTCCGCCTATCATTCCTGAGCTTGACAACTATACGAACTGGATGATAGCAGAGAACCATGAAAAAGAGGCTCATCGATTGATGGATGATGCCGATCTGCTGTTTCTCCTTGATTTCAATGATCCGAAAAGAATTGGAAAGCTTCGAAAAAAACTTGAACAATTTTCTAAAATCATCGTTCTGATCGATCATCATCCGCAACCATTAATTGAAACTCCGTATCGGTTTTCAGATACGAAAGTGAGCTCAACAGCCGAACTGGCGTATGATTTTATCCTCAAAATGGGATGGGGAGCTTGGCTAAATGCAGCTGGAGCTACAGCCTTGCTTACCGGTATTACGGCTGATACAGCTTCATTCAGCCACAATGCCGCGAGGTCTGAGCTTTACCTGGCAGTAGCCGGTCTAATTGCACTTGGCGCTGACCAGCACAAAGTGCAGGAAGCGCTTTTTAATACAAACAGTGAAGAGCGTTTGAGGCTTTTGGGTCACACCCTGTCGGAAAAAATGATCATTCTTCCGCAATACCATGCCGCCTGCATCAGTTTAACCAAAGAGGAGTTAAAGAAATATAAATTTAAGCCCGGTGATACAGAGGGATTTGTGAACTATCCGCTTTCGATAAAGGGAATCATATTTTCATCCTTCTTCATGGAAAATGAAGAGAAAATTAAAATTTCTTTCCGTTCGAAGGGTGGATTTGCCGTCAATGAATTTTCCGCCCTCCATTTTGGAGGTGGTGGTCATTTTAATGCAGCAGGGGGAGAGTCCAGACAATCACTGACTGAAGCCGTTGAAAAATGGATGGCCCTGCTGCCGGACTATTCTGAAAATCTGGAAAAGGAATATTTAAAACAGGCATGATTTTACCTATCAGATTAGGCTTAGGGTTAAATTTGGTTAATTTTGCACGGATCAACTCAATTGGAATATCAAAAGTTGAGAAGGTCATGAACATTTCGTATCCTTGTAGTCGGGTTATAAAGTTCACCCGGAACAGAAAATAATATTTAGCTGATGAAGTTGAGGAATTATACATATCCTGTTTTAGTAGCACTATTTGTTCTTGGTTTTGCCTCCTGCAAAAAGACAACCAGTCAGATACAGCGTGATGATGAAAAAATATTGCTGGCCAAATACATTAGTAAGTACCATAAGGGGGTTTCTCCTACTGCATCAGGCATTTACTACATTGAAATCAAAAAGGGAACTGGTGATTCGATTGTAACCGGAAATTATGTCAAAGTCTTTTACCGGGGCTATTTGATAGAAAACAATGATACATTGGGTATCAAAGACGGTGTCGAATTTGATGCATCAGGGAATTATGAACCTTTCGGTTTTACTGTGGGATCGAGTTCTGTGATTGCCGGTTGGGATGAGGCAATTACCCACATGAGACAAGGTGGTCAGGCCAAGTGGATCATTCCTTCACAAAGTGGATATGCCGGTGCGATACAGGGATCCATTCCTGCCTATTCAACACTTGTTTTTTATGTCACCCTGCAAAAGGTGTACCGTTCTACCGATACTTTAAAAACGATCCAAAAGCTTCCCAGGTCAATTTTTCCCTGAATAACTTGCTTTGATTAAGAAACTAATACCAGGATTGATTCCCCTGCTGGTTTTTATACTGGCTGACGAATTTTGGGGGATGAAGGTGGGTCTGGCCGTTGCAGTCTCAATTGGATTGGTCGAATTACTGATTACCTATATCAGGGGAAAAAAGCTGGATCGGTTCGTTTTGCTCGATACCCTGCTTCTAGTTTTACTTTCTGCCCTCTCGTACCTTTTTGATAATGAGATCTTTTTCAAGGTAAAACCTGCCATGATCGACCTTGTTTTGGCGGCGGTCATTTCTCTTTCACTCTTCACCAAAATTGATCCTTTGGGTTATATGACGCAAAGGTATATGAAAGGTATGGAACTCAATGGAATTCAAAAGGATCTGATGCATAAGAACATCCGGGTCATGTTTTGGATGGTGTTGATCCATACCGGGCTGGTCCTTTGGACTGCCTTTTTCTCAAGCAAAGAGGTTTGGGCTTTCGTCAGCAGCTTTCTTCTTTTTATCATGATGGGGGTTTACCTTGGTTTTGAAGTGATCAGGCATAAATTGAAGAAAAAAAATGGTCAGGTCTATTCTGATGCGGAAGAGTGGCTCCCAATGGTGGACGAAGAGGGCAGGATTCTCGGCAAAGCATTGCGCTCTTATTGTCACAACGGATCAAAAACGCTACATCCGGTAGTGCATTTGCATGTTTTGGAAGGGAACCGCTCACTTTTTTTGCAAAAAAGAGCGACAACCAAATTGGTGCAACCGGGGAAATGGGACACTGCTGTAGGTGGTCATCCGGCATTTGGGGAAACCATCGAAGAGTCGCTGAAAAGAGAGGCGTCAGAAGAGATAGGGCTTATTGATTTTGAGGCTATCCCGGCTTTAAAATACCGTTGGAATACGGAAATTGAATCAGAATTGGTTTATAGTTTTGTTACCTACCGCGGAAAGCCGGAGGCATTGAGTTCTGAAGAGATCTCGGAAGGAAAATTTTGGAAGATTAAAGAGATCGAACAAAACCTGGGGAAGGGCATCTTCACCCCCAATTTCGAGCATGAATTCCTGCTTCTCAAAAGAGCCGGGCTTTTAAAATCATTGTAGCAGCAGGATTTATATAAATAAGAGTAATCCAGAATTGGCCTAATTGATCAAAAAGGATAAAAGTGAATGTGTGATTTACCCGGATTGCAAAAAAAAGCATAAATTTACTGTGAACTACACTATTAACTTTATAGCCACATGAGAAAGATACTTTTGTTCTTTTTTATCTGTGCGTTTCTTTTATTTTGCACAGAATCAGCAGCTTATTCACAAAAATCCCGGAAACCGGTCCTTTTCAAGCTTCCATTTGCCTTTTCGGATATAGGAAGGACACCGATGGAGAATACTCCCGTTCTATTCCAATCCCGGCTTCTGCTGGTATCCAATTACAGACCAGGATTGGGTGAAGCCAAAGGGAAAGATGCTTATCTGTACATCGACGACTTGCAAACAGGCAAGCAAGTTGCCCGTTTTGGACAGGGGCATTCATTTGTTTCGGCCTATGTAAACGGCGATGAACTGAATGTTTTCGCCCTCGAATTTACCGATTTTGGCCGGGTAATGAATTCCACCGGGATCGACAGGTTGACTACAACTGACCTGAAAAACTGGAAAACCGAAAAAATAATTCTGCCGGAAGGAACTGAACACCTGTTTAATTCTTCGGTATGCCGCGACGACAAGGGATACGTAATGGCATACGAGTCGGACAAACCTGTCCAGTTTTGTTTCAAATTTGCCAGTTCAACCGATTTAGCAAAATGGGACAAAATCCCGGGATTAGCCTTTACAGGCGAAAAACATGAATATTCGGCTTGTCCGTTGATCCGCTATTTCAAACCATATTACTATGTCATCTATCTGCACAACAAGATTGCTGGTCACAACGGTTATATATCTTATCTGACCCGATCGAAGAATTTGGTGGATTGGGAGTTAAGTTCCTTTAATCCAATATTGGAGGCTACCGCAGGAGAAGGACTTAATAACTCAGATGTGGACATCCTGGAGTACGAAGGGAAAACCTACCTTTATTATGCCACCGGCGATCAGGAAACCTGGGGAACAGTCCGTGTGGCCATGTATGACGGAACTGAGCAATCATTTTTTGAAAACCATTTCCCGAAAAATATACCGTTAACAAGACTAACTGCGAAACAATAAAGCCAAACAAATGAAATACCCATCCCGACATGTCGGCCCAACCGAAAATGATTACGTGGGTATTCCATCTGGCAACTGAAAAACAAAATTATAAACAG
>CAYHQN010000034.1:0-34374 GCA_964358545.1 uncultured Tangfeifania sp. | reverse complement strand
ATACTATGCTCAAAAACCTTTATTTTTGTTGAACGAGGTCAGGAGTCCTGATATTAAGTTGATAGAGAAGGCTGTCAATGATTGCTTTGTTCTGAGCCATTCCATTGATGCTTATGATCAGAAAGAAAATTGTATATGTTATTTTTTTAAAAGTCATAATGTGGTTTTGGTTCTCAGGTAGTTGAATATGACTTGACAGAAACAGAATACATACGGAGTTTTCTCAAATGTATTCCTTTTAAGATTAAAAATCAAATAATATACTGAATATTTATTTGAGTTTCGAAAGGTTCAGATCCCTCTTTCTGCTGATATCCCGGCACCGGTGAGAACAACCAGTTATAACATCATCTTAGCCCAAATAGCAATGGAAATCCAAATACCACAATCATTGTCCACAGCACATAAATCGGCAAATAGCCGGCAATGGTCAGCTCTACTTGCCTGATATCCTTATGCTTAAAATTAACCTTCATTAGATCAATCAATATTAGGATCAAATTGCCAAATATCAACAGGTTAGAACCAAGTACCGCAGTTCTGTTGGGGGTAAATCCATATTCGCCAAGCCGGTACACGATGGCAGAGAGTGCTACCAGGTCTATGATCAGGGTTACCACGACAAGTAAGAATAGTGTCAGTTCATTGAATTTTTGTTTTTTATGGATGGATGTTTCCGAAATAGAAAAGGCGATGATTCCCATGACACCAAGCAGCATCAAGTTGAAAATCAGTAAAAAATTACGGTCATTGTAAAGATCTTTACCTGCCAATGGGATACTGATCAGGTAGATGATTAATGTGATCAGTACCAGCGGACTGAAAATGTTGGCAATGACTGGCGCAATTTTATTTGTCATGGAGGGATAATTCCGGATAATCCAGGTGGAGACTACCGGAGCAGATACCACACCCCCAATGGCGATGTAATCCATGTAAAAACGGTCAACTTTTAAACCGATGGCTGAGAACAAACCAATCGTAACCCCGGCTAAAATCACTCCTGCAATCAGAATAAGTCCGCTTAAGATGGCCAGGTCACCGTTGTATTTAATGTAATCAATGCGTTTCGCTTTATCCTTCGTGTCGAAGTCGATGTAGATCAAACCATAGACACTCCATGTCAATAGTGGCAAATGTATGTATGCCAGTCTGATAGAATCGCTATCCTTGATGGAGGGAAGGAGGTTGATGTAAATTGCAGCCAGTAAAAATGCACCGACTGAGATCATCAGCGCTCTTTTATTGATAGTTTCCCGCGATAGAAAGGAATAGGTCGATAATCCCAAAAAAACGATGAGTGCGGCATTTCTTTCGTAAAAAGGAAACTCTTTCAGATTGATGTCAAAAATTTGGGGTATTTTGATTAAAATGCCGGTGATGACGCAGGTTAGGATCAAAAAAAGTATATCAATCCGGTCAATTTTAAACTGATCTTCAGGAGGCGCATCGTACTCCAGTCTTACTTTCCAGAAATGAGCAGACTTAAAGGCTGAAATTTCCGGATATACAGTTAAAAACGCATTTTTAAATCCCTTTTTATCAGCCTGATAAAGTTTTTCAAGCTGTCCGGGATTTTCGATATTTTCTTTAATTTCGTTTCCGGTCATGGTTGAAGGTTTATATGATGCAAGTTACTTATCTGACATACTTCTCGAAGAAATCCCCCATCACCTTTTTTGTGTAATTGTTGACGCGCTGAACGATATCCATGGAGTGGGGCCATCCGGGTACGGGACAATAGACATTCACTACCCCCAGGCTATCCATCTTGTGTTTCAGCAATTCGGCCTGACTGATGGGGACTAGCATGTCGCGGGTGCCGTGAAGGATCAGTGTTGTTGGGGAATCTTTGGTTACATAAGTGATCGGGGATGCTTCTACGTAGAGCTGAGGGGCTTCCTGGTAAGAGTGGGCCATAAATCCAGTGATGGTAGGGTGGTTACGGGCATATTCGGTAGTAAAATCTGTGGGACCGTAGATTTCGACCACCGCTTTGATTTTGTGTTTTTCCACAACCTGTTGGATCGTGTCGGAAGGAGTGACCTGTTTTTTCCAGCCATAAGCTGCCAGCATGGCCAGGTGAGAGCCTGCAGAGCCGCCAATCAGACAAATCCGGTCGGGATCGTAGTTGTATTTTTCTCCATTTTGAAAAATGAAGTGCACCGCATCCATGATATCATTGACGCAGGCAGGATATGGCGCCTCTTTCAAAAAGCGGTAGGAAACGGTCGCCGTAACATAACCCAGTTTGGCAAAGTGCGTCAGGTAGACCAGGTAATCGGCCCGATCGCCGCCCCGCCAGCCTCCGCCATGGATGAAAACGAGCAGCGGCGCCGGTTTGGTCATTCCCTTCGGACGGTAGAAATCCATTTGCAGGGAGCTTCCGTTGAGGTTTTTATATTCGACATTCTTAAAGGCTTCCACATTTTCCGGAATATCCGGTGTTTTGTTGATCAACGATTCCAGTCCTGTGAAAATGGCTGCAACGGTTGGCGGATAATAGTAATACCCCATTGGCGCCTTTTGGGGATTCGCGGCGGACCAAATCCGCGGAACCAACATCAGAAATATCAGTGCTGCAAGAAGAAGCAAAAATCCTTTCAGAACCTTTTTCAAAAACTTCATATTCCGGGTTATTTAAATTTGATTATTCAAAGATATCAAGAACTGTTGAAATATAATTTATTCGATTACTTTCAGGTACCTTGCCATCCAATATGGCAACAAATATTCATCCCCGGCCAGCCTGGAGGTTCTGCCATCGTTGCAGTCCAGGGCAAATGGGTTGGTGTTGTGACGAATCATAGGGCGTTCGCCGGATGTAAGCAGCTCCTTCGTGATTTGTTCCCTGAAATTTGCCGGAATTCGAACCAGGTCTTTGCGGTGTGAGTTTTTGGTTGAGTAACGATCCAGATCAGGAGTGTACTCCCTGAGGTACCAAATGGTAGAATTAAGGTCGATGTCACCGCTGATGCCATAGGTGAGCAGGTTCCAAAGTCCGTCTTTTTCGGGTTTCTCGATCTCCCAATGATCTCGGGCGACCCACTCATATTTTTTCTTCAGCGAATCATTGAAGGGGTATTTGTGCAGGACCCAATAGGTGAGGAAAGACATCTCATCATCCGAGTGGTTCCACGAATCACCCATTACTTCACCCTTGTGGACAAACTCGGTCGTTCGCATCATGGTTTTCATTGGGATCATGATATTATCCAGATACCCGTATTTGTCCATCATTTTATAGGCTTCGGATTTGTACTTTTCTTTGCCGGTAAGGGAATAGGCCAATTGCAGGCCAGCGATCAGGTGTGCGCTGTTTAATTTTCTGTCATCCACATATTTGGCATAGGAATTTACATATTCAGGATTCCATCTTCCCCAACGGGTTGGTTGACCATCGACATCAATGAAATAGTAGTTGTTGTCGATGATGTGGGTCATGATGGCATCAATGAAATCTGCAATCCGCTTCTTTTCCGGAGCAGTTTTGGCTATAAACTGATCCATGACCGTAGCAACGAAGAGATAGCCGATGTACTCATCCGTGCTGGTGGTACCTTTCCAGTCCCATTCAGGGTCTTGAGAAGGCCGCCAGGCCAGAGTATCTTGAATGATTCCCTTGCGTTCGAAGGTCCTTGAGGGAAAACCTTTCAAAGGATTGACAGTCAGCAAACGCTCAAATGCTTCAAACGACTCCCACGCATAACGTTTGGCAATTTCCTCGCCTGTTGTGGCGAACCTGAATGCCTGACTGCCAAGGTAGAGCGTCGTCCACAGGCCATCGTTGTCATTATCTACTGCCTGTGCAGTTGTTAAATCTCCCGGTTTTCCATAGTTGATTTCGCAAACAAAGCCATAGCGCATGTGGTATTTTCGGATGTCATCCTGGATCTTTTTGGTCATAGCTGCCAGGGTTGTTGGCGAAAATGCGATTTTGCTGAGGCCGGTGGGAGAAAGCAGGTAAATATTTCCTTCTGTATCTGCCTTCATGTCAATGATATTGTTGTCTACCAACCATCGTTCTCCCTGAAAGTAACGGTATTTTCCGGCCTCTTCCCTAAAAGCCCCGTCTGAAGTAGAAAACCAGGTTTGGTTGTTGAAGACCAGCAGATCGTTGATTGAACTAACGGGCAGCTCCTTTTTTAATGGTTGTAAAATCTTTCCTGTTAAAGGATTTATGATCAGGTACCCATCCTTTGTTCCCACCGTTAATTTGTTGGTTGAAAAGGCCAGGCAAGTTAGATTTTCTCCTTGATAAATGGTTTTCCAGTCATTTTGGACCAATGTTTTGATACTGTTTCGCGACAAGGCGTAAAAATTATCCTTATTGACGTACCACCGCAATGTTTGATCTCCGGGTACTTTCAGGTCACAAATCTTTGCCGAATTTTTGTATAGGGCGGCTTTTCCCTCTCCTGCGAGAAGCACAAAGCCAGATTGGTTGACCCGGATGGTTTGGTAACTGTTTTCAGGAGTTTTTGCGAAAATAGTACCTGCATGCGCATTGGTCAGAAACCTGTCGGCATAGAGGTAATAGAGATATCCAGAACCTTCCTGTGTGGTGATATCCACCGGATTCATCTCCGATAGTTTTCTGTAGAGCAGGTCTTTGGAGATTTTTGATCCGTAGAAATCGCGGTAGAGGCCTTTGTCGGTCAGTACATAGACATTGTTGTTGTAATCAACTTCCAGTTTGAGAAGTTTCGCTGATTTCAGCTCAGGGGAGATCTCAAATTTTACAGAAGTGGCCTGGGGATAGGGTTTATCCTTAATCTGTCCAAATGAGAAGAGCGGAAATAGGAGAATGGGGATCAAAGCCCTCAAATGATTTTTAAAACGCATTGCCATAAATTAGTAGTAGTAATTGAAATAGATTCGATGCAAATTGGCATTAATTTGTCAATTTAATTTCAGTTATCAATACCAATACTTATGGAATTTTACCCCAATCCAGGCCGGGGAAAGTCCAAAAATCAGGCAATTATTGCAGGAGGTTTTACTGCTCAAATGGTCATTTTTGAAGAAATATTACCAAGATTAGGTAAAAATATTGGCGGAGAATGATAACTTTTTGCATTTGCCAGCCGTTTAAATGGTTTAAAACGAAATTTTTGCATAAATTGTAACCGTATAGGCCGGTTAGATTAATGTGGTTTTCAAAAATTGTTATGAAAACAAAAAATATTATTTGTAGTTTTATCCGGATTGTTAAACCATTCGAATTTGTTGTTTTTAGTGAAAGGTTTTACTGTTTTAACTAACTAATTTACAATTATATACAGAATTTTATCAGGTTAAATATTACAATATGGGCAATAAAAAATCAAATACTGATCCGGACAATTCGATCAAAGCTCAGGAAAACGCAGATTCAAGACGTTCATTTTTCAAGCGGTTTGGATTGGTAGGTGCGGCAGCAGCAGCGGGTGGAGCAGCCATCTATTCCGGATATAACTATGAAGAGAACAAACCCAACCGTGATATGGTGAAGGTCTTGACAGCAGATAACAAGTTGGTCGAAGTTCCCCGTGATCAGATCAAGGATGTAAAGATTGACGTTGCGAGGCTTACAAAGCAGGGAAGGGAAGGATTGGCCGGTCACCGTTGGGTAATGGTCATTGATCTGGCAAAATGCCGCAATGCCCGTAAGTGTATCCAGGCCTGTCAGGGAGCGCATCACCTGCGTCCTTATGAATACCATATCAATACCCTTACCATGCAGGAATCGGAGAATACAGCCCCCTATTTCATGCCAAAGCCCTGCCAGCATTGTGATAACCCTCCCTGCGTTGCCGTTTGTCCGGTGGATGCTACTTTTAAAAGGCAGGATGGGATTGTCCTGATCGACAATGAGCGCTGCATCGGTTGCCGGTTTTGTGTGGCTGCCTGCCCCTATTCTGCCCGGATGTTTCATTGGGAAGAGCCATTAACTGTTGAAGGGGACAAAGGCAAAGAATACAACATTGAACTCAATGTCCCCCAGAGAAAAGGGACTGTTTCAAAATGTCTTTTCAGTGCAGACAGGCTGCGTGAAGGTAAATTGCCTTATTGCGTATCAGCTTGTCCCAATGGTGTTTATTCTTTTGGCGACGAGAACCAGGATTCTGTAACCAATGGAACAACAAAAGAGACCCATCGGCTAAGTGAACTGCTTAGAGACAATGGTGGCTACCAGCTTATGCCAGAATTGGGGACAAAACCACGGGTCTATTATTTGCCTCCTAAAAACAGGTTGTTTGAGTTCAAGGAGGAGAGCCCCATTGCCAACGAAAAAGGTTAAACGATTCTTACCAGGAAACTGAATGACAGACTTATGAAGCGAATTTATTTATTGCTTTTCATGCTTTCATCGTTTGCTCTTGCTGCTTCTGCCCAGGAATGGATAGTACCTGCAGAAAACGGAGCCAAACTGAGCACCTTTGCTTTCACTGATTCAACACGGAAGTCCGGTGGCGATCTGTTTAATCTTAATTGCAAATCGTGCCACGGAGATCCAGGGAAAAACAATGCTGTAAAACTTGTTCCACCACCACCTGATCCTGCTTCAGTTCAGATGCAGAAGAATTCAGACGGTTCATTCTTTTACAAAGTTGCAACAGGCCGCGGATTGATGCCCTCGTTTAAGAATACCCTTTCGGCGACAGATACCTGGAAAATCATCTCTTATCTCAGGGGTTTCAACGATAAATATGTTCAGGAGGTTGCCAAACAACTAGCGCCGGGAATTTCACTCAAGCAGGTAGCAATGGTTCTCACATGGAACAAAGAAAATAAGCAGGTGCAGGTGGCTGTTTCTTCCTTGAAAGGGGGGACCAGACAACCGGTTACCGGAGCTGAATTAAAGCTTTTTGTCAAAAGATATTTTGGAAACCTCCAGGTTGACGACGCCAGGGCAACGGATAATCAGGGAGTAGCGCTGTTTAATTTTCCTGCCACTCTGCCTGGTGATTCAACCGGAATGGTTCAGCTTCTGGTGAAACCAACCGATGAAACCGCCTTTGGTGAGGCCAAAACTATGGCTGCCATGAAGATTGGGACACCAACCTATCGACCTCCCCTCAATGAGCAACGGGCTATGTGGAATGTGGTTCAAAAAACACCTATTTGGTTGTTGTTAACCTATGTTTTTTCAGTTCTGACGGTATGGGCGCTGATCGTTTATGTATTGCTGCAACTGAGATTATTATTTAAATCAGGTGAAGAAAATGATCCTGACAAACAGAATATTTAATTCATTTCATATGAAAAAAATTCTTGTATTGGCTCTTGTTTTTCTTCTGTCGCATGAAACTCATGCACAGGCAGTTGTTAACAAAGAGATTGAAATTGGTATCGTAGAGAAGTTAGGTCAGACAATTCCGCTTGACCTTAAATTTTTCAATGAAAAGAATGATACCGTCACTTTGCGAAGTATGATCAACAAGCCGACCGTCCTCTCTTTTGTCTATTTCGATTGTCCCAATTTGTGCAGTCCCTTGCAGGATGGCATTGCAGATGTGATCGGCAAAACAGAAATGATCCTCGGTAAAGATTATGATGTAATTACCATCAGTTTTAACACGAAAGATACACCTGAAAAGGCCAGGGAAAAAAAGAAAAATTTTGTTCAGAAAATTAAGGAAGATCAGCGGGGCAGTTGGAGTTATCTGACCGGTGAGCTGGCAAATATTCAAAAAATAACCGAAGCTGTTGGTTTCAGGTACAAACCCACCGGTATGGATTTTGCGCATCCTTCAACGATCATCATCCTTAGTCCGCAAGGTAAAATTACCCGCTATCTTTATGGTGTTACTTTCCTGCCGTTTGAACTGAAAATGGCAATTGGTGAGGCATTGAAGGGGCAGGCGCAGCCATCAAGCAATAAACTTTATGATTATTGTTTTGCCTACGATCCCCAAACCAGAACTTACACCTTGCAGTTTACCAGGCTGTTGGGGAGTTTTGTCCTTGTAATTGGACTGTTTTTTGTACTCTATTTGTACATCAGCTCAAGAATAAAATCAACTAAAGCACCCAAATAATGACCAATTCATCTACCAGCGAGCCACTCAACTACCTGAACCACAAGACAGGACTTTGGTCGTGGCTTACATCAACCGATCACAAACGGATCGGACTGATGTACATGTATACCATTACCATCTTTTTTTGCACTGCAGCAATACTGGGACTTTTAATGAGGATTGAGAAGTTGGCACCTGGCCAGACCATCATGACTGCGCAGACCTACAATGGCATGTTCACGATTCATGGTATCATCATGATTTTTATTGTTGTCATTCCCGGCCTGGCCGCGGTATTTGGCAACTTTTTTTTACCGATCATGATTGGGGCCAAGGATGTGGCTTTTCCAAAACTCAACCTCTTCTCCTGGTATGTTTTCATCACCGGAGCTGCGCTTGGGCTTTATTCCCAGTTTGCCAACGGTCATTCACCCGATACCGGATGGACCTTCTATGTTCCCTACAGCTCGTCCGCCTCATCCAATGTTGTTATCGCGTTAACTGCCGCATTTGTTTTGGGATTTGCCTCTATTCTCACCGGGCTCAATTTTATTGTGACCATTCATCGAATGCGGGCACCCGGAATGACCTGGTTCCGAATGCCACTTTTCCCATGGTCTCTCTATGCCACAGCCTGGATCCAGCTTCTGGCCACTCCGATCGTCGGCATTACACTGCTTATGGTTATTGCAGAGCGAACGTTGCATATAGGTTTTTTTGATCCTTCCCTGGGGGGTGATCCGATCTTATACCAGCACTTGTTCTGGATCTATTCGCATCCGGCGGTCTATGTCATGATTCTGCCCGCGATGGGGGTCGTAACGGAAATCTTCCCGACGTTTAGTCAGAAACCGGTTTTCGGATATGTACCTATCGTCTTTTCGAGCCTGGCCATTGCCCTGGTTGGATATTTTGTGTGGGGACACCATATGTTCACTTCGGGGATCAGCTACGAATCGAGGTGGTTCTTCTCCTTCCTTACTTTTTTGGTTGCCATTCCGAGCGCTATCAAGGTATTTAACTGGCTTTCCACCATGTATGGCGGATCTGTTGACCTGAAACCACCGCTTCTTTTTGCCATCTCCTTTATCTTTCTCTTTACAATTGGTGGATTTACAGGATTGACACTCGGATCACTGGCTACCAACATTCAGTTGCACAACACCGATTTTGTGGTAGCACACTTTCATTACATTATTTTCGGTGGTATGGGTTTTGCCTTTTTTGCTGCGATACATTACTGGTTTCCAAAGATTTATGGCAGAATGTACAATTTTAAATGGGCCAATATCTCCTGGGGATTTCTTTTTGTAGGCTTTAATCTGCTCTATTTCCCATTGTTCGTGATTGGAATCCAGGGGATGCCGAGGCGCTATTTCGATTACGATCCCAAATTTCAGACGGGCGAGGTGCTGTCTACCATTGGAGCGTTTATTCTCATCATCGGATTGATAGGAATGATCTCCAATTTGGTTTACCACAGCCGGCGCGGCGCCATTGCACCGGCCAACCCATGGCATGGCGTAACACTCGAATGGCAGATACCATCACCTCCGCCGCACGAAAATTTTGATGAGATACCTGTGATTACATATGAACCTTACCGGTTTGATCATCCTCACACCAATTAATAGAATAACCTATGTCGACAACCGAACACAGCGAATTTATCGATAGTGAAACAGGAAAATTGGGGATGTGGCTCTTCCTATTTACTGAGATTTTCCTTTTTGGCGGACTATTTATCGTCTATGCCGTGATGCGCTCCAAATATGCCGCCGATTTTCATCATGCTGCATTGGAGTTGAACGTCTTTATTGGCGCCACCAACACCGTTGTTCTGCTGGTGAGCAGTATGACCGTGGCCATGTCACTGACGGCTATCCAGCAGAAGCGTGCCGGCAAGGCAATTGGACTGCTCTTTATTACACTGTTGCTGGCCGGTGTATTCATGGTCAATAAATACTTTGAGTGGGGCCATAAAATTGGACTCCATTTGTATCCGGGATCAGATGTCATGAAGAGCCTTCCGCACGGCGAGATCATGTTCTTTGGCCTCTATTTTATGATGACCGGTCTGCACGCTTTGCATGTGATCATCGGGGGTGTTCTGCTTACAATCGTCATTTTCAAGATCAATTCAGGTAAAATCAATGCTGAACACTATTTGTTGCAGGAAAACGGCGCGCTTTACTGGCACCTGGTCGATTTAATCTGGATTTTCCTTTTTCCGCTGCTTTATCTGGTCACATAGCAGTTTTTACAGGTACCCGGAAGGCTGATCTCCAACTATTTTGTGGAAAATAGCGTCAGGGGTGCAAAAAGAAGTGAACATTAAATGAAGTATTATTTCAAAGATATTACGAATGAAGAACAATGAAAATCACGTTTCCAGCGATTCATTAAATTGGACAGTGTTAGTTATTCTTTTGATTCTGACTACGATATCCATTCTAGCCATCAAAATTCATTTGGGTGCATACACTGTGGCATTGGCGCTGATTCTGGCTTCGATAAAAGTTACCATTGTGCTTACCTACTTTATGCACCTGAAATTCGAAAATTTCCTCCTGCGTATGATGGTCGGCGGCGTTTTTCTCCTTTTTGCCGTCGTCATTGCCATCACATTTATTGACTATTATTTCAGATAATTCCCATAACTATGGAAACACTATTCAACGAAGGATCAAATTTGGCCGGAGCTGTCGATAGGGCTTTTATTTTCATCTTTGCCATCTCCTTTATTGTTACGATTGGGATTACTGTATTAATGATCTATATTCTGATCCATTTTTCGCGGAAAAGAAATAAAAATCCTCAGCAATTTACCCACAACACGAAACTGGAAGTGATTTGGACTGTCATTCCGCTGATCATTGTTTTGATGATGTTTTATTACGGCTGGGCCGGATTTGCACCCATGCGAAAAGTTCCCGCAGATGCCATGCCCATTACAGTCATCGGACGCATGTGGAGCTGGGAATTTGACTATGGTAATGGTAAAATATCGAAAGAACTTGTGGTCCCTTTCAACAAGAATGTAAAACTGAACCTGGTTTCAGTGGATGTCAACCATAGCCTGTTTATTCCTGCCTTCAGGGTCAAGGAGGACGTGGTTCCGGGTTACAAAAACTACATGTGGTTCAGGCCAATTATGAAAGGGACCTTCGATATCTATTGCACCGAATATTGCGGGTTGGCGCACTCTGCCATGCTGGCTAAAGCGGTGGTGGTTGATAGCCTTGAGTTTAACAAGTGGCTGGCCGATCTGAAAGTTTCAGGAAATCAGCCGGAACATCCGGGTCTGGCCATCATTAAGGCCAATGCCTGCCTGACCTGCCATTCCATGGACGGATCAAAGATCATCGGCCCCTCCTTCAAGGGTTTGTTTGGGCGGAAAACAGTGGTAGTGACCGGTTCAGGTGAAAAAGAGATCGAAGCGACGGCTGATTACATCAAGAAATCTATCATAGACCCGAATGCGGATGTTGTGAAGGGTTTCAACAAGGGGCTCATGCAGTCGTACAAAGAGAAAATTTCAGCTGAAGATCTGGATAAAATTGTAGATTATTTCAAAACTGCCGGTGATACAAAGTAAGTACAAAACTGTTTTTTCGATTTTGAGCAGGCTGGTAAGGGTCCGACTCTCTGTCATGGTAACCTTTTCGGCGCTGACAGGGTATTTTATGTCCGGCAGCAGGCCCGACGCATCACTTGTTTTTCTGTTTTTCGGAATCTTTTTCCTATCGGCGGGAGCATCCGTTTTGAACCAGGTGCAGGAATACAAGCAAGACGCTTTGATGAAGCGAACGGGGAAACGGCCTATTCCTGCCGGTGAAATTTCAGGCATAAATGCCTTCATACTTTCTGTTTTTCTGATTATTACAGGCTCATTCTTTCTCTTGTACAATGGCTGGATTCCGGTGATCCTTGGCCTTTTAAATGTGGTTTTTTACAACCTGATTTATACCCCGCTGAAGACCAAAAGCTGGCTTGCCATCCTGCCAGGCGCATTGGTCGGAGGTGTTCCACCGTTAATTGGCTGGACATCAGCTGGATATTATCTCTTTCATCCCAATGCCATCTTTCTTTTCATCTTCATATGCTTGTGGCAGGTACCCCATTTCTGGCTACTGATGATCAAATACGGCAAGGAGTATGAAAGGGCGGGATTTTCCTCTATTTCGAAGATTTTAAACGAATTGCAGATAAAGCAGGTGGTCTTCTTCTGGGGGTTGTTTACCTCCTTGTTCCTTCTTCTCTTTCCCCTGTTCGGTTTTATACTTCACCCTGTTTTGATTGGAACATTGATTTTAACCAACCTTTTTTTCATCAGCCAATTTTACAAATACCTCTTCAGGGAAACTGAAACAGGCACTGTTCGCAAAGCATTTATTTTGATCAATATGTATGCGATGGTTGTTTTTATCCAATTGGCAATTAATGCTTTAATATTCTAAAATATGACAAGAGTTGCCTTTAAAATGAAACTAAAACCGGGATTTTTGGCCGAGTACAAAAAACGTCACGACGAAATCTGGCCAGCATTGGCTTTGGAGTTGTCAAATGCCGGAATAACAGATTATTCCATCTTTTTTGACGAGGAGACCAACGCGCTTTTTGCTGTCCAAAAACAGTCGGGAAATAGCACTGCCGATCTGCTCCCGCAGACTGAAATCGTGAAAAAATGGTGGAAGTATATGGCTGAAATCATGGAAGTTAATCCGGATAATTCACCGGTTTCGCTTCCATTAACCGAGGTTTTTCACCAGGATTAGGGATTCCACTTTTATTTTTCAGATTTGAGATACTTTCTGATAACCAGGTATTTCAACTCCTTGTTGGAGGCGTTACTGATGCCATGTTCACTGCCTATTTGTGAACTTTCATCCAAACGTTCATCTCGCCTGCACCTCTGTTTGCCCAGGAGTAGTAGGGGATGGCAGTGATGGATTGTTTGGTGTTTTCGGTTTTTATAACGGAGTCAATACCGGTAGTTTTGATGACAGTAACGCCATTCAAAAGGTTCGGAATAAACGCTGTTTGGTAACTATTTTTGCTGTTCAATTGGAGGTTGGGTATTTTAACCTCTTTGTTGTCAGGCCATTCGAAACAGTAGACCAATGGTCCCCGTTGAATGGCGACTCTGCCTGAGTCCTCCTTGATTTCGGGATGGGCAATGAGTTCCCTCACCGGCATGGGTAAATTTAAAATTAGCTGGTCCCCCTTCTTCCATTGACGTGAAATCACTGCATATCCTTTTGTGAGCTGAAAGGCCGCATTGGTTCCGTTCACGCTGATTGTGGCCCTGTCCATATCCTGAATTTTGAAACGGTATAAATCTGAAGGAAGCGCCTGATTTTGTGCCCATCCCGGTATCCTTACCAGGAGGTTGAATTTGCCTGACTTTTCGGGATTGATCTTCATGGTAATTTTTCCGGACCAGGGATATTCGGTTACCTGTTCGATAGATATCTGATCTCCATGCAAATTGACAGTCGCCGTGTTATTCATAAACAGATTGACATACAAGGAATCATCTTTTTGTGCGTAGACATATCCGGGTACGGAAGGAATAAAACGGCAGATATTGCTGGGGCAACAGGCACAACCAAACCAGGCACTTCGCTGATTTTTACCATGGGATTCGAGCGGGTTGGGGTAGAAAAAGCGGTCGGCACTCAGCGAAATACCCGATAAAAGTGCATTGTAAAGCGTCCGTTCCAACACATCGAAATATTTGGCATCCCCTTCCAGAAGAAACATGCGGTAGTTCCAGAATACATTGCTGATGGAGGCACAAGTCTCACAATAAGCTGTAAGGTTCGGCAAAGAATAGGGATCGCTGAACCCTTCGTTTTTTCCGGCCGAACCTATTCCGCCTGTGACGTACAATTTGGTTTTCAAGAGATCGTTCCAGATCTTATCGATGGCATTTTGATAGGAAACTTCACCTGTCAGCGCAGAAACATCTGCCATTCCGGCGTACATATAGGTTGCCCGCACGGCATGGCCCACGATTTTATCCTGCTCAATCACTGGAATATGCGCCTGGTTGTACTCATCTCCATTTCTTCTGCAATCGAGGAAAAATTTTGCAAGTTTGAGGTAACGCTCCTCTCCGGTAATCCTGTACAATTTTGCAAGACCCATTTCAATAACCTGATGTCCAGGATAATAGGAGAGTTTTCCTGGACCGAAATCGTGATCAACCAGGTTTGCACTCTTTATGGCTACATCCAGCAAGGTACGTTTCCCGGTAGCCAGAAAATGGGCGTAAGCTGCTTCATAGAGATGGCCAAGATTGTAAAGTTCATGGCTCAGTTCAGGATCTTTTTCCCATCTTTTTTTCCCGACCCATGGATGCAAATGAAGAGAATCAATGGTGCGGTTGGTAAAGAGATAGCCATCCGGTTCCTGTGCAAGTGTAATGTAATGGATTACTGAGTCAATGCGGCTTTCCAGTATTGGATTGGGATTTGTTTGCAAAGAATAGCTGGCCCCTTCGATAATTTTATAGAGGTCAGAATCATCAAAAGGATATTCGGATTGAAATTTCCCTTTGGTTAGTTTTCCTGCAATCTTGAAATTCTCGACCCGACCTGTTTTGTAACACTGGTCCAATGCAATCGGGATGGTCACTTTTTGGTTCAATTCGATGCGTGGAGCCCAGAAGTGATCAGTCACTTTCACCTTTGTAAAATTTACCGGCTGAATGGGATAGTCTTTCTGAGGCGGTTTCTGAGCATAGGTATCAGAGAATGAAATTATTAAAATCACTCTCAGAATCAGTGAGCAGAATAGAATAGATTTGATTTTCATCTGATTATTATGTTTTTACTTCATCTTCAAATTTTTATGCTAAAATAGCTTATCCTTTTGTAGAATAAACAGTTCAACAAATGTATTTTGGGAAAAAAGAGTAATTTTGATAGCTGAATCTTTTATTTAACTACTACACAATGAGAAAGCTATTTTACCTTCTGACATTTGTTGGAGGACTGTTTTTATGCTCCTTTTCACCTGCAAAGGAGACCAAAGAAAAACAACCCGTTTACAAAGATGCTCCGTTTCTTGAGGAATACAGCGTTAAGTTTTATGCCAAATCCGATACCACTCATCTTTTAAAAGTGGGTTGTGACAGGAACGGTGATATTAAAATTTTGACATCGGCCGGCCTGTTCAAACCTTATGACGGCCAATTTCTTTATGCCGGCACCCTCGAAAAGGATCACTCCTACAGGCCCATGGAGAAGAAGAAGCTAACTGATATGCTGGTTTACAAGGATCAGTTTGTCTACCTGGATGACCAGGCCGTTTTAAGCAACAGCTGGGCCGGAAAACTATTCTCAAGGCATTCACAGCCCGATGCGACTCAGTTTGAAGCCGGAGCAGACTTTACTTTCCTGGTTTCAAACGGGAAGGAGATTCGGTTGGTCAAAGATTCTAAGGTAGATTGGACGGGTAGCTTTCCCGGTACAAAGGTACTTTCCATTAGGTTTGACTCATCCCGCAATCTTTACTGGCTGCTGGGAGCCAATGAACTATGTACCTTCAATCCGCAGAATAAGGAACTAAAGCCTGTTTTTAAAGCCGCAAACCTAACATGTTTTGACCTGACATCCGATAAAAAGAGCTTATTTATTGGTACGGGTAATGGATACCTGAAGTTTGATCCGACTACGTTGAAGCAAATTGGAGACATCATCCAAAGAGTACCAGCCACAAAAATTAGAGCGCTGAAAGAGGTGAATGGCCAGATGTGGTTTGGATCTACAGAAGGTGCATTTGAACTTAGATCCGATGGGAAATACAATTTTTACAACGGCGAAAGATGGTTACCGGGCAACGTCGTCGTTGATTTTGCAAAAGGCGAAGGCAACACAGTTCTGATCCTGACAGAAAATGGTTTGACCAAGTTGGAGTACAAAAATTGGACCTTGGCCGATAAAGCCGAATACTACGAAAAGCAGGTCAGGCTGAGGCACATCAGGAATGGATTTAACTCCTCATACGATGGAATGGAAAAGGGAAATCTTGCAAGCGGCAGATTGAGTGACTCCGACAACGATGGTCTGTGGACCTCCATGTATCTTGCCGGAGAGGTTTTCAGATATGCGGTGACCAAGTCGGAAGATGCATTGCAAAATTGCAGGGAATCCCTGGATGCCATGGAAAGGCTCTATTCGATCAATGGTTTAAAGGGCTTTCCATCCAGATCTTTCGAACGAAGCGGCTGGATGAAACACCTTTCAGATCCTGACAGATGGAAAAATGCAGCAGATCCTGAATGGGACTGGAAAGCCACCACCAGCAGTGACGAGGCCATTGGTCATATTTTTGTTTTGGGTGCAATGGCTGAGCTTATCGGAGATCCCGACCTGATAAAACGTTCGGTTCATCTGATCGACATTTTGATGACGCATATTGTCGAACACGATATGTACCTGATAGATTTCGACGGAAAACCAACCCTTTGGGGCAAATGGAATCCCGTTTATGTCAATGCAATGCCAAAAAATGTTGGCGACCGGAAAATCAATTCGTCCAACATCATTGCGATGCTGCAAACAGCCTATCACTTTACCCATAAGGAGATTTTCAGGCAAAAGGCCTTTGATTTGATGAACAATTACGGCTATTATGAAAACCTGATGCAAAAAATGGCCAACATTGGCAAGGCAGATGCGGGAGCCGATCAGCTCAGTAAAGAGCTATCCGAAGACTGGAACCATTCTGATGACGAGATGTATTTTTGCGGATACTGGGGTTTGTACCGGTATGCTTTCAACGATACCCTGAAATCAAACTTCAAGGCCTCCATTATTGACCACTGGCAGATTGAAAGGCCCGAAAAGGAGGGAGCCTGGAATATTTTCACAGCCCTGACCGGAACAGCCAATTTTGATCTTAACGAAGCTGCATGGTGGCTGAAAGAGTATCCAATGGATATGATCGAATGGGTCATCATCAACAGCAACAGAAAAGATATTGACAAAATTGAGCCCAATTTCAGGAATCAAACTACCAAAGAGGTATTACCTCCGCAGGAAAGACCGATCCAACGGCACAATGGAAATATGTTCAGTCTGGACTGTACCCATGGCAATGGTACTTCCGAAAGCAGTGCAGGGGATATCTGGTTGTTGCCTTACTGGATGGGGAGGTATCTGGGCGTAATCAGCGGTCCAAATAAATAAATTCAAAAGTGCTGACGTAGTTTTTGGCTTGATATTGTTATTAATGTATCAATCAAATAGCAACCACACTTGATTATGGATCAAACCCGGACAAAAAACTTAATTATACGCTTCGTCAGTGGAGAATGTAATGACAATGAACAGAAGGAATTACTAGCTTGGATCAATCAAAGCAGCGAAAATAGAAAAGTTTACCTTGAAATCAAGGATATTTTTGATTCATCCAGGTTTGTTAAAGATTTTGGGAATGAGCAACTCATCCTGTTTTACAAAAACAAGTATGAGGAAAGTAGAAAATCCAGGAGCCTATTTTTACAATGGACAATTCCCGTTGCAGCTATATTACTGGTGGGATTGCTAATTAGTTTATTGTTTCCTAAAAAAAGTGTTTATCAACATGAAAATCTTCAGGTCTTTACAGTACCTTTAGGTTCACGTTCCAGTGTTTTGTTGTCGGACGGAACAGAAATCAGTTTAAATTCAGGCAGTAAACTATCTTATTCAAGCAACTTCTCCTCTCAAAACAGGACGGTAACCTTATCGGGAGAAGCCTTCTTTCATGTCAAATCCGATTCTGTACATCCTTTTACCGTCAAAACCAAAGATTTCGATATTTCGGTTACAGGAACACAACTCAATGTATGTTCATATCATGAGGATCTTTTTTCATCGACTACACTAGCAGAAGGAAAGGTCAACCTCGAAATACATGATACTGATCAGTTAATCAGTGTTATGCCCGGAGAAAAATTCTTGCTCGATAGAAACGCCCGGCAATATTCATTAACAGCGACTAATGTTGAACAGGATGTTGCGTGGAAAGATGGCCAATTTATTTTTAAAAATATTCCGTTCCCGGAATTGATAAAACGTTTGGAACGTTGGTATGATGTAAAGTTGACCTTTTCTGATTTAAGACTAAGCAGGTATTCATACTCAGGGAGATTCAAAAATCAAGAAACAATATGGCAGGTACTTGATGCTATAAAAATGACTTCTCCTATAAACTATCACAAAACAAATTTCAGGGAATTTATAATAAACTATAAATCAATATATTAACATTTAAATTCAATGCCTATGTAAAAAAATAGAATAAATTAAAGAAAGAAGACGAATCGTCGCCACAACAATTCGCCTTCACAATCAATCAATCAACAAATAATTAATTAATTGTCTTAACACTTCAAATGTATGAAAAAAAAATTGATTAACCTGAAGGGTAAGTCATATGAGGACTTTGCTCAAATCTTGCGAACTATGAAACTAATCACGCTACTTATTTTCACCGCATTTTTTCAACTGTCGGCTGCTACTTATTCTCAATCAACAAGGTTGAATATTTCGGGTCAAAACTTAACCTTAAGTGAGATTTTTGAAGGAATTGAAAAGCAGTCAGAATTCTCAATTTTCTACAATGTCAACCAAATTGATTTAACAAAGCGGATTGATATAAATGCAGAGGATCAGCTTGTAGAACAGATTCTCAACGGGATACTTGTTGGTACTGGTATGACTTATACCATTAATAACAAATTGATTGTCATTCATAAACAGAACGATACAAGTTCGATGGTGATGGACCAACAACAGGGTAAAAAAGTTACAGGTAAAGTCACCGATCAGTCAGGAACTGTTTTGCCTGGTGTTACCATCTCAGTAAAAGGGACTACAACAGGGGTAATTACCGATGCAAACGGAAATTATTCAATTTCCAATATTCCTGAAAATGCTACACTGCAATTTTCGTTTGTTGGAATGAAATCCCAGGAGGTTGCAGTTGGAGGCAAATCAATTATTAATATAGCGCTTGCAGAAGAGACCATTGGTGTTGACGAGGTTGTTGTTGTTGGGTATGGTACGCAAAGTAAATTAAAATTAACCGGTTCTGTTTCATCTGTTTCATCAGGGACCTTGATAGATAGGCCTCAAACAAATGCTTCCAATCTTCTGCAGGGCAGGGTAGCAGGTTTTAGTGTAACTCAACCAAGTGGACAACCTGGAGCCAATGATGGGATTTTCCAAATACGGGGTTTAGGTTCTTTTGGCGCCTCTTCTGCGCCTTTGGTTTTAGTGGATGGTGTTGTTGGGACATTATCGAATATTGCTCCAAATGATATTGGGAATATTACGGTATTAAAGGATGCTGCATCTGCTTCTATTTACGGTGCAAGAGCTGCCAACGGTGTTATTCTGGTAACTACCAAGAAAGCTACAAAAGGGACGTCTATCGAATATAAATTGGATGTAGGATCACAATCCGCTACAAGGCTGCCCGATCTTATTTATAACACGGCAGAGTATATGGGAATGTATAATTCCGCGAGGCAAAGATCCGGGTTGGCTCCTTTATTTTCCCAGTCAATTATTGATTCTTATGCCAATAGCAATGGTAATCCGGAATACCCTAATTTTAACTGGATGGATTATTACTTTAATCCGGCGTCAAGTGTCAATCACTATCTGAGTATTTCAAATTCATCGGATAAAAGCTCCTTCAAACTCTCATTAAACTATTTGAATGAGGATGGTATTTTGCCTAATATTAATTTTAAAAGATACAACGCTCAATTAAATTTTACTAACCAGATAACCAAAGGTATCAAAATAGGGGCTATTGTTGGTGCGGTGTTTAAAGATAATCATGAACCTCCAGGTTGGACGGAGTCAAGTGTTTTAACTGTAATACGGATGGCTCCTGACTATAGTCCTTTTTTAGCTGATGGTAGTGGCAGAAAATCTTCAATAGCTTATCCATTTGAACCGAGTTATGGTTCTGACGTAACTTTTAATAATGGCGCCAGATTTACAAAAACCTATGGACTTAATGCACAGGCTTATGTGGATGTGAATTTGTTGAAAGGATTGGTATGGTCGTCAAAAGCCGCTGTTAATTATTCAGGTATTACCATGAAAAACTGGGGATTTGAGTCTCATGAACATTATTTTTTTCACAAGCTTCCCGGCCAGACAGATTATACCTTAAACCCCGGAGATACTGGTCCTTCAGGGGTACAGGATCAAAATACTTTATCCGTAACGCCAACATTGTATTCCACTTTAACCTATGAAACCAAAATTGGTATGGATCATAACGTAAAAGCCATGTTGGGTTACGAACAACAATCTAATAAAACAGTGTGGCTGGGAGGAAGTAAAAATGTTTTTCCTGTTGCATCTCTAAATGAACTTGATGCCGGAGGCAGTACCGGGCAGGCGGTTAACGGTAGCGCTTATGAATGGGCCCTCAGATCGTATTTTAGCCGAATAGCTTACGATTACAAAGGTAAATATTTATTAGAAGTTAATGCCCGTTATGATGGGACCTCACGTGTATCTCCAAAGAATAGGTGGGGATTATTCCCTTCCGTATCCGCAGGTTGGAGAATATCTGAAGAAAAATTCATGAAGGATAAGATCTCCTGGTTGGATAATCTGAAATTTCGCGCTTCGTATGGAGTTCTGGGAAATCAGGAGATTGGGAATTACTCCTACCAGGATATTCTTAATCTTTCACAATATAATTTTGGAACTACAAATGTTCCAGGTGTGAAATTGACGCGTTTGACGGATAAAAATTTAAAATGGGAATCCACGAAAATAATTGATTTCGGAGTTGATATTGATATCTATAAAAGATTGTTGGGTATAACTTTCGACATGTTTAGGAAAGATACTTATGATATATTAGCTACATTACCGGTACCGCGTAGTCTTGGTTTAACCGGACCGATATCAAACGATGGTGAATTACAAAATACGGGTTGGGAGTTGGAACTCAGGCATGCCAAAAAGATTGGCGATTTTTCCTATGATGCTAATTTCTTATTTTCGACTTATACGAATAAACTTTTGTCTATTGTAACTCCGACAAAAGGGATAAATGAAGTAGGATTGGCCTATAATTCATTTTACCTGTATGAGATGGCTGGCGTTTTTCAAAGCCAGGCTGATATTGATGCGTCGCCTAAGCAAGCCTTTTTTAAATCACACCCGGGCGATGTAAAAATAAAGGATATAAATGGAGATGGCGTCATAGACGCAAAAGATCGGAAATCATTTTCCCCTAATCCGGACTTTACTTATTCATTTGGCTTGAATGCGAGATATAAGGCATTTGAACTTTCTGTTTTTCTACAGGGAGTACAGGGGATCCATAAAAGAATTTATGGATGGGGATGGGATCCTTTTGTACAGGGAGATCCACCTCTTGCTATGTATAGAGATGCATGGACACCTACAAATCCCAGTAATACCATTCCTGCCGTATATATAGGAAGTGGCGATGCTGGCGGTGGATATGGGGGTGTTAAAACTTATCCGAATACCTTTCAATTACAAGACGCCTCGTACCTGCGTATTAAGAATGTAAGATTATCTTATACAATACCTAAACGGGTAGCTGATAAAATTAAGTCAAAGGGTATTAATGTATATGTTAATGGAGACAATTTATTCACATTTACAAAATATCCGGGGACAGATCCTGAGAGAAGAATGGATGGGCCCAACGGCGGACGTGGATTTTACTACCCCCAGGTGCGCACTTTAAATGCAGGAATTGATATTAAATTTTAAAATTAAAAAAAAATATTATGAAAATAAATAATGTTGTTAAAGCTACCAGGGTTATATTTATTTCATTATTATTCTTTTCATGTCAAAAGGACTTTTTAAATAAAAATCCTCTGGATAAGGTTTCGAGTGAAACCTTTTGGAAAAGTGATGCTGATTTAAAAATGGCTGTGGCCGGTTGTTATGACCGCTTGAAGGGCGATGGTTGGGCAGGGTTCCCCGAAAACTTTCAAGGTGGCTATTTAGATGGATTAACTGATATAGCTTACGTTTATTGGAGTTTGTTTAACATCTCTGCCATGAGCAGAGGCAATATTACTCCTAATAGCGACTTGGTCGGTAATTACTATCGCTGTTGTTATAGGGCTATTTCATCATGCAACTATTTTTTGGACAATGTTGATAAGGTCACCACTGTAGCTGAAACTCAAAGAGGTGTATATAAAGGGGAAGTAAAATTTCTTCGGGCATTATTTTACTTTGATTTAGTGAATGTATTTGGTGGGGTACCGTTGTATAAAACATTACCTGCAGATGCAGCATCCTCTAAAATAGCGAAGAGTACTGCGGCAGAAGTATTTGCATTTATATTGGAGGATTTGGATAATGCAATTTCTGTTTTACCTGATAATCCATATACCGACGGGCATGCAGTGAAGGGCAGTGCAATGGGAATAAAATTGAGGGTGTTGTTAACTCAGGAAAAATGGACAGATGCCGCAACCCTGGCACAGCAAATTATCAGTTCCGGCAAGTTTAGTATATATAACGATTATCCGAGTATGTTCGTTAATAAGGGACAGGTAAATAATCCGGAAATAATGTTTTCATGCAGGTATCTTAGTCCTGACTGGACCGATGGTTATGGTTATAATATTGAATATTCAGCCCACATATTTTTACGTCAAAGTTTTAGGGATGCTTTCGAGTGCGCTGATGGATTGCCCATTTCTGAATCACCTTTGTATAATGCTGCAAACCCCTTTGCAAACCGCGAACCACGGTTTTATTATACAATAAGACTTCCAGGTGAAGAATGGCCTGGATTTTACCTCTATAACTCATTTAATCCCACAGGTGTAATGAATAGAAAGTATCTTGATCCTACTGTTTCTGGTAGTTATAATGATAGAACCCTTAATGACTGGGATTTTGTTCTCCTTCGTTATGCAGACGTATTGTTGATGTATGCTGAAGCAAAGAATGAAGCGAGTGGGCCGGATGCCAGTGTTTATGCCGCAATTAATCAGGTCAGATCCAGGCCTGGCGTAAATATGCCCCTTGTGGATCAATCAAAATATAACACTAAAAGCTCAGTAAGGGATTATATTCGCCACGAAAGAGAAGTTGAATTAGGTGTTGAAGGTAGAAGGTATTTTGATTTAAAACGCTGGAAAATTGCACATACCTTTTTGCCAACGGTAAAAGATGCTGATGGTAATTTCTTAGTATTCGATCAAAAACAATACCTGTGGCCTTTCCCTCAAAGCGAATTGGATGCTAATCCACAGCTTGTGCAAAATCCAGGTTATTAGACTTTAAATAATTCCGGATAAAGTTCATTTTTTTAAAACTGTATTGTAACTCATGCTAATCTCTGGTTATGAGTTACAATTCAATTTTATTGCAATCCCAAAACCTTTTTTGAAAAAATAATTAGTCATTGCTGTTTTGGCAAATTGAAGTATTGTCTGTAAGGTGAGATTAATTTTAAAATAAGGTCATGAATAAAATATATTCAGAAATGATAAAAGATTGGTTACGTTTAAAAATAAATATGCAACGATACAGGGAGGTCTTCAAATATTTGGTTATAAGGAGTTGTTTATTAATTAATTTTACAATCTTTTTGCCAGGCGGACCTTTTAATGGCCAACAAATTAACAGGTTATCGGCTCAATCCTCCTCTGTAAAGAGCGGTAGTTTAACCACAAAATCTGTCGTTTCGTTGGATGGGGAATGGTTGTTGGCAACAGATTCTTTGAATGTTGGAAAAAACAAGAAGTGGTGGGAGGTTCAGGTTTCCGGAGCTAAGCCGGTTAAAGTTCCATGGATTCTTCAGGATGTTTTTCCGGCTTATCATGGGGTAGTATGGTACTGGCACGACTTTGTGGTTCCAAAGAATAATTATCCTTCCGGTCGGACATTATTGCGCTTCGGATCAATTGATTACATGGGCGAAGTGTGGCTCAACAATGTCTTTATGGGTCGTTATGAAAGCGGGGACGTCTCTTTTGTCATAGATATCACAAATGTTGTGAAGTCGGGTGAGATGAACCATCTAAGTGTCCGGGTATTAAATCCAACGAACGAGCCCATTGACGGTATGACCTTGAAGCAAATTCCCAGACAGTCAAGAGTAATACCCTATAGTTCAGGAGGAGAATACAATTGCGGAGGGATAACGGGATCAGTTGAATTAATGATAGTGCCAATGGTCCGGGTGGAAGATCTTTTCGCTTCAACCAATTCAAAAAGCGATGTCATACAAATAGAGGCAACCATACGGAATGCAGGGACAAAACGCATTCATCAACATTTAGCATTTACCGTTGCCCCTGCAGCAAGTGGAGAAACTTTGAAGTCGATGGAGTTCGATTGCGATGTTCCTCCGGGAGATACCATCATTAAGACCACGATAAAAATCGAGGATCCTCATCTTTGGGATCTCAATAACCCTTACCTGTACAGACTCAGCCTGAGAAGCACCAGCGAAAAGGATCAGATGGCGGACGAACGATCCGTTCGTTTTGGTTTTCGCGATTTTAAATTCGAAAATGGAAGTTTTCGGCTCAATGGCCGGCGGGTTTTCCTGCGTTCCGCCTATACTTGCAACAACTACCCAATCGGCCAACGGTTACCTATAAACCCTGATCAGGCACGCAGGGATTTACTGGATATGAAGGTTATGGGATTCAACGCTATTCGCTTTATTTGGGGAGGTTCGTTTCCCTACCAGCTTGATTTATGCGACGAAATAGGATTAATGGTATATAATGAATCATTTGCTTCATGGGGGACGATAGATAGCACCTCTCATTTATTCCAACGCATTGATCGTTCTCAACTGGGAATGTTACGACGCGATCGTAACCATCCGAGTGTAATTATCTGGGGGTTGCTCAACGAAACTTTTGATGGTCCTGTTTTCAGACATGCCGTTGCAATGCTTCCGCTTATACGCTCCTTAGATAACAACCGGATGGTCTTCCTGGGTAGTGGTCGTTTTGATTGTCAATTCTCCATCGGCTCTATATCTAATCCCGGATCCCGGGAATGGGAATACCTACTTGGTATAGAGGCACCAGATGCTCCTCAGGCAAAAATAACCAATATACCAGGATATATGGAAAGTTCCGGAGATGCACATATCTATCCCATGGTTCCTCAAACTATACAATTTACCAATTTTATGCGTGGTCTCGGACAAAATTCAAAACCGGTTTTTCTGTCTGAATATGGCATTGGCAGTGCCGTTGACTTATGGCGCGTAACACGACATTTCGAACGTTTAGGGAAAGAGGAAACTGAGGATGCGAAATTTTACAAAGATAAGTTAGATAAATATCTTGCAGACTGGAGGCAATGGAAACTGAATGAAATTTACATTCGACCGGAAGATTTCTTTGCCGAGAGCATTTGCAGGATGGCAAGTCAACGGAGACTCGGACTTACGGCTATCCGTTCGAACCCAAACATCATAGGATACAATCTTTCAGGGATGAACGATCAACAAATGACCGGGGAAGGTTTGACTACCACTTTCAGGGAACTTAAACCCGGCACCGTTGATGCGATGTTTGAGGGTTTAGCTCCATTGCGCTGGTGTCTGTTTGCCGAACCAAAAAATAGTTATCGTGGGGAAAAAGTTAAACTTGAAGTCGTACTGGCTAACGAAGATGCGCTACCTCCGGGAGATTATCCTGCGCTTATTCAGGTCGTTGGACCTGATAACCATCAAATTTACGGTCATAAAACTACGGTTACTATTCCTGTAACACAAAACGGGGTTGAGTCTCCATTGGCGCTTCCTGTTTTTTCAGTAGACTTGCCAATAGATGGCCCTGCGGGGAAATACCGTCTCTTGGCTACACTTGAACGAGGAGGCGCACCAAGGTGTGGCGAAGTAGAATTTTATGTGGATGATCCAAATCAGATGCCTGCAATTGAAACGGAAGTTACAGTATGGGGAGTCGATACGCTGTTGACAAAATGGCTCGCCGAAAAACATATCAAAACGCGACCGTTTAATGCTGAAAAACAAAAATTTAGGGAAGTAATATTAATTGGAACGAATCCGCCAGAGGGCAAAGACACATTAACGTCATTTACATCGCTCATGCAACATATCGCCCGCGGTTCAAACGCAATTTTTCTTTCTCCGGAAGTATTCAAGAAGGGCAGGAACAATGTTGAATTCTTGCCTTTGGAGAAAAAAGGGTCTTTATCGGCTATTAATAGTTGGCTTTATCTAAAAGATGAATGGGCAAAGCAACATCCTGTTTTTGAAGGCCTTCCTGCCGGAGGATTAATGGATCATCAATTCTACCGGGAAATTATTCCGCGTACTGCCTGGGTGGGACAGGATCCCCCGAAAGAAGCCGTAGCAGGAGCAATCAATGCTTCTCTGGATTATGCTTCGGGGTTGATGGTTTCTGTTCATTCATTTGGTTCGGGGAATTTCATTCTGAATACCTTATTGATTCGGGAAAATTTAGGTACTCATCCGGCTGCAGAACGTCTTTTGCGTAATTTATTGCTTTATGCTGCCCGGGACCAGAAAAAACCGATAGAAAAGCTTCCTTCCGATTTCGATACAAAATTGAAGGCAATAGGATATAAATGATTCGTTTATTAATTTAAAACTCCCTAATAATCAAGTATTAACATATAGACAGGGGAGTATCCCAATGTGATCTTGTGTACAAAAGTCCGCCTATTGACCCTATGCAGAGTATCCCTTTGGATAATGGTGATTTACCCGTTCCGCCGATTTGTCGAAATGGGAAAAAATCCCAGGATTGGCTTTTGCCGGGAAATCCTTCCTCTTCAGAGGAGGAGTACAAGGACGGAAGAGAGAGGAGAGGTGATGCAATTTTTAACGATATAAAAATTAAATACAGTGAGAAACGACAATCATGGCAGACGCGATTTTCTTAGGAAAACAACAGCTGGTGCTCTTGCTTTTGCTATTGTTCCAGGGAATGTCATTGGAGGGATAGATCATACAGCGCCAGGTGATCAGGCTTCTACCGGGACAGGGGGGCACGACGTCAACTTGAAGTGGATAATGGAAATGGGCGGTCAAAACATGCTGGACTGCTGTAACCCTGCAAGGAACTACTTGCCGTATTTTACGATTTTGGATCCAGGCACACCAGCGAAAGATCTTGCATGGAACCACAACATTGGTCGTTGGCTCGATGCCCTGTTGCGGTTGGAAAATACCATCGGATGGAAGATCCCTCCCGGGCGGCTGTCCATCATGGAGGATAATCTAAAGAAGTTTTGCGAGAACCCCGACAGCCTGCCTTTCGGCCCGCGCGACGGCTGGCTTGGCATACAGCCTGATTTTTACCTTCACTCCTTACGCGAGTATATTCTCGCCGTCAATAGCCTTGTCCGCTACCGGAAAAGCACGTGGGCAGAGGAGCTTGGACATCGAATGCTGGAAACCATCCGACGTGCTTCCAAACCTGACGGCACGTGGATACTGACGGAGTTTGACACCTATAGAAACCTCACCATCAAGAAACCTGATGAATATAAACCTCATGCGACCAGCGCCCGCCTTATTGAAGCGCTGGTGTGGTACTATCAGTCAACGGGTGATCCGCTTGCATTGGAGTTGGCAGATCGCTTCGCCCGGTACCATCTGAAGAACAGCACCCATCCGGACGGCACGTTGAATGTCGCCTCCCTTGAAGGGAGTCCTTCGGGTCACACCCATTCATACCTTGGCGGGCAGCGAGGACTGTTCCTCTTTGGCGAATTGACCGGGCAGCACGAGTATATCGACGCTGTACTGGCTACCTATAAAGTGACTGTTCGGCGGATCGTACGGGAGTCGGGATATGCTAACCACGACTTGGAGCAGATTCCTGGGAAGGTGACGAGTATTCCGGAGTGCGCATCACCTGGTGATGCTGCACAACTGGCCATGTGGCTGGCAACCAGGCGGGGCTATACGGATCTGTTTGACGATGCGGAGCGCTGGATAAGGGCTCGCATTGTCCCCGGACAGATTACTGAGAAGCAGGCCATTGACGCCACGGGGTCAGTAGACAAACGATTTATGGGCGGATGGGGAGCTTCCCGTGAACCGCAGGGATGTATGATGTCCTATCCCGATGTCACTGCTGCTGTTATTCATACTCTTTGTGACATCTATCAACACGTTGCTGTCCGTAGCGACACAGACCTGACGGTTAATTTTCACTTCAACTATGAAGACAGAAACATCAGGATCATCAGCCAGCGGACGAACCGGGGAAAGTTGACATTGGTACCGAAAGAGCCAACCAATGTTCTTATTCGCATTCCACGATGGACTCCCCCTGAATCAGTGCAGATTATGGTTAGCGGTAAATCCTTTCCAATTAAGATGATCGGTGACTTTGCCTACGTACCACGCACCGGACTGTCAGAACGGCCGGAGATTGTGATCAGTTACGGTCTGCCGGACAAGACAACCATCGATACAATCAATGGCGTGGAGTATCGGTATCAATGGCGTGGAGACGATATCGCCGGGGTTGTGCCCAATGCGAAACTCCGCCCCCTATACCAATAGCAGTTTCCCATTTTTCCAAACAAAACACATTTTAAAGTAGTTTATTTATTTAACCTTAATATCAGATGAGAGAAGTATTTAAAGAAAATCAAAATCATATTCTGAAAACTGTTATAAAATCGATTTTAGAAAGCCGGTATCTTTTCCTGACTCCGAAAGCATTCTTTATTATTTTGGTTAACCTAAGCCTGATCATTGCAATCTCTGCCACATTTCCGGCATGTACAAATCCTGCCTCAGTACATCATGAAGTGTCCAATTCTGCGTTTTTGCTGAGCGTAACAATTAATAAGTCTGAAGTTCATGTGGTACTCGAAGAGAGACAAATACCTATGCGGTTGTCGGAAGGGAACTACATATACCGTGCACAGGTTTCAGGGTCACAGGACACAATATTTACATTACAGGATCCTACGGTAACAGTTTTCGGCCAGAATTTAACGATTTGGGGAAAACTGGCCGGACTTGATATCGAACACAGTTTTTACCTGCCTCCGGACAAACAGTATGCTGAAGAACATATTGTACTCCATAATCCAGGAAACAGGAGGATTACCCTTTCGGAGTTTGAGATGGGCTTTCCTCTTAATATTGAAGGCAAGGGAGATACGATAATCCCTGAGTTAGCTAACGATCGCATGGTAGCAGTTCCTTTTCGGCATCGGCCTGATTACGACAAAAAGGGGGTCATACATGACTATAGTATGACTGAGATACTAGAACAACCGGGATGGGAGTATCGGCCAAACTTCTACCTGTCCCGACTTCAAAACTTATACCTGCAAAAGCCGTATATCAAATCCCGACATCATTTCTCCGATGGGTGGGCATGGATTCACGGAAACCATAGTATTGGCATTTTCAGCTTTAACCAGGAAAACCTGGTTTACAGTGTACTGTCACCTGTAAAGACACCAAAGGGAACCCTTTTACGCTTCGGAGGAGCATGTTATCTTCCAATTCATTCACAACCGACAGCATTAAGCCGTATCAATCCGGGGGATATGGTGGACTTCGGTGTTATGCGATATCAATCCGTCGCTGGTGGTTTTAACGAGATCGCCTATTCTTACAGGGCTATGCTTGACGAAAAGGGATGCCGTTTCCCTGATGATTATAATCCTCCTATCCATTGGGAACAACTATATGATATGGAGGGGGCATGGAACAACCGTATCAGGAATTATATAAAAGCAAGAATTGAGAAGGAGGCTGTAAAAGGGGTGGAATACAGTTGTGAGGCCTTATACCTGGATCCAGGTTGGGATACAAAATTCGGAACTTTTCTTTGGGGAGAAAAATGGCTGGGGCCCCGGAAGGAATTCGTCGGGGAGATGCAGTCGAAATATGGGCTTAAGGTTTCCCTGCACACACCTATGCCCGCCTGGACCTCAATTAAAGGATGGGAAATGGGACCCAATTGTGTTTCAGATTGGCCTGTGGAATCCAGGATAGCACCTCCCGAAACTTTAAACGACACGATATGGCGAGGGCCGGAAATCTGTATGGGATCAAAATCTTTCATAGACGAAGCGGAAAAGCGTTTACTGGCAAACTGCGAAGATGGTGTGTCTTTTTTGATGTTTGATGGATGCGGCTGGAACGGAGTATGTACTGACTCCACACATGGGCACATTGTTCCTTACCTCCAGGAAGACCACATGCGTGACTGCATTGAACTGGTTAAACGGGTCCATGCAAAATATCCTGATGTTCTGATTGAACTGCATGACATGCTGGACGGTGAATATCGAATGACTCCCATTTACTACAAGTATGGATTGCCTCTGAGCTTTGATGAGACCTGGGGCTTTGAACTGATGTGGAATCCAATGGAAGACCTGAAACAGGGACGCGGCCTGGCAATGTACTACTATAATCTGGGTTGCAATATTCCAATTTATCTGCATATTGATCTGAGAAAAGATAATGAGCATTGTGTTGTGCTCTGGTGGTTTGCTTCCACAGCCAGGCATCTGGGCATAGGGGGCACCCATAAGGATATGAAAACAGTTGAGGCCCAGAAAGCAGCAATGAAGTATTACCGGCAATTCGAAAGGTTCTTTAAGCGAGGAGAGTTCTATGGCATCAACGAGGAGATCCACCTGCACGTCTTACCTGCAGAAAATGCATTTATGATAAATATGTTTAATCTCTCTGACAAAACACGGACAATAACCGGTAAATTTGACCTTAAAAAAGCAGGATTAGATACTTCGTTTACTTTTAAATCGTCAAAATTCTGGGCAAAGGTTGACAAGGGTATGCTGGAAGTGAGTATGGAGATGCCTCCATGGTCAGCGGAAGTGACAGATGTTAAAGGTAAAATATCTCACAGGGAGCATTAACAAAAAGTTGATTATAGAGGTGTCCTTAATTCTGAATCCGTTGCCCTGCACCCTGTTAATAATTCAATCAATATAAATCAACATACTATGAAAATGGACAATCTTCGCAGACGCGATTTTCTTAGGAAAACAACAGCAGGTGCTCTTGCTTTTATTATTGTTCCAAGGCATGTCATAGGAGAAAAGGCTTATACAACTCTCAGCGATCAGGCTATTACCGAGGTGCCGACGCCTTCAGCGGAATCCGAAGCCATCGCGGGCACGCGGATGCGCGTGGACTGGCAGGGCATGATCTCGGGACGCAATATCGAGCTTCCCAGACTGCCGGAAAACCACACCGAATCCCTGCGACTGGGAAATGGTGACATCGGCATGGCGGTTTACACGATTCCCGGGTGTCTGGTACTCTTCGTGGGCAAGAACGACTTGCTGGATTACCGCACGAAGCCTCTGGCTCATTCTCCGGAAGCCACCGCCTTAAGCAATGCTGCGACACCAATGCCTACCACAAAGCCGGCAGGTTGGATTCGTTTCCGAAACGCAACGCCCAGGAACCCAGATATCAAAGCACTACTTGACATTTGGAATGCAGAGGTCAGCACCAACCCCACTAACAGACAGACACCTGAGCTACAGGCGTTTGTTGCAAAGAATAGAAACCTGATTGTGACCCAATACCAGGCGTTGGGCGGAGAGGAGTTCGACATTGAGTTAGCGCGACACAAGGACAGCACAGGAGTTATTTTCACTGCGCCTGAGTTCGGTGCGGAGGGTCGGGACGTGTGGGTGCGCTATCAGTTCCCGCCTGACCCGGACACCTACCCCAATGGATTTGAATACGTGATGTTTGGCCGGGTCATTGGTGGAGCGGTGGTCAAGACCGAAGTGGTGAGCGAGTTCCCGAAAGAGCAGAGTCTGGGTGGTGGAGTAGAAGGCATGGCCAGGCTTCGACTGAAATCGTCAGCGCCGGTGACGTTCCTGACGGCAGTGTTCACAACCCGCGATGACAGGGATCCTTTAAAGGCGGCCAAAGTCGCAATAGAAGCGGCCGAGCGTGCTGGGTTAACCGAACTGAGGCGTGAACATTCGCAGGCATGGCATGACTTCTGGCGGCGCTCCTTTGTGCAACTCGACGGAAGGGAATTCCTAAATCAGCAGTGGTTCCGCAATCTCTATCATCTCGCGTCGGTTACCAAACCCGGCAGCGTAGGTCCTGGCCTTTTCGGTCCATGGGCATGGGAGGACTTTCCAACCTGGGGGAATGATCGTCACTGGGACTACAACGTGCAAGCCGCCCTCTGGGGTGCTTTCTCCTGCAATCACCTGGAGCTGACCAAGGCATACAACGATGAAATCTTCGACCTGCTGCCCTGTGGCCAGATGATGGTTCGTGACTACTATGGGAATATCAGTGGGGCCAAGTTTCCCCAAGTTGGGTGGCCACGCAAATACACTGCGCCGGTGAGTTCAAGAAAGTCGGAATTCACTACCCCCTGGGTGAATGGTTTTGTTGCACAGCCAATGTGGTGGTATTACCAATACAGTCAGGACAAAACGTTTCTTCGCGAGAAGGGCTATCCGGTGATCAAGGCCTGCGCGGAGTTCTATGAGAAGTTTGTTCAACTCGCACCGGATGGAAAATATGACATGCCGCCTACGGCAGTCTGGGATCTCTCTTTCCTGGTTCCGGATGCGAAGAACTCCACCATCGACCTGACCTTCGCGAAGATGCTGCTCAGGATCGCCGTGGAAGCCAGCAAAGTGCTGGGGGTGGATGATGATCGGTGTGAGAACTGGGAGCATGTAGCCACAAACCTGCGCAGCTATGCAACCACAGTTATCGATGGGAAGAATTTCAAGCCGGTGAATCACCGAATCGGTGGTGCCGAGGCACTTTACACAAGCCTCGATTTTCCATCTGGGGAAGTGCTGGTCGCCTACGAGAATTATCCCGTCATCGAATATAACCTTTCGCCCTGGACGATGCCGATCTTTCCCAGCGGTGAAATTGGCCTGCACAGCCCGCAGAAAGATCGGGAGCTGGCCCTCAGAACATTGCAGATAACTCCTTACCATCTTTGGGACGACATGGTTATGCTCTCGATGGCATGGGTGCGACTTGGGCACGACCAGCTCGATGTCTTTGAGAAGCACACGCGGTCGATTGTGCATGAGAACGGATGCCAGACCTATCCGAAGGATATCATTTACAGCAAGTACATCTTCATGCACTTTCTGGGCTGGCCTGTTGTGATCAATGAGAGCCTGGTGCAAAGTTACACAGGGCAGATCCGCGTGGCCCCGGTCAAACTGAAGAACACCGCCCGCTTCGCCCGCCTGCGCACCGAAGGCGCGTTTCTACTAAGCGGAGAAATCCAGGTTGGTGGCAAAGTTTTGTATCTGGCCATTACCAGCGAAGCCGGGGTTTCATGTAAACTAGTGCGACCATGGGATAGCCCGGTGCGCGTGCGTCGTCTGGATTCGATGAAGAGAGTGACTGTGGCTGAAAAGGATGGAATGCTGACATTCGCCACTGCAGTCGGAGCAACCTACGTAGTGGATCGCCCCGATGAGCCATGGGAGGCCCTGCCGATTACCATCATTTCGCAAACACCTCATTAAAAAGGCAAAACGAAGGATATTGTATCCTAACGTATTTATTATTAGGCATATAAAAAACGAAGATAAAAATGCAATTTTTAGGAAGCTCATAATTTATTTGTCTTAAACAGTTATATCTAAAAAAGTAGTTTTAGAAATATTCTTATAATTTATTTAAGTATGAAAATAAATCTGATCATATCAATTAGACTATTTGTTTTAACAGGTGCGATTTTCTTTCTGTACTGTTTGCCGGTTTTTGCAAAACAATCTGAAGGTGGCAGGAGCATACAATCAGCATTTAACCCAAAAACGGCAACATGGGGTATAGCCTGGCCGGGGCGTGTATCCCAATATGATCTTGTGTACAAAAGCCCTCCTATTGATCCTATGCAGGGCATCCCTTTGGGTAATGGTGATGTTGGCGCACTTGTGTGGTGCGAAGATTCAAAAATCATTCTTGTTGTTAACAAATGTGATTTATGGGACGATGCGAAACCAGATGAAACGAATCGCTGGAAGAATGAGAAAGATGAACACTCAACCACGCAACGACATGCCTGTCGTATTATCATCGATTTCAAATTTCCGGTTTTTAATACCTTGTATCTTTCCGGTTTTAAAGCGCGCCTTAACCTTGCCGATGCTTCTTTAAGCCTTGATGGTACAAGCCCTTTCGGGAAAGTTAGCCTTAAGGCATTTATAGATCATCAATCAGGTATTCTTTTTTGCGAATTGGGGAGCGATCTGAATGAAGATGTTCCGATGAAAATATCGGTTGAACGATTTGGCTCCAGGACTTTCTCCATGTGGTATAGTCGTATCAACAGGGATGCATCGATCGGACTTTC
>CAYHQN010000033.1:0-34395 GCA_964358545.1 uncultured Tangfeifania sp. | reverse complement strand
TAGCCATATAACAAAATAAACCGTCTCTTTTTTCAATTTGGTAAAGTAGAATTAGCCAAAATATTTAAAATAACTTGCGTTTTTCCACTTCCCGGAGGACCGGTGATTACCGATAATTTATTGTTGAAAGCATTTAATACTGCTTTCTTTTGACTGTCGTCAATATCACTAATTTGTATCAGGTCTTCTTCTTGCAAATTAAGGACTTGATTGTCAATTTTTTTATTTGTCAGAAAAGACTCCAACAAACTTTCTTTAATTATATTATTGCTATTCAGTTTGTTCAGCTCAGAATAAATCTGGCTCAGTGCTGGATTCTTTGAACTTAATGCTAAATAGAGAATTTCATTTAAAATGATATTATCATCAATTTTTGTTTTCAAAACAGATGATATTCCTGCTATAGTAGATTGCTCTTTGATAGCTTCTTCTATCTCCGTAATTTGCTCTTCCGAAAACTCTAATTTCTCAAATGCTTTTAGGTTTATAGAAAAATCGGACAACTTCCAAGGTATTTGTTGCGTATTTGGGTCAATATCCTTAACATCACTGAAAGGAATAATATAATTCATCAGTGTATACAAATTATCGTTTAAGTTGATTCTCAAACCAACAAATAGATCTTTTGGCCATTTTGTAATTGCAGGATTTTTGTTATCATTGAACTTTTGAATAAAGACGTTGTTCTGAGTCAAATCTATAGAAAAAGCATCATTTATTGGATATTGATAAAATTCATTTATTTCGGGTTCTTTTTGCTGTTCCAATTCAACTATAGTCTTGTAAAAATGAATTATTTTATCCGTCTCATTCAAATGCGTTGGGTCAATCCTTTTTATAATTTTTTCTATCATAGTAATATGGTTTATGTTATTTGGAATAGGTGGATAAAAATCAGTTTTTATTACTTCGATTTCTTTACCTATTATTTTGAATACTAATAATTTAATAGTGCCTCTTGTATTAGTTAGTTGACCGTGTTTATGTTCAATTAATTGTTCGTCTGTAATATTCAAATGTTTGGCAAATTCTTCAATTCGAGTTGAATTAAAATTTAATGGACCAACACAGAAAAAATAATGCTCACCAACGATATTATCGCCAACAAGTGCTGCTAATTTCTTTAAGTCAATAGTAGAAATATCTAAAATATTTGAGAAGAAATGAAGTGATATTTGTTGTTTGTTTTCAATATCAGACTTTGTAACATCGGCTATGTATTTATTGACAATCCTTATTGTTTTGTTGTCTGCATTCAGATAAGAATTTACGTGCAATATTGCTCTTTTCAAGGCCATTTCGGAAGGCTCAATAAGAGTTACTTTTTGAATTCTATTTGGAATATTTTGCTGTTTAAGAAAATCAAAGAAACAAACTGTTGCTAAACCTTGTCCGCAACCCCAATCAACGATTTCCAAACTGTTATTAAAAACTTGTCGAAAATTTGGGATTGCACACAATGCCGTCTTTATCTTTGCTTCGTGCATTTCGCCATAAGCAGAAAGGTAACAGTTTAACTCATATTCTGTTTGCAATATATCTAGTCCGTGATTTATGGATGACCATGGTTTCGTACTTTTTTCAATAGGCAAATTCTCTCTCGCTATACAGATGATTCTCTGAAATGTCGGGTTTTGTAATAATTCAATACTTTTGTTATAGTCATTCATATTGTTTTTTCCTACTACTTTTTATATCTGTACTGCTTTTTTCGCCTGACACACAACTCGTTTATAGCCGAAACCTACTTTCGCTTAGCCGGTGATTTTTGGTGGGTGCAGGAAGGATCGGTTCGCCTTATATTTCGTGAATGTAGGGAAAAGAATCTAAATATCAAAATCATCGAAGGGGGATTTGATCCGTTGCAGGCTTCGGCTAGAAACATGGGTGTAAATCTCTGTGGTTTTGGAACTTTTGTGCCCCAAAAGCTCCTGAATGTACCTAAGGTCGGTGCCATTTTCAAGGAGATGGGTGGCGTAGGAGTGCCGAAGCCAATGGAGTGTCGCAGGCTTCTTTATTTTTGCCAATTCCAGCGAGTGTTTGAGTACCATCTGCAAACTCCTTTCACCGTATGGCTGACCCGGAACCTGCCCTTCGAAAAGCCATACTTTGGGCTTGTACATCCGGTAGTAAACACGCAGCATCTCTATGGTCTTTTCAGAGATTGGTACGATTCGGTCTTTGTTCCCTTTGCCTTGCCTGATAATCAATAGTCCACGGCTACTGGCTATATCCAAAGGCTTCAAATGCAGCAACTCACCTCGCCGCAAACCACACGCATAGATCAGGCACAACATCGTTCGGTGCTTGTTGTTGATGCATGCCCTCAATATGCGCAAAACCTCTTCCTTGCTCAATACATTCGGTAGCGTATGCGTGTGCCGGGGGCGTTCCAATTGTTCTACCTCGAGTTTCACCCCTTCCAGTCGGCTGTAAAACAATTTCAATGCATTGACTACCTGATTCTGAAGGGTGGCCGAATAACCATTGGCAAGGATGTAGCGGTTGTTGAAGTCGACCAGATCAGAATTACCTATCTCTTCAATCTTCTTTTCCTTGAAGAACCGAAAAAACAATGTCAAACAATCGCAATAGACTTTCACGGTTCTCTCACTGTACCGCTTGCTGACCATCCAGGCGCGAAACAGCTGCATCTTATCTTCCTTTTCCGGATCAGGCCTTGTAAACAATCCGGTAGGCCGGACATTGCCGTTTGCTGTCAATCTGTTCTTAACACTACTCAAAATTGCAGCAGCCTGAGTGCTGCTTGCATGCAGGTAATAATCCCGGCCAAAATCGCGTTTGAACTTCTCCGGATGAAACTCGTTACAAGGAATGTACCAACATTGCAGCGTACTACTCCACCTCGCTCTGGTATAAGCTTTAAGAAGCCTGATTAGCCGCGAATCGTATTCAAAAATTAACTGTACGATGGGTTCAGGTCCGTTCATGAGATACCGTAATTCAATGTCTGCTGCCGTGTTTTCCATGTGGTTAACTTTAAGGTCTTATATAAAGTTAACCCATTTTGAGGAGAAAAAGTAATCTATTCAGGATAAGAAGCGAGTAAAAATCGTTGCGCTCTTATTCTGTCAAAATATTACGTCAAATAATCACTGTTGTTCCGGATCTCTTTCTAAGTATTATCGATCAGGTTTTTCAGAACCTGAATCCAGGCTGCCGTGTCATTAAGACTTTCTACATAATCCAGGTTCTCTCCGCCTGCGGCAATGAACTGGTTTTTATAGTCACATCCCAATTCAACGGTCGTTTCCAGACAGTCGGCAACAAAGGCAGGAGAAACAACCAGTATATTTTTTATACCCTCTTTGGCCCTCTGTTTCAGAAGCTTGTCGGTATAGGGCTTGAGCCATTTGTCCGAAAGCCTCGACTGGTAACTATGTGAAAAACTTCCTTCTGGCAAATCTAATTTAGCTGTCAATAATCGGGTCGTTTCATACGTGGTGGCTTTGTAACAAAACTCCCCGTGTTTGGGAAATTGAAGTGTGCAAGAGCAATTTTCGCAATCAATTTCAGGGTGTATACGGGCCATGTGGCTTATGGGCAGACCGTGGTAAGAAAATAATACATGTTCGTATTTTTCAGGATGACAGGCCTTTATTCGTTCTGCGAAGGCTTCGATAAACTGCGGATGATGATAAAACTGTCCAACAAACTTCACCTCCGGTATGACATTCCATTTTTTCAATTGATCCATAACAGCCTCCATGGCGCTCCCGGTACTTGATGAGGCGTAATGCGGAAACAGAGGGACAACAATTAGTTTGGAAAAACCCTCTTTTTTCATTTGCTCGGTCACCTCGCGGATATTCGGGTTGGCATACCGCATGGCCACAAAAATGGTATAGGAGTCGCCAAGCTGTTCCTGAAGTTTATCCCTAACACTATTGCTGTGAAAATTAAGCGGTGATCCTTTCTCTGACCAGAGTAATTTGTAAAGCCTGGCCGATTTGGGTGCACGGAAGGGGACAATGACCAAATTGACCACTATTTTTCTGAGTAACCAGGGAAGGTCAATGACTCTGGGATCATTCAGAAATTCAGAAAGATAGTTGCGCACATCCTTCACGGAAGGCGAATCCGGTGTTCCTATGTTGATCAGCATGACTGCCGTTTTTACTGATGTCATCATGTCAATTAAAGATTTATCCAGTCAATATCTTTCTTCAGGAGCAGCAAGGTTTCCAGTTCTGCCGAATCCTGTTTGACCTGATGTTTGTATTCCCATGCCGAGGTCGGAGGCAAACTGATTAATATTGATTCAGCATTACCGTTTGATTCGAAACCGAATTTTGTTCCGCGGTCATAAACAAGATTAAACTCCGCATATCTTCCGCGTCTCAATTCCTGCCATGCTTTTTGTTGGATACTATATGGCTTTGACTTTTTCTCTTTTACCATTTTTCCGTAAATCTGCCCATATGCCAGGGCTAGATCTTTGGTAAAAGCCAATAATTGTTCGTAACTGATCTCCGCATCGGGTTTCAACCGATCGAAAAATATACCACCAACACCTCTTGTTTCATTTCTGTGCGGTATGAAAAAATAGTCGTCGGCCCACTTTTTGAAACGGGGATAAAATCCGGCACTGTATTGATCACAAATATGTTTCAATTGCCTGTGGAAATTTCCGGCCTCTGCCGCATCTACGTAATGAGGTGTAAGGTCGATTCCCCCGCCAAACCACTGAACGCCGTTGTCGAGCGAAAAGAACCGTACATTTGTGTGAATGATGGGTAAGTGTGGGTTCGCAGGGTGCATAATGGACGAGATACCGGTAGCAGTATAGCTTTTGGCCTTTTCATCAAGCAAGCGTTCCATCTGCTCAGTAAACTCACCATTTACAAACGAAAAATTGACCCCCCCCTTTTCAATGGCAGCACCATTCCGGATAGCACATGTTATGCCATAACCAATCTCTTTTTCCCATCTCTCTTCAGTAAATTCAGCTTTCCCATCTGCTTGCTCAAGGGTTCGGCAAATCTCTTTCTGAAGCCCTGAATATATAGACGCTATCTTCTCTGCACGTTGATCAATATCCATTTGTGACCGTTTTTTAGTCCTGTTTTGTGGGATGAAAGTTATTCCATCCTGTGTTTTATAGGTTCACAGGTTGTTTATTCCAAACACTTACGCGGTTTTACGTCAGTTGGAGATGAAAGGTTCATCAGGATTCTGAAAAATAATGCGCAAAGCCCGCGAAGTAACGAAAAGTTGAATTCATGGGAATAGTTTCAGCCTCATTTGAACAATCGGTTGACGCCAAGTGCCGGGCGGGTTATGATTTTTGTTAGTTTCAGTTAATCTTATATTGCCGGCAGGTAAGAAGCAGTTTCCTTCTTTACCCCGCATGGCATTTGGCGTATGTTAGCAAACGTGCATGTACACTATCTGGTTAATTGATAATCGTTTATAAGCAATCCGGGGGAGAGATTCAGCCTTGGAGTCAATTTTCGAATCATTTCAACTGTTAATTTTCGCTTGCGATTAAGAATCTCAGAGACCCTGCTTTTACCTCCAATTGCATCAATTAGATCAATCTGCTTAAGTTGCATTTCTTCCATCCTTATCTTAATGGCTTCAATTGGGTCCGGAGACTCGATTGGATAATGTCTTTTCTCATACTCGTCAATCATTAATCCAAGAATATCGGCCTCATCACTTTCTACTGTTCCAACAGGTGCATCAAATATTACCTCTAGTCTTTTTAATGATATTTGATAATCTCCTTCTGTTTTTATCGGTTTTATATTCATTACCCAAAATTTTTAAATTGTATTTACATCAATCCTGTCATATTCTTCATGAGTTCCAATGAATCGGATAAAAATCCATTGTTTCTCAAAGTTAAATTTCGCTACCAATCTATATGAATTGCCTTTTATGTTAAAGACAATCCGACTGTCCTTTAGAATACTTGCATTCCCATATGTTTGTTTGACTTCATTCGGTGATTTCCATTCCGTATTCATCGCGGTATCATACCAAGTTTTTAAATACTGCTCTGAATCAGGATGCTTTTCCCAATATTCTCTCAAAGTACTTTTGGCAAATATTCTTTCCATTTAAAATAATCTTAATACAAAGATATAAAATAATTCTCAATTTGGGAACTTTTATTTTACGGTTTTTGTTTTCGGCATGTTTGCTAATGCCCTGCTATGTGTATATTTGTTCGATCAACTATCGGGAGAGGCGTGCAGATCTCCAACTTTTGAACTATTACTACTACAATTAACATCCAAATAAACCGAATTTGACACTGTTGGCAGAGTCCCGGAAATAATTGAAAATTAGTCGGGGTCTCTTCTTCAGGTTCGTTTTCATTAAAATAACTACCCATATGGGAGAGCGCAAACTTTACAATTCGCTACTGAAAGGCGGTTTAGCTACCGTTGTCCTAACAGTGTTATTTCTTTATTACACTGCCGGGAGGTGTTCAACGCAAGGGCTCCTGTTTGCATTGCCGTTTTTTTTAATTTTCTATTTTGTTCAGTTTGTTTTGGGCAGGGAGCCTGTCATACAAGCTTTTGTTGCCTGGAATGGGAAAAGACAATGGAATGTACTTATTTTTCCAACAGTGTTGCTGGCACTTTACTTCATTTATATAGGATTAAATGGTCAGAATATCCTGGAAGGAAATCCGGCCCTGCTGCTCTTTACCCTTTACTTTCCTGTGCTGGTTTACGGGCTGGTCAATGACCCAAACCGTAAAATTGGCTGGATTGATTTTACTGTTTTCGTTCTGGCACTTTTGCCGTTCAATTTTTTCGGCCTTAAACAAAACAGCGATCTTCCGATCAATGGAGGTGGTTTCGACGCTATCTCCCATGTGATGATTATTCTATCCGGCGTGTATGTTTTTGCCATCGTAAGAGGAATAAAAGAGGTCGGTTTCGTTTTCGAAATCAGATGGAAATCATTGCGAACTGCTTTGCTGGTGTGGATCTCCTTCTACGCATTTGTTTTTGTATTCGGCCGGTCTGTCGATTTTATAACCGTTGTCGGATACAGCGATCTTGTCGGTGTGGTAATCAAATCGATTATTTTTACCATGATTGGGACTTTTTTACATACCGCTTTGTTCGAAGAGCTGTTTTTTAGGGGAATTCTTCAAAATATGCTTACCAGGAGAATCGGACAGGGAAGATCCTGGTTGATGTTTTGGCTGGTTGGGTTTGTCCTGCTTTTGATTGGGGCATTTGCGGTAGGGTATACCCTTGAAGGCAAAATGAAGTGGTTCCCTGCTTTCGTAACTGTGGTCCTGTTTACTTCCGCGTACTTTCTTGAGAAGTCGGAAAAGTTTGGCTTGGGTGTTTATACCTCGCTGGCTATCACCGGTGTAACCTTTGGTCTGGTACATTACCATGCCAAATCCATCATTTACATTGGATTGGCATGTATGGCGGGCTGGGCTTACGGGTATACCTACATCAAAACTAAAAATGTGTTTTATAGTGCACTGGTTCATACGCTTGTCAATACGGGGGTTCTTATTTTCGGACTCAAAATGATGAGATGAAAAAGAAATGTTCTTCAATCAGCAACGGCACGGAAATCCACCTTTGGCACCGGACACCTCAGGAATTGGAGGTGATCCGCAAATTTTCGTGGCTTCATACCGAATTGGTACCCTATATGTGAGAGAAGCCATTGATTGATAAGAATATAAAGAGTAAAAATAGTCTGAACCTGATCATTGTTATGGAATAGATGGATTCCGTTAAAAATAGGTTTTTATTCCAATGTTTTGAATATCCTTGACATCAAAAAAGGGAATAACCTTACGCTATCCCCTTTTTAATCCAATAATTGTCTTTTTAATCCAACAAATCCTAATCCAGGTTCTGTGCATCAATTACCGCGATAGCAATCATATTTACCACATCACGAACCGAGCAATGCATCTGCATAACCTGCATGGATTTGCGGTTTCCCACGAGAATTGGTCCAAGTGTTTCACATTCTGCAATATGCTGAAGACTGTGCAGTGATATGTTGGCAGAACTTAAATTTGGGAATATCAATACGTTGCAGTCCTTTCCGGCCAATTTGTTAAATGGGTACATCTCTTTGCGAATTTTCTTGTCTACTGCAACACTCAGTTGCATTTCACCATCGACGATCATATCAGGATGCTTTTCGTGGAGAATTCTTACAGCCTCCCGTACTTTGGTCGGCGAAGCTTCGTGATTGGAGCCAAAGTTAGAGTAGGATAACATTGCCAGATGCGGTTCGATATTGAATTGTCTGACCACTTTGGAAACCTGAACAGCGGTATCGACCAGATTGTTTACATCCGGGGCGGAATCGATAGTTGTATCGGCCAGAAAATAAGTTCCTCTTTGGCTGATGACCAGGTGCATCCCGAATATCTTAGTGACATCCGGTTTCTTGCCGATCACTTCCAACGCAGGTTTAATAGCATCCGTATAACGCGTCGAATAGCCTGAAACCACAGCATCAACATCACCACACTCCAACATTAGCGCTGCAAAATAGTTTTTGTCAAACATCTTGTCTACTGCCTCTTCGAGCGTCATACCCTTGCGTTCACGTTTCCCGAAGAGGACTTCGGCATATCTGCGGCGAAGTTTGTCGTTGGTCCTGCTCCTGTTGTCGATAATCTCTATATCTCCAAAATCGAGTTCGTTTTCTTCAATCAGTTTTAAGATTTTCTCCTCATTGCCGATTAATACCGGTGTGGCCATCTCCTCCTGGTAAGCGATGTTCGCAGCTTTCAATACTTCATAATCGCTGGCATCCGGGAAGGCAACTTTTTTAGGGTCCTGTTTGGCTTTGTCAATCATCATGGAGATCAGCTTATTTTCTGATCCCAACCTGTGGCCAAGTTCTTCTGTATAAGCATCCCAGTCGGTGATGGTAATACGTGCTACGCCCGAATCAATGGCAGCTTTGGCAACGGCCGGGGCAACGCGTGTTATGAGACGGGGATCCATCGGTTTTGGAATGAAATAATCACGACCGTACACGATGTTACGGGCATTGTAAGCTGTCAAAACTGATTCGGGTACCCTCTCTTTTGCCAGCTCTGACAAAGCCTTTACACACGCGATTTTCATCGCTTCGTTGATAGAACGTGCCCTAACGTCCAATGCACCACGGAAAATGAATGGAAAACCGAGAACATTGTTGATCTGGTTGGGATAATCCGAACGCCCGGTCGCAAAAATAAGGTCATCGCGCGATGCTTTCGCCTCGGCATAAGGAATCTCTGGATCCGGATTTGCCAACGCAAAAACAATTGGGTTGGGGGCCATGGTCTGAACCATCTCTTTCGTTAATACACCTGCAACTGAAAGACCGACAAATACATCCGCCCCAACCAGCGTATCAGCCAGTGTCCGGCAAGGAGTGTCGCGGACAAATTCCATTTTGGATTGGTTCAGATCGGTTCTCTCGCTGTGAATCACTCCTTTGCTGTCGCACATCAAAACATTTTCGCGTTTGACACCCAGCGAAATATAGAGCCTGGTGCAGGATACAGCAGCGGCTCCGGCGCCGTTGACAACAATACGGATATCTTCAATTTTTTTACCTGCAATTTCAACGGCATTGAGCAGACCGGCAGAAGAGATGATGGCCGTGCCATGCTGGTCGTCGTGCATGATCGGAATGTCCAGCTCTTTCTTCAAACGCTCCTCAATTTCGAAACATTCGGGAGCCTTGATGTCCTCGAGGTTGATACCCCCAAAAGTTGGTGCGAGTGCCTTTACTGTTTGAATAAAAAGTTCAGGATCCAGTGCATCTAATTCTATATCAAATACATCAATGTCGGCATAAATTTTAAAAAGCAGCCCTTTCCCTTCCATAACAGGTTTACCGGCAGCCGGACCAATGTTCCCTAATCCGAGAACTGCTGTACCATTTGAAATAACTGCCACCAAATTTCCTTTGGCAGTATATTTGTAAACATCATCCGGATTATCTTTAATTGCAAGACAAGGACTTGCAACACCCGGAGTATATGCAAAACCTAAATCACGCTGTGTAGCGTGCGGTTTTGTTGGAGTAACTGAAATTTTGCCTGGTCTTCCATTGCTATGGTAATCCAGGGCATCTTGGTTCAATTTAGCCATTTAAATAAGATTTTATATGAGGATATTTTTTTAGTGGAGCAAATCTATCAATTAATTAAATATATCGTTTAAAAATACAAAAATCGAAAGGAGAATTAAGAATAAGAAAACATTGGAAATCCCAGCGTAAATTAAAAATCAATATTGGTTTGTAAATCAGGCGCTTTGCTTTCAATAAACTGCTTAACAATTGCTTCCGATTCGCTCTTGCACCTGCCACAACCGGTTGCTGCACTGGTGAGTTTCTTTACATCTTCCAAATTCCTGGCACCCCTCTTCAGAATCCTCAGGACCTCATTTTCTGTAATGCCGTTGCAAACACACACAACCCTCTGCTTTTTGATCGCCATCTCCGGTTTTTCAGTTTAGTGCGAGTTCAATCAGGTAGTCAAAATGCAACCCTTTCACTTTGTCCACTACCGTGAAGCCTGATCTTTCAGCATACTCGGACAATGTATCGGAATCTACAAAAAGCCAGGGAAACTTCTTTCCCCTGACAGTTTTGTAACTTAGCTGGTATTCCATCTCACCGTAGTAAGTGTCGGAGGCAATGTCTATCCAGCTTTCGCCATTTTCGTCGGTAAAGAGATAGAGGAGGTCTGATGAGTCGGCCAATATTTTTCCGCCCGGATTTAACAACTGTTTCAAATGGTTGAGCAGGACAGAAAGCCCGGGCAATGTTTGGGCGACTCCGGCTCCATTCATCAGCAGCAGAATGGTGTCGAATTTTTGGTCAGTAAGGGAGTAAATGTTGCCACACAAAACATTGGTTAACCCCCTTTCACGCATGACCTCGCATGAGAGCGGTGAGATGTCGATCGAAACAACCTCCAGCCCCTTCTCTTTTAACCAAACAGAATGGGCTCCTGCGCCGGCGCCAATGTCGAGAATTTTCCCTTTACACCGTTTTAAAGCCTCCTGCTCCTGAAGCGGCATCTGTTCAAAAGTTCGGAAGAAGTATCCGGGAGAGAGGGTCTCATCTTCTGCGATATCTGTCCTTACCAGGATGGAATCGCCCACAATACCGTGAAAATAATCGTGAACTGCTTTCCCGATAGGATCCTGATGTTTTTTCAATACAGTCATGGAATGAGTTATGAGTTATGAGTTATGAGTTATGAGATATGAGTGCTGAAATTTAACTTATCACTCATAACTTATCACTTATAACTATTCTTTTATTTGTTTTTATTCGAGAGTGCATCCCTGATTTTCTTCCAGATAGAAGGTTTCTCCTCCTCTTTTTTTGGTCCGGTTTTTTCTTTATCGGCCTTCCCTACTTTTGCCTGATCGATGCTTTTCTCCTTTAGCTCTTCCTGTTTACGCTTTTCACTTTTGAACATGTCCCAGAATCCTTTTTTGCCATCTTTTATCTCTTCTGCAAAATGAGGTGTATCCAATAGTGCCAAATTTTCGGGCGATGGTGCTGTAAATGGGATGTTGGCATTGCCGGCGAAAGCAGGATCGCTGTAATAACTCCTGAAAAATCCTCCAACAATGGGAAGTGCCATGTAGGCTCCCTGCCCATGGGCCAGGGATTTAAAGTGGACGGAAGGATCCTCTGCTCCGACCCAGCAACCGGTCACCAGTGAAGGGGTATACCCAATGAACCAGCCATCGGCAAAATTCTGGGTGGTTCCGGTTTTTCCGGCAAATGCTCCCGGGATGTTGAACTTTGACCTGATTGCAGCTCCGGTTCCTTCACTGGAAACGGCCTCGAGGTAATGGTTCATGATACGGGCATTCTCGGGTTCCATTACCTGTTGCGGTACAAAATCAGATGAGAATTTCTGCAGGACCTTCCCTTTGTTGTCTTCAATGCGCAGCAGGTAACTTGGTTCAACAGTCAAACCTTCACTGGCAAAGCAGCAATAGGCCTTCACCATCTGCAACAGAGGAACATCTACCGCACCAAGGGCAATCGACGGGAAATGAGGGATTTCGGCATCAATACCCATTTTGTGGGCCAATTGAACAGTCTCCGAAATACCTGCCTCAAGAAGAACCTGTACAGAAATGGTATTAACTGATTTGCACAAGGCCCCTTCCAGTGAATAATAGCCGCCATATTCGTTGTCGGCATTGCCCGGCGACCAATCCTGGTAATCGCTGTAACTAATCTGCTGATTAGCATAGTATTTATCAGGGGGAATACCATTCTCAAGTGCGGCAGCATAGACGAATGGCTTAAAGGCAGAACCTACCTGTCGGGAAGAGGTAACATGATCGTATTGAAAAAACCTGAAATCGTTGCCGCCAATCCAGACTTTTACCTTGCCATTTTTCGGATCCAGCGCGACAAAGCCACAGTGAAGCAGTTTTAAAGAGGCCTTGACCGAATCCAAAGGACTGATTCTGACAGTTTGCCCATCATCCCACGAAAACAGTTTAATGTTGGTAGGGGTCTTAAAAACCAGGGCTATCTCCTTGTCACTTTTACCCGATTCTATCAATCTTTTGTAGCGAACCGACCTTTTCATTCCACGGTTCACGATATCGGTGTTCTTACTCCACGGAGCCTCACCTTTCCAATCCTTTTCAAAAGTGCCCTGTAGTTCCTTCATCTGGTTCCTCATTGCATTTTCAGCATACTTCTGCATCCTGAAATCGATGGTAGTATAGATTTTAAGTCCATCGGTGTAAAGATTGTAAGGTGTTCCATCCTCTTTGTTGTTTTCGGAACACCATTTATCAAGCTGCGGTCGCAACATCTCCCTGAAGTATGGCGCAGGGCCTGTGTTGTATACCAGATAGTTGTACTTTAATGCAAGTGGCAGTTGGCAAAATTTGTTTGCATCCGCCTCTGAGAGATGGTTGTATTTTTGCATCTGCCTGATTACAGTATTTCTTCTCTGGAGCGATCTGTCAGGATAAAGCCTGGGATTATAAGCATTGTTGGCCTTCAACAAACCAACCAGGGTCGCAGCCTGTGTAACGGTTAATCTGGAAGGGGTGGTACTGAAATAACGTTCAGCGGCAGTTCCGATACCAAAAGTATTTTCACCGAAGGGTACGGTGTTGAGGTAAAGGGTCAGAATTTCGTTTTTTGAGTAAAGTTTTTCCAACCGGTATGCGACAATGGATTCGCGTATTTTACTCACGGGTAAAGTAAGGGGTCCCCAATTGTCGCGCCCGAAAATATTCTTGGCGATCTGCTGTGATAGGGTAGAACCACCTCCCGAGCTGTGGTTGGCCATAAAAATAGTCTTGATGAAGACCCTGGCAACGGCCCATTCGTCTATCCCCATGTGTTCGTAAAATCGTGCATCTTCGGTAGATACAAGGGCATTGATGACATTTGGCGAAATATTTTTGAAACTTACACTGCTTCGGTTTTCAACATAGTACCTGCCCAGAATTTTGCCATCTTGAGAATAAACTTCGGTGGCAACTGGTTCCTTTATTTTTATCAATGTCTCAGCATCAGGTAGTTCACCAAAGGTTCCGATGTAGACCAAAACAAAGAGAACCGACATCATGAACAATCCGAATAGAGCGATTTTTAGCGTCCAAAGCAGCGCGAATTTCCATACCGACTGGTTTCCTTTTCGCTTGAAAACATCCAGTATGGATTTTTTCTTCCTTCCTGTAGAAGGTTTATGTGGTTTTACTGCCGCCATGTTTAATTAATCAATAAATTAACATCCAAGAAGATTAAACGTTGAATCGGAAATGCATTATATCACCATCCTGCACGACATACTCTTTCCCTTCAATGGCAATTTTGCCAAGTTCGCGGCATGCTGATTCTGATTCCAGTGTCACATAGTCGTTGTATTTGATCACCTCGGCACGAATAAATCCTTTTTCGAAATCGCTGTGAATGATTCCTGCGGCTTTTGGCGCCTTGATTCCCTTCACAAAAGTCCAGGCCCTGCTTTCATCTGCGCCTGTGGTAAAGTAGGTCTGCAATTTCAGCAAGTGGTAAGCAGCATGAATGAGTTTATTAACACCGGGCTCATCCAATCCAAGGTCCTCCAGAAAGAGCTGCTTCTCCTCATAACTCTCCAATTCGGCGATATCAGCTTCGGTAGCTGCTGCGATGATCAGGATTTCCGCATTTTCATCTTTAACGCTTTCCCTGAAGGCATCGGTCATTGAATTTCCTTTGGAAGCAGAGGCTTCATCCACATTGCACACATAAACAACCGGCTTGCGTGTGAGCAGGAAAAAATCGTGAATCAACTCCTCTTCATCTTCATTCAGAACCAGCGTTCGGGCTGATTTACCTGTGACAAGAACATTTCTTAGCCTTTCTGCTATTGCCACAGTTTTTTGGGCGACCCGATCATTGCCAACTTTTGCCTGCTTCTGCAATTTGGCTATACGGCTTTCAACTGTCTCAAGATCTTTGAGTTGTAATTCAATGTCAACCACCTCTTTGTCACGAATGGGATTGATCGATCCATCCACATGAATGATGTTGTCGTTTTCGAAACACCTGATCACATGGATGATGGCATCTACTTCACGAATATTGGCCAGAAACTGGTTTCCGAGTCCTTCTCCTTTGCTGGCACCTTTTACAAGTCCTGCAATGTCTACAATCTCTATGGTGGTAGGAATCACCTTTTTGGGCTTATCGATCTCAGCCAGCCTGATCAATCGTTTATCGGGTACCGTTATTACTCCCAGGTTGGGCTCAATGGTGCAAAAAGGGAAATTTGCTGATTGCGCCTTCGCATTTGAAAGACAATTGAAAAGGGTCGATTTGCCTACGTTTGGCAGACCCACTATACCGCATCTTAAAGCCATCTTTAAACTTTACTTACTATTTTGGCGCAAAGGTACTATTTTAAACTTTGAGTCGTTAACTTTGTCCAACCGGAAAGTTTCAAAACAAGTTTGAAGGGTTTGAAATGTTTAAAACAAGTTTGAAGGGTTCAAAAATTGTTTGAAGGGTTTATAAAGTTTCAAACAATTCAAACAATTCAAACAATTCAAACTATTCATTGGGTATTTATCTGTGGTCGATGCGTGATGATTGACAAGGACAAGGACAAGGAATTAATTTCTGATTTGAAAAATGAGGGAAAGAGAGAAATGGCTTTCCAGTTACTGGTGAAAACATACCAGCAGCGACTCTATTGGCATATCCGGAAAATTGTCGTCAGTCATGATGATGCAGATGACCTCCTTCAAAATGTTTTTATCAAGGTTTGGAAGAACATCGACAATTTCAGGGAGGATTCTTCACTCTTTACCTGGTTATTTCGCATTGCAACGAACGAATCGTTGAGTTTTCTTCAGCAAAAAAAGAGACGAAATATATTTTCAATTGACGGAGTTTCTGATTATCTTGTAGAAACTTTTGAATCGGGTGCCCATTTTGAGGGAGAAGAGCTTCAGAAACGCTTGCATCTGGCTGTTTTACAGCTTCCTGAAAAGCAACGACTGGTTTTTAACATGAAATATTACGAGGAGATGAAATATGAGGAGATGGCCGGGATCCTGAAAACCTCGGTTGGTGCCTTGAAAGCATCATATCATCATGCAGTAAAGAAAATTGAAGCGCATTTTGAAGGGGAATAAAGATATTTGGTATTAAACCTTTTGAAGGTTGAAGTGTCATAGTAACGATATTGATTATGAAAGACAAAAGCGAACATATTGAAAAAGAGCCACGGTTTCCAAAAATGGAAAGTGGTTATTCTGTCCCGGAAGGTTATTTTGAAACCTTCGGGGAAAGGCTGAAACTTAGAATGGAAGTTGAAAGCCATACTAAAAGTTCAAAGGGCATGCTTATTTATCTCAGACCTGCCCTCGGGATTGCGGCAGGTTTGGCCATCTTGCTTACCGTATATATGCATCCTTTTGGCAGTCAAAAAAAGTCTGTTCTTATTGGTTTGCAGAGCACAAATGATCTCTCTGCCGTTGATCAGACAGATGCAATGGTCAGTACTTACACCTCATTAGTTTCGGATGTCTCATTCTTTTCGGCCCTTTCTGAGATGGATGAATACGATGCCTCCAAAATTTCTAAAGACGGACTGGCTGAATACCTGGCATCAAATTGTTCTGATTTTGAAATTCTTAATGCCAATAAATAACATGAGAACTACATTATTTGCCGCAATGATCCTCTTCTGTTCTATGCAGCTTATGGCCCAGAGACACATGGATCCAAAGATGATTGAGATGATCAAAAGCAAGAAGGTAGCCTTTCTTACCGAACAGGTGTGACTAACTTCCCAGGAAGGCCAGAAGTTTTGGCCTGTGTACAACAAACTGGAAAAAGCACGACTGGATTTGATGGACCGCAAAAGGGACCTGGAAGAATTTACAGACGACAAGACAATTAGAAGTGAGGAAACATACAGAAAGCTTGCCGGCGAAATGGTTGGTTTGCACATGAAAGAGGCGAAGCTCATAGAAGAATACAATTTAAAATTTCTCTCCATTTTGCCTGCAGAAAAGGTTGTAAAACTTTATCGGTCAGAGCGTAAGTTCAGGTCTTACCTGATGCAGGAGATGAGAAAAGGGGATGGTGATAAGCCCGTAAAATAAGGATAAAGGATAAAGTAAAAAGGATAAAGTAAAAAACGCTGCAAGGTTGATTTGCAGCGTCTTTTATTTTATGTTCAGCGAGATAAGGTTCTATTCAGTCGGAATCCCACTTTATCCTTTATCCTTTATCCTTTATCCTTTGGGAACTATCCTTTATCCTTAATGTAGGAAATTAACAAGTTCGTCTCAATTGAGATTTGCTCACCGCTTTCCATATTCTTCACAGTAACCTCATTTTTAGTAATTTCCGCTCCTCCGGCCAGCACGACGAACTTGACTCCCTTTTTATTGGCGTAGTTCATTTGCTTTTTCATCTTCTCTTCGGATGGATATATTTCGGAAGCAATTCCTGCCTTGCGTACTTGTTCCAGCAAGGGAAGACAATAGTTCTCTTCTGCTTTTCCGAAATTGACAAAGAGCACTTTGGTTGAGATGGTTTGGTCCTTGGGGAAAAGATTTAATTGTTCCATTACATCGTATATCCGGTCTGCACCGAAAGAGATTCCGACTCCGGAAATATCCGGCAGGCCGAAAATGCCGGTAAGGTCATCGTATCTTCCGCCGCCGGTGATAGAACCTATCTGAACATCATTGGCCTTCACTTCAAAGATTGCGCCTGTGTAGTAGTTTAGACCTCGGGCCAGGGTGAGATCCAGTTCTACCGCTGTGCCTATATTTCCGGTTTTAAGGTAACCAAAGATGGTCCTTAATTCTTCCACACCTTTCCTTCCGGTTTCTGATGTTTCAATAACCTGTTCGATCTTGTCAAGCTTCTCCTCGTTGTTACCCGATAATTTGAGAATCGGTTGAAGCTTTTGGACGGCTGATTCTGATACACCTTTTTCGGACAACTCCTCATTGACCTTGTCCAAACCGGTTTTCTCAAGTTTATCGATCGCTATGGTGATGTCGATGATCCTGTTTGCTTCGCCAATGGTCTCGGCTATGCCGGCCAGCACCTTTCTGTTGTTGATTTTAACGGTGACATTAATGCCCAGCCGGGTAAAAATCATATCGACAATCTGTATCAATTCATATTCATTGAGCAGGGAATTTGAACCGATGATATCAACATCGCACTGGTAGAATTCGCGGTACCGTCCCTTTTGCGGCCGGTCGGCCCGCCATACAGGTTGTATCTGGTACCGGCGGAAAGGGAAATTAATATCGCTTTGGTACTGCACCACGTAACGGGCAAAGGGTACCGTAAGGTCGTAACGAAGGCCTTTCCCGGCTATTTGAAAGGTTGTTTTGAGACTATTTTTTGCAGACAGATCATTTTCGTTGGCCTTCGCAAGGAAGTCGCCTGAATTAAGAATTTTGAACAACAGCTTATCTCCCTCCTCTCCATATTTTCCGGTTAGCGTAGAGAGGTTTTCCATGGCCGGGGTTTCAATCTGTTCAAAACCATATAGTTTGAATACCGATTTAACAGTATCGAAAATATAATTTCTGCGTGCCATTTCAAGTGGTGAAAAATCGCGTGTGCCTTTGGGAATCGAGGGTTTTTGAGCCATGTTGCTATGCTTTGTTGGATTGGCAAATTTAATGATAATATCTAAAAAAAAGAGGGCGCTTTGCGTGCACCCTCCTCCTGAAATAAGACGATAAATTTTTATTTGAAAATATATTTTATACCAATCTGCAATTGCCAGCGGGAAGATATACTAACATAATCCTGGAATGTCTGCGAAAGTACTGTTTGTGTCGAGCCACTTCCTGCAGTGCCAGCCGGTACATAAGGCATTGTAAATGTAGGTTGAGTTGTAGCCGTAGGTTTACTTACCATTTTAAGGAATTGATATTGCTGGTAACCCAAAACGGTTGTTTTTTCTACTCCCCAATCCTTGTTAATAAAATTGCCCAAGTTGACCATGTCAAAAGATACCCGGATTGTATTACGTTGGCCTTTTGAAGTTTTAACATAGAAATCCTGCGAAAAATTCATGTCCACTTTATTTACAAATGGAGCGACAGCTCCGTTGCGTTCAGAATATTCGCCTCTATGCTGGCTCAAATAAGGATCTTGTTTGATGAAGTTGTTAAGTTGTGACCAAATTTCAGCTGGGGTTCGTGGATCTGCAGTTCCATCTTTAACCAATGTTATCTGATCAACAGTAGCCGGAATAAAAACCAAATCGTTCAGGTTTATACCATCGCCATTCAGGTCGCCATTGTAGGTATAAGAGTAACGGAATGGGGAATATCGTTGGAACACAATGCCAACTGATGAGGTAGCCATATTAAAGAATGACTTACTGTAAGTAGCAGACAAAAGGAGGCGGTTTGGAAAACTGCCGGCTGAATACCCCAGTTCCTCGGCATTCGGATTAATTGCAGGACGATATTGCCATGCTGATTTAGCTACTGAAGAGGAACCATCGGTAACACTCTTTGACTGTCCAAAGGTATATGATCCGTTTACGCTCAATCCTTTTAGGGTTCCATCAAAATCCTTCTGGAGTTGCAGTGTTGTATATATTGAGTGTCCTTTGGAGGTATTCTTCATCATTACGGCAGAATAGGCAATAGCGCTTGTTGAGGTTTTAGTATAAACAACGCGATTATCTGCTCCTGACATTTTAAATGCATCTGCACTATTGCCATCAGGGAGGGCCACATTTGTATGATAAATGCTATTCATCTCCTTGTTATATAGAATTTCAACAGTTGCAACCCAACCGTTTCCAAATTTTTTATCAACGGCAAAATTAGTTTTCCACAATTGTGGGTATTTGAAATTTGGATCTACAAAAGCAATATCTGCTTTGGGTGCCGTTCCGGCAGCTGGTCCATAATTTGGATTACCGTCAAAGCCTATATCTTTCAACGGACCGGAAGATTTTGATAACTGGGCAAATAATAGACCATTGTTTCCTGCCTGGTTAGACAACCAAACATAAGGAGGTGTTCCTGCAAAAACACCGGTTCCTCCACGAACCTGAAGAGTACGATTACCATAGACATCCCAATTGAAGCCTAAACGTGGTGACCAAAGTGGTGCAGTCTTCGGATATTTTGAAACATCAATTTTTACGCCACCTTGAAAAGTCTCAGCAGCTAACTTATCGTTTGGTAAAAGGTCAGTAAGAAAAACAGGCATATCAATCCGTAGGCCTAAAGTTAAGTTCAGGTTTGGGAAAATGTTCCATTTATCCTGACCATATAATCCAAGAGAAAGAACATCTACTTTAGCATAGGGAAATTCGGGCTGTAAGGAATAAGCTTTGACATATTTTGATGTCAAACTTTCAAATGTACCAGGAGTTTTTGGTCCTGCTAACCAGGCACGATAAGTATCAACTTCTTTATAAAAAGCATCAAAACTGTTGAATTCCCAAACTCCTGCAAAAGAGCGGGCGTAGCCGTTCAGAAATTTGCGGTAGTCACTTTGCGTTCCTAAAGTAATGCGGTGCTTTCCGGCGTTGATCGTGAAATTGTCCTGGATCTGCCAAATATCTGTGTTCAGCTTGTTGTTGTAGGAATTTTCTTCGGTACCTAATGTAGTGGAAATCAGCGAGCCTTTCACATAACCCGTACTAGATCCTGTAGAATAATTCCACCCGGTACCGTTTAAAATGTCGACCTGCGGAAAGAAGCCTCCATCCATGTCACGAAAATCGCGAAGTGCAGAATATCCGATTTTCAGGGTATTGGATATTTTATCGTTGATCGTAGTATTTAAGTCTGCCATAATAATATTGAAATTACTATTGCCTCGATAATAGGATGAAGAGAATGGAATACGATCGGCGCTCGGGCTACGGGAACCTCCTGTTGCACCTGATCCGCTGGGCATGTTTGTATTAAATGATTTTAGATAAAAATACTTAATACTCAAAGAGTTTTTGGAATTAATGTTCCAATCCAAGCGGGTTGTCAGACGGTCTGCTTTTGTCGGAACACTGGAAGTAGTGTATGATCCCGGGTTGTAATTGAATTTATTAACCAGGTAATCCGAAAAGGTTTGAAGGGTGTTCACATCAACAATTGACTGACCAGCACCTTGTTGTCCTTTTGCCGGGCTTGGCTGCCAGCTGATCGGACTTTCTTTACGGTCCATTTCTCCGTTAATGAACAAAAACAACTTATTTTTGATAATAGGCCCTCCTACGGAGAAACCTTTTTGGTTGTAGGTATATTTTGCTTTATCTAATGTTAATGTTTTCTGCTTGAGCCCTTCTAAGCTCGGACTTTTAAAATAGTAATAGGCAGAACCTGTCCAACTGTTGGTTCCACCTTTGGTTACCGAGTTAATGCCGGCTCCAGTAAAGGCCCCGTTACGTACGTCGTAAGGTGCAATCATTACCTGTATTTGATCGATGGCTTCCAAACTTATTGGTTCAGTTCCTGATGCACCCAACGAAGATGAAAGTCCAAAAGAGTTGTTAAATGAGGCTCCGTCAACCGTAACATTGTTGTAACGATAAGAAGTGCCTCCAAAGTTACCGCCACTGCTCATCGGGGTAAGTTTAGTATAATCAGATAGAGACCTATTGATCGTTGGGAGTTTTTCAATTTTTTCCGTTGTAAAAACCTCCTGGGCTCCGGTCCTGTTTGAACTAAAACTTTGGTTCCTTGAAGCAACAGCAACGACATCTCCAATCTGGGTTGTTTTTTCAGTAAGCGTATAATTCATGGTAGCTTCTTCGCCAACTGTCAGAAATAAATTATTGGTCTTCTGCGCTCCGTAACCAATAAATGACACCTCAATTTCGTATGGTCCACCTATGCGCATGCCGCTAATGTTGTAACGTCCATCGCTCAATACCGTAGTTCCATAAACCGTTCCCGTCGGAATGTGTTTGGCAACCACCGTTGCTCCGGTGAGAGACTCCTTTTTCTCATCTAATACTTTTCCACTTATGCTTGAGGTGGTTACCTGCCCCAGCGTGGTTAAGACCACTCCTGCAAATAGCAGAAAAGTCAGAAAGAGCTTGTTTAAATTGTTTTTCATTAATGGTAATTTTAATTTAACACTATTAGGATAATTGATATTCTCATTTTATTGTGTGATCTTTTAACAGTTTTTAGCAGATCAATATCGGTAAATTCTTGTTATCAATCTTTTGTGTTAACCGTTAAGAGCTACCGAATGTTCTCAAATATAACGATAGCAGTTGATTAAATTTCATGATAATACTTAGTAGTGGTTAAATATTTATTAACTTTTTGACTGAATTTATTAACATTTTTTACCTGCAGTACCTTTTCATCAAAATCTTACCAGGATGTTTAGTGATCAAAATGAGTTAATGATTGACTTTTAAGATGATTTTTTACATTTGTACCTTCAATATTGATTATAAAAGATGAGTGAAACCTACCATAAAATCATTGAACAATGCGGTTTTGTAGATCTTCCCATAGAGTCTGGAATCGACTTTAAAGCAGAGATTCTCAGGTTGAAAAGAGAGAAGAATGTGGTTATTCTTGGCCATTACTATATTACTCCCGAGTTACAGGATATTTCCGATTTCCTGGGCGATTCGTTGGCCCTTGCCCAACAGGCTGAAGCAACCACTGCAGATGTAATATTGTTTGTTGGTGTCCATTTTATGGCTGAAACGGCTAAAATTCTAAACCCGGGTAAGAAGGTACTCGTGCCGGATATGAAAGCAGGCTGTTCTCTGGCTGATTCAGCGCCAGGTCCTGATTTTAAACGGTTCCTAGATCAGCACCCTGACCATGTGGTGATTTCTTACATCAATTGTTCTGCTGAAATTAAGGCGCTCTCTGATGTTATCGTTACATCTTCGAATGCAAAAAAAATAGTGGAATTTTTTCCCAGGGATCAAAAAATCATCTTCGCCCCGGATAAAAACCTGGGCAATTACCTCAATTCGGTAACAGGAAGGGAGATGGTTCTTTGGGATGGCGCCTGTATGGTGCACGAAAAATATTCTTTGGAAAAGATCATTGACCTCAAAAGCGAACATCCTGATGCAGTGTTGATATCCCATCCTGAATGCGAAAGGCCCATCTTACTGGTTTCAGAATTTGTTGGTTCGACCACGGCACTTTTGAATTACGTTTGCGCAAGTGGGCAAAAAAAATTCATTGTCGCCACGGAAAGCGGAATTCTTCATCAGATGAAGTCCAAATGTCCCGATAAGATCTTTATGCCGGCGCCATCCATTGATGCAACCTGTGGTTGTAATGATTGCAGTTTCATGAAGTTAAACACACTCAAAAAGCTCTACCTTGCCTTGCTCTATGAACAACCTGAGATCATCCTTAAGGAAGGGTTAATGGTCAAAGCAAAGAAGCCTATACTAAGAATGCTCGAACTATCTAAATAGTTGTTAAAACAGCCTTTTTGAAGGGGAATAAATCTCCAAAACACTGATTTCTCCCTAAAATTTCTTTTCTTTGTCAGGTTGATTTGAGTCTTTCTCAAAGCAATCATTGAAACATTACTGTGAATGAGAAAAAATAATTTATTGCTTTATGTCCTCTTTTTAGCGCTGGGCTTAACCATATTTTCCTGCAAAAAAAGTAGTACTACAACAGAACCGACAGTTATCCCTGCCAATGTCTTTAACGGAAGTATCAACATCTATTCCAGTGGAAACGATACTACACTTCAGCGATTTCTGAACGGGAAATATAATACCATCAAGGGTAGTCTGGTATTATCTTCCTCTGATGTAATTGATTACAAGAAATATTTTGTGAATCTTGTAGAGGTGCAGGGATCTGTTACCCTTTATAAAGTTCCCAACAAAGATTTGTCCTTTTTATCTGCTCTCAGGAACGTCGTTGGAAATTTTCAACTATCTTCATGTCCCGAACTTACCTCTTTCAACGGAGTTGCTGCTCTGGATACGATTGGATCTTCCGTGATTGTTGAAAGAAATCCCAAGTTTGTGAACTTTACAGGATTGGAACAAATCCTGAAGGTTTCGTCAATTACAGTTACAGCCAACCCTTCACTTGTCTCCTTTTCCGGTCTGCAGAATTTGACGACAATGACAGGGTCACTTGGAATTTTTCAAAATCCTGTTCTTACCTCTCTTATTGGACTAACCGGACTAACCTTCATTGGAGGGGATATGAATATAAGTGAAAATCCAAATTTCAGTGGTTTCACCGGGCTGGCCAATCTTCTAGTGATCAAAGGTACACTCTCATTGACCACGCTGCCGCAACTTAACAGCCTGGCCAATCTTATCCCGGTCAACGATACAATTACTTCCATTTCGCTTGTTGATTGCAACGGATTGAACAATTTACTGGGATTAGGCAATATTCCATGTATCAAAAGTAATTTGAACATTGTTTCATGTAAAAATCTTGAGAACCTGACCGGTCTGGCAAAAATTGATACCATCAAAGGTACTGTCGTACTTAATAAGCTAGAGAAGCTCAACTCATTTACAGGCTTGAATGGTGTTAGATACATCAAAAAAGATGTCCGTATCTCTGAATGTAACAGTATGACCGGAATGAATGGTTTTGCCCTTCTTGATAGTATTGGCGGGGGCTTTTTGGTACAGGACAATGCCTCTATGGTGAATTTCAGTGGTTTTGGTAAGGTGAAAACCATCAGAGGGAAGGTGGAAATTCTTGAAAATGGTTCGCTAACCTCTTTGGATGGTCTTGAGAACCTGAAAAACGCCCGCAGTTCAATGGATATCTATTACAATTCGAATCTAACCGGATATTGTGCCATCAAAGCTTTGAACCTTACCGGCACCGCTTACATCAGCCAGAATAAATTCACTCCTACCTGGATACAAATCAAAGCAGGGGATTGTTCGAGATAGAATGAAATTAAAAAACGCCCGGAAGGGCGTTTTTTAATTTCATTCTATGACATCGGTCCAACCATGGATGTCTTCTTCTGTTCCATATTGAATTCCTCTAAGTTTTTCGTAAAGCTTTACACTGATTTTTCCTGGCTCTGTGCCATAAAGATATTCTTTGTTCAGATCGGCATCAAAGACCCTTTTGATCGGTGAAATTACAGCAGCGGTACCACAGGCACCAATTTCGTCAAATTCTGCCAGTTCTTCGGCGGGAATAGGGCGTTCTTCAACTTCCATTCCCATATCCTTCGCCAGTTGCCTTAAACTCATGTTGGTGATGGAAGGCAAGATGGATGTTGATTTGGGCGTGATGTATTTGTTTTGTTTGATTCCGAAGAAATTGGCAGGACCGCATTCATCCAGGTATTTTTTCTCTTTGGCATCAAGGTACAATACAGCTGAAAAGCCATTTACGTGCGCTTTGTGACCTGAAACCAGGCTGGCAGCATAGTTTCCGCCCACTTTGATTGTACCTGTTCCAAGCGGGGCTGCACGGTCGTATTCACGGTAGATGACCAGATCTGTCGGTTTGAATCCTTCCTTGAAATAAGGGCCAACCGGCATCACAAAAATCATGAAAAGATACTCGTCTGCCGGTTTTACGCCGATTTGGGCACCTGTACCTATCAACAATGGACGAATATACAAAGAGGCGCCTGATTCGTAAGGTGGTACAAATCTTTCGTTCAGGAGAACCGCTTTCTTTACTGCCTCAGTGAAAAGGGATTCCGGAACTTCGGCCATCATTATTCCTCTGGCACTGCGCTGCATTCTTCTGGCATTCTCCACCATTCTGAATACCCGAATCTTACCGTCTTTCCCACGGAAAGCTTTTAGCCCTTCAAAAGCCTCCTGGCCATAATGCAGTGAAGTGGCGGCCATATGAATATTAAGTATCTCTGAATCACTGACTTCCAGTTCTCCCCAAGCTCCATTCCGGAACCAGCTTCTAACATTATAATCAGTTTTACTGTAACCAAATCCCAGGTTTTTCCAATCAATTGACTCCATGGCGGTATATATTTGCCACAAAATTACACTAATCTTTTAGTTAAACTATTTTTCGAACCATCAGTTCAAAATATTTTCAATAGGGGTATTTAATTTTTAATCTTTAATTTGTAATTGTCTTTACACATTCCATCATCTCATTTCTGATCTTCCTGACGGCCTCCTCACTGTTTGTTACATCCATCACTTTTCCGCTCATTCCAAGCTTCATTTCCCTGTCACTTTGGTCAATCAGCTCTGTTACGGATTTGAGTAGTAGCTCAATTTTCTTTTTGGTATCCATTGATAGGGTCGTAGGTTTCTGCTGGAGTTTGGCTTTTAAACTTACCAGGATCCTGTAGTCTTCAATTCCTTCCCTGACGGCCTCCCATCTGCGTGAATTGATGGGTTTGCCGGCACCTTTGTAAACCAGAGGGTATTCCATCATTGTTCTTCCCCACATATCGTCTCCCAGGTTGTAAGACCAATAACCGATTCCGGTGGCATTCCATATGAAAGCAGCCAAGGCGGAGATTCTGAACTGGCCGACTATGTTAATGCCCTTGATGTTAGGTCCCATGGGGCGCGCGTACGAGTAGGAGCAGTCGTACGACCACAACATACTACCGGGATCATTTCTGACGATGTCCATTACCGGACTCTTATTCGGAAGTTCATTGTAACCGACACACCACACGTCAAGGTAAGGCTGCATTGCCTTGAACATGGGGGCCTCTCCGCCACCGTCCATATAAACAAGCAGTTCTGGATCTTTGGCTTTCAACATTTTGCCAAACAACACCAATTTGTCTATCACCGACCAACCAATGCCGCCCGGTTCATCATATGGATAAAAAGCGAAATGTTTTTTGTCGATTCCTTTGGATGCCAAATGCGCTGTTAATTTGTCGAGATAGGGATTTAGTCCTGAATTTGAACCGCCAAGTTCGCTCTCATTTATCACATCAGGCAGACCTGATAGCAACAGGAATACATCATTACCAGTTAGTTCATCGACTATTTTATCCAGAGCGGTAAAATCAAATTCATTCTGATTGCCCTTGGATTTTCCCTGAGGAACAACAAATACCGTGTTGCCATGATCCAAAAGGTTGCGAATGGATGCTTTGTCGTACGAACCCCAAGCGCAAAGTCTTATTGCTCCCTGTGGTGCCATGTCGAAATTCAAAATATCCAGTTCAATTTCTGCACGAACAATGGGAAGTGCAACATTTTGAGGACTTGCCGGACCGTTTTGTACGCCAATGCCATTTAATGCCCGGATTACCACCGGAATCTTATAATGTCCGGCTTTGGTACCAGAGGCGCAGGAAATAGTGATCCATATCTCTTTAGTGGAAAGTGATGGAATAGATATTATTTGACTTTCATCAAGTTCTGGCAGTGCATCCCATGCTGGTTTTCCAAATGCGTCCATCGTTGCAACTGAATGATGTAAATCCAATTTGATTCCTTCGGGGACTGAATCGACTTCAATACGGGCTGATACACTTCGTCCGACCAGATTGAAAAGATTCAGGGAGATTGGCTCATTCTCACCTGCGACCATCGAACGGGCAAGGATGATACTGTTGAAGGCACTTACCGGCAAAGCATCTTCACGTCCTTTGTTTTCCCAAAGATCCCCTTCAAAAGGGATCAAAGTGGTATTTTCAGCTAAAGAGAGAGAGGCCTCCGCCAATTCAGCTATTTTTATGGCTTTTTGAACCCTTTTGGTTAACTCATAGCTCTTTACTGCGATATCTCCCTGCTCGGGCTGATTTCCTGCCAAAGATATCCCTTGCTGTGGCAGCAATATTTTGTATTGCTGCTCGATGGTTTCTGCTTCCTGAAACAGGGCATCAGCTAAATCATATCTTTGCTTCTGAGCTTCTATGCCAGTTTCCCTTAATCTTTTCAAACAGGAAAGAACAAGCGATTTTTCGTTCAGGAAGGGGGTTAAGTTGACAGAACGTTCACCGGATAAAAGGAGTTTCCCGGTAGGTGAGGTCAGGCTCCATTTGAAATGATAGGTGCCGGAAGCCTTGCCATTGAATGGAAGAAATATCTGGGAATGATGACCTGCCAGTTTGGAGGTTACTGATTGGTATTTTCCATCGGGTTGTGTACATGAAGCCTCAATCGAAATTAACTCATCTGTGGTGTTTGGATTGAAAATATCAAAACAGATATCCTCTCCCAGGTAGAGTTCATTCCAATTGAGATGCAATGGTATCATGCTCAATTGGCTTTTTGAAGTCAGGCAGGAAGAAAAATTCCGCTTTGTCTCACTGCCTCCAGCGGTTATCCACTGCTTTTTTGTACCAAGAGGAGATGAGGTCTTAAAACAATAAACTAATCCGCTTTCACCACCTGTCAGTACCATTTCCAATCCTCCGGATTTCTTTGAAATCTCCCCGAATGTCGGCGTTTCATTGATGGTCCTATGACCAAAATTGTAATCGAAAACGATCATTCCATTTTGGTCAAGAGCTTGCAGATGACCATCCTGAGTGCAGAAAATATATTCGAGTTCACCATCGCCATTCAAATCGATGAGGGATCCGGATCCAAGTGTGCGTCCTTGCATGTCAATGTTCCAGAGAAGTTCGCCATTTTCAGTAAACCGGTAAATTACACCGAGTTGCGTGATAAGGAACAGGTCCGCTACACCATTTTGGTCGAAGTCGCCTGCCGAGAGGGTAGAGGCCACTGCCCCTTTGACATGACGGCTCCACAAACGTGTGCCGTTGGCCGAAAAGCAAAAAGCTTCACCATTTCCGGAGGCAGCGAAAACCCTCGGCTGACCGTCAGAGGCAACGAAAATTACCGGTGCTGAGTTTCCCCAGGTCTGGCAGGTACCTCCGATGTTACGCTCCCAATAAATCGTACCATCCGGATGAAGTACTGATAAAACTCCTTCTGTCGAGAGATAGGCAATCTCTAATCCCCTTTTGCCATCCAAATCACCAACCGCAGCAGTGGAGGGTTTTCCTTTTATGGCCGACTTCCATACGGGCTTTCCTGATAAGGCTTCGAACGCAAAGATAGAACCTGATTCATCCCCCTGAATGATCGTGGTAACGCCATCTTCACGGAGATTTGCGACAGCAGGTGACGACCAGGTGCATGGTGCGTTCAATTTGGCTTCCCACAGCACTTTCCCTTTGCTGTCGTGACATCTGAGATAACTACCATAGTCAGCAGTATAGATAAGCGGTGATTTTCCTTTTTGCTCCCAGACAGAGGGTGACATCATGTAGCGACCCTGGCTGCGGTATTTCCAGATTTCGTTTCCGTTGCCATCCAATGCAATCAGATCCTCCCTGCCGGCAACGATTACCTGCGACTCATCGCCACCGGAAAGATGAGCCAAAACCGGACTGTTCTCCAGAAAAGTTTTAACATCGGTTTTCCAGAGCGGAGACAGGCTGACTTTGTTTTGAGCCTGAAGCAGTCCGGACGATAGCAGTAGCGCCATCATCATAAGTTGGAAAAGGGTGTTTGGTAATTTCATAGTTAGTTAATTTGAAAATTTGGAGATGTGATAATGTGAAAATGAAAAGAACGCTTCAAGCAAACATCTTCTTACCTCAATATTTGGGAATAAGTTGCTAAGGTCAAAATTCGATCTCAATAATTTATTTCAATTTTGGTTAATCATTTAAAAATAAGGTTTATATATTTATTTGATCATTTTATTATCAATGGTTCGGTAAATTTTAATATAAATATTTGAATATCAATAAAATAAACGAAAAGATTTTATTGTTAGCGTTCTTTTGCATATTTTAAGCGTCAAAGGTAGGATTAATTCCTTGCAACTCGAACGATTTATGTGCATGTTTGCTATCAACACGAACACGCCAAAAAATCAAAAAATTTTCAAAGAACTATAGAATTATGGCAAAATTGCCGCTTAAAATTTAACCTACTATTTATACTATTTCAAAATTGAGTACTAATTGATTAAATGTCCAAAAAAATATTTATCTTGGCGATTCATTTAAATAAATAAATAAATAAATAAATAACTAACTAACTAACTAACTAACTAAATATGTATCTTTCTTATGAAAAATTTTAAATCTCTTTTCCTTATCCTTGTCGTTGCAGTTAGTATGATTTCAGTTAGTTGTAAACGTGATACAACAATTGATCCTGCCACAACAGACGCTTTGTCTTTTGCCAATGCAAGTGCCGCCAAAGGTGGTATGCTTTTCGATAAATTTTGGGCAATCGAAACTGGTTATGATCAAACAAGTACAAACATTGCTGCATTTAACGCAAAATCCGATTTCTATCGTTGCAAACAATGTCACGCATGGGATTTATTAGGAAACTCCGGTTCTTATATCGGTCGTGCACCTAAAACGAATCGTCCGAGAGTTGCAGGTGTTAGCTTAATGGAAGTTCGTTTAAATGATTCTCCGCGAAATATTTTTGATGAGATCAAAGGCACAACCGGCAAACGTTCAATTTCTTTTAATTTAGCAACTTATGATCCAGCAACAAATGCAGTGGAAGGTGACAAAATGCCTGATCTTTCGACTCTTTTAACAGATGCTCAAATTTGGGACTTGGTTAAATTCATCAAAGAAGGTGCGTTTGATGTTTCTAAACTTTATGATGCAATTTATACCGGAACTTATCCTACCGGAAAAGCAGTATTTTCAAATATTGGTAAGGACGGTAATGCTACAACAGGTGATGCTTATTTTGCAGCAAGATGCGTCCCATGCCACGGCGCAGATGGAACAAAACTTCACAACCTCGATGGAGCAGGATATTCGTTAGGATCTTTTTTAAGAAATAAACCGAATGAAACGCAACATAAAGTGAAATTCGGCTTACTTGGTACCCCAATGACAGCTTTTGGTACAAGTGAACAAGAGATGAAAGACCTTTACAAAGCATTGACTAACAATGTAAAATATCCTGATTGAATTTAATTCTTAGCATAACAATCAATTTGTAAATGAATTAGCCAAAGCCCATTTCCATTATAAGCGTCAACACATTTGTTAAACTCATACTCAGGCAAAAATGACATCAGTTGTGATAAAACAGTTTTCCCTTGGTTCATGGTCTTGTGGATTAATACCGCAAAGGTCGCTCGGAATCATTCCAAATCGATAAATCAAAGAACGTGCCTCTAACCCTTTATTTATAAGGGGTTCAGAGGGTATTATAATTTCTTAGCCGGACAGCAGTGATAAGGTTTAATCGAGTTATTTGTAAAAATTGAGCAACTTATTAGAATCCATTTATTATCATTTTCACATTTTCACATTTTCACATTAGCACATTATTATTCCATACTCATCCGCACCGTCCGAACTTCCTTCGAAAAGATAAGGATTGCCGAAACTGGCATTTTTGTAGGTCTCAAAAATCTTTTCAATCGTAGTTTTAGCAGATTTTTCTGCCAGTATGGCAACAGTACCTCCTGCACCTCCGCCCGTGATCTTGGCTCCATAAATTCCCTTTTCGACCCCTGCGGCCCTGCACATCTCAATCAGAATGTCTGTTGCCTTTGAACCCAGCCCACATTCAGAGTAAGCGTTGTGAGATTGATACATCATTTCTCCCATCAGTGCGAATGAACGTTTGGAGTGGGAGAGGGAAGCTCCCCCGGAAAGTTCCGAAAAGAGTTGTACCCTTTGATTCTCTTCCACCGCATAGCGCGTATTTGCCCTGACATGGTAAGTTACCTCTTCCTTCAAAGGTGAAAAAGGATCGGCATGAAATTGATGGCCGGATAAGAAAGAATGCATATCCAGTTGCAATGGCAGGCGATCTTCATATTTATCGTGAAATAGCGAACGTGTCAGATTGGCCAGGTACCCTTTCCAAATAGGATCGGTGTAGCGTTCAATTTCGCTTTCCGTGTCTTTGGTAACCCGGATTTTTTCCAGGTCACAAATTATTTTGTACCCCATAAAAGCTGCCGCTCTTGCGACTTCGTATTCAATCCCTGACACCTGATGGCTAACGCCGGAGTCAATTCCCCAGATCTGCAGCTCTTCCGGCAGTTGAATTAGTGGTTCGGGTAGACAGGGCTGGCAAACCAGCGGTAATACGTATCCTTCTTTTCCCGCAACCACCGCTATCTGGTCCATGATGCCACAGCCCGAATCTGCAATCACATTCTCGACCCATTGGCAGGCCAGGGCAAGTTCTGTACCATGCAGATCGATTCCATATGCTGCAGCCGAGGCTTTCATAACTGAAACTTCGATGGCCGCAGAGGAGCTGACACCCCTGTTTAACGGGACCGATGACTCCATGTAGAGTCGAATCCCACAGTTGACTCTATTGGGATATTTCTTCTTCAGATAGAAGAGATTGCCCAGAACATAGGCAGTCCAGCGAACATTGGCCGATCGGTTGACAAGCTCTTTTACGGCAGCCTCATCTGCCATTTCTGCCCATGAAACTTCCAAAACCCCTTGCCAACCTGCATCTGATACAGTTCTGTTGTTTAATTCAATGATCTGATCGGGACGAAGCTGAGCCGCTGCAAAAGTTGCCTCCCTGATGGTTGATTCAAAGACGAGGCCACCAGTATAATCATCGTTTCCGCCCATTAGGTCCAACCGTCCCGGGGCGCGGGAAATATAAACCGGTTCAGTAGGTGAAAAGAAGGTGTTGTTCTTTTTGAATTTTTTTATTTTGCTGACAAAATCCATGGTTGTCTATTTTAGGATCGAACCGCCTTGATGCTTTTGACTAAATATTCCAGGGCTTCCGGTGTCTGCCGTGGATTGATGGGAAGCGTTATCAACTGATCGCCAAGTTTCTCCGCATTGGGAAACTGACCTTTTTTGAAGCCTCTGTTCTTGAAAGCAGTGGAGTAGTGAAGAGGGATGTAATGAAATCCCACCTTGATCCCATATTTGTGAAGCAGATCGTAGATGAGATCTACCTTTGTCATGCCAAACTCTTTTGGATCAATGAGTACCGGATAAAGATGAAAGACGTGTTTGTTGTGCGGTAACACAGTTGGCAAAGTCAATCCGGGCACCTCTTTCAGATTTTCTGTCATGAATGCGGCATTGTCGATCCGGCGTTGGTTCAGCATGTCAACCTTCTTGAGCTGCTCAATTCCGACGGCGGCCTGAATATCGGTCATTCTGAAATTGTATCCGCAATCGTCAAAATCCTGCCACCAGAATTTCTTTCCTACCGGGAATTTCCATTCATCCAGTTTGCAATATTTGGTGCTGTTACCATGAACCCTTGTGCAGTGCGAACGATATAAGGAGATACGTTCGTAGATATCCTTGTCATCGGTCAATATGATGCCACCTTCTCCCAGGGTTGAAATATTTTTTTGTTCGTGGAAACTGAAGCAACCGGTGGCTCCGATGGTCCCTACTTTTCTGCCCTTGTATTCTGCTCCGATGGCATGGGCAGCATCTTCAACTACCGCGAAGTTGTGTTTCAGCGACAATGCCATGATCTCATCCATCTCGCATGCCTGGCCATACAGGTGAACCGGAAGGACCGCCTTTGTATTAGAGGTGAGTTTGTCCTCCAGTTGGTTGGCGTCCAGGTTGTAAGTAATTGGATCGATATCTACGAAATCGACCTCTGCGCCAAGTGTGGCAGGCGCTGCTGCCGTAGCAATCCAGGTTATAGGGGAGGTAAGAACCCGGTCTCCGGGTTTGATACCGATTCCGATCATGGAGAGGAAAAGTGCTGTCGTGCCATTGCTGCATACCCTTGCATATTTAGCTCCTGAATATTCGGCGTACATCTTTTCGAAGGCAATGCACTCATCACCACTGGTAGGTGCATTGTTTCGCAATACTTTCAAAACTGCCTCTTCCTCTTCTTTCCCGTATTGGGTACCAAACTTTATTTCCAGATCAAATTTTATGCTGCTCATATTTATTTCTCCATTTTAAAATTCAAAGTTAAATGCAAACCTTCGTCCAAAGTGAGCATCGGGGTTTGCAGGACGCTTTTGGCCAGTCCATTTTCCATCGAGGCATCGTTGGGCCTGGGTGCGCGGCCAGCCAGGGCATTTGAGTTAGTTCCTTCAATGAGGCTCGTATTGTACCCAAGCATTTCTGCCAAATGGACGGCCATTTTGTACCGGTTGGTCCTCGTATTCCCGGAAAGGTGTATAATACCACCAAAGTCGCTCCCCGCTAATTCCGTGAGTGCGGCTCCCAGTGTTACCACGTCAATGGGAGTCCGAATCTCATTTTCAGGAAATTTAACCGGTTCGCCCTTTTTTAATTTTTCGATGGTTTCAGCCAGGAAGGAGTTCCCTTTTCCCATCACGGGCATTCCCATGACCAACGACAAACGGGCAACTATGTTTTTTGAAGATGCGGCAAGGACAATTCTTTCCGCTTCAATTTTAGTTTTGGCATAATGGTTAACTGCGAAAGGAGCGTCAGTCTCAGAATAGTGACCTTTTATTCCATCAAAAACGGTATCTGTTGAACAGACAACCATCTTAATGCCCATTGTTTTGCATTGTTCGGCAATGGTTTCGGTAATACCGACATTGACTTTCCACGCCAGCTCTTTGTTGTTCTCACAAACATCAATATTGGCCATGGCGGCAGTATGGATCACCGTATTGGGGCGAAGCTGTTGAAAGAGTGCTGCCACCTTTTCTTTGTCCATCAAATCAAGCTGGTGTCCATGCACGTTGGCAGGCAATCCTGTTGCTTCCGAAATATCAACTCCATGCACCTCCCAGGTTTTCCTGGCATGCGCCACAATGCTGCCTGCCACAAATCCATTCAGGCCGGTAATCAATAATCTCATATTTATTTAATTTATATTTTACTATTAATCTGAAAGTTATAAGTGAGGAGTGTTGAGTTATAAGTTATGAGTGATGAGTTATAACTCCCTCATCAAAATTATATGCAGAATTTCCTAACTCATAACTTATAACTTATAACTTATAACTTATAACTTATAACTTATAACTTATAACT
>CAYHQN010000032.1:0-35275 GCA_964358545.1 uncultured Tangfeifania sp. | reverse complement strand
TAACTACATCACTACCCATGGCCACACGAAGTTCATTGGCGCTGATCCGGTAGGTAACATCTTCGTACGGATTTTCGGTGTAACGGACAGGGATTCCCATCTCTTTCCCGAAATGATCGCACAATTGCCTGCAGAGGTCAAATTGAAATGGCACCCTGTCGGGTAGTCCCGGCAATCGTTTGAATGCTTTTAAAACACGCTCTCTTGAATTCATAATTACTCAGGATTTTGCCCCGACAAAATAGTGTTTGTTTTCAGCAAAGAGAATGTTGAAGGAGGTTAAAGATCCATAAATACGGGTGATGTATTGCTGCATGTTCACTTTCTCCTCGTCAGACAAACCAGGATGGCTGTTGATGTTTTGTTCGAGTACCCGAAGCCGGTCCCTTAGCATGACGATTTTGTGAAAGAAGCTCTCTATGGAAATTTCTTTGAGTTTAAGCGAAAGGTTGGCTGGTTGGAGGAGCATATTCCCACCCAGCCATTTATCTCCAAGAGGTACGATTTCCTGAAGGACACTCTGTTCTTCCAGCACGAAGCGCAACACTTTTTCCACTTCGGTCAGCGTCAGCGAATTTTTCGGTTTCTCTGCGGGTGCGTCAATTACCTCAATATCTTCATTTCGTTTGGTCAATTCAATTTTCCCGCCGTGTTCAAAAAAGATCTCATACGATGTAATTTTATTTTTGCTGACAATCCCCTCACCGTACCTGGGATGTTCTACACGGGTTCCAACTGCTAATTCTTCCATTTTGATAGGGTTTTCGTAAAGGTAGAATTCTATCTCTTCAATTTGATGACTTCGCTTCCGGCAAGCAGGAAGGCGCCTGAACCATATACTTCCCAACTGTCGGCATTGAAATTTTTCTTCGGATCGGCGCCAATCGGCTGAACCCAACCCACCCGGCCATCTTTTCGCACACATTTGTTCAGGCCGATCCAGGCTTTTTCGACCACGGGAAGAAAGGATGCTTTGTCAAGAATTCCATTGTTAATTCCCCATGCCATGGCATAGCAATTAAAGCCTGAACCGCTTACTTCGCCACCAGGATATGATTCAGGATCGAGGAGGCTTGCACGCCAAAGACCATCGGCTTGCTGAAGCTCTTTCAGCCTGGCGGCCATCTCTTTAAACAGGCTGATGTAAAAATCCCTGCCCGAATAATCTGCAGGAAGTTCAGTTAAAATCCTGACAATACCGCCCATTACCCAGCCATTTCCCCTGGACCAGAATATTTTCTTCCCATTCGCTTCGCGGATGTCTTTGCCGTCATTTTTTATCACATATTTCAGGTCACGGGCAAATAGGTGCTCCTCCTGGTCGTACAAAAGATTGTAGCACTCTTTAAACAATTGGTCGCTGTAAGCCAGGTAACTATTGTTTCCGGTTGCTACGCCCAGTTTAACCATGGCGGGAGGTCCCATAAACAGCGCGTCACACCACCACAATTTGATGGTCGCGATCCCTTTTGCAGGGTATGGCTTTTTCATGAAGATGGCTAGGGTGTCGATAAAAGCCTGTATCATTTCCTGTTTTTTCTCCACTTTGTAAACATCGACATAGGTCTGGCAGATGGCGATATCATCGGCATGGAACCAGCGTTTGCCCGGTTTCCATCCATTCTTTTCTCCCATATCAATCATGGCCTGATAGATAGCTTTGGACTTAGTTGTTTCCCAGGCCGCCGAAACTCCCGCATAAAATGCGCCGTTTGTCCAATCGGTCAGTTCGTGTTTTGGATTCTTCAGTTGCCAGGCAGTCACATTTTTCATGGTTTTTTTGATGTTTCCGGCGGCAAAAAGTTTATTGGTATTCCCTGTTTTGGCAAAACCTGCAGAAACGACAAATACCAACAGGAGGAGGACAATAATTTTCTTCATCAGGTGATGTGTTTAATTTTTTCGGTGTACAAATATATCAAGTGGCGCAATCGATTGTAATAATTCTGCAATTTAAATTTTACACAGAGTTACACGGAGGAACACAGAGAACCACAGAGGGGAAGAAAATTGTTTTATCTCTGTGTAATAAGGAGGAAACCAAAAAGGTCACAAAGCGCGACACAAATGTTTCACAAAGAGAATGTTATCTTATTTTGAAATGAACATATTTGATTTTCACACGGTTCCAGGTGTAAGTGAGGTGTATGGTTCCGTCTTCTCCCTGAATGATTGCGGGATAGCTGAATTCGCCTTTTGGTTGATCTTCCAGGACGAGTACATCATCCCAAATTTTACCATCTTCTGAAGAAAAGACCGCCAGTTTGTTTCTGCCTTTTTCTATCGGATTGCAAATAAGCAGATGGGTTCCATCTGTGAGTGTTACAGCATCAATTCCGGAATTGTTGTTCGGCAAATTTGTCATATGAAGGGGTGACCAGGTTTTCCCCTGGTCGGTCGACCAACTCTCCACAATTTTTTTCTCTTTGCTGCGGCAAAGAATCTGAATCTTGTCGTCTTTGTGAAATAGTATAGTGGGCTGGATGGCATTCAATCCATTGTTGTCGATGGCCGTCTTTTCCCAATGGGAGAGATTCTGGTCAGATCGCTCCATGTATACGTTCCATCCTTGTTTTGTCTCGATACTGGTTGGATATAGAATTGTTCCGCTCCTTAGTTTACAGGGTTTATTCTTGATCGGTCCTAAAAGATGATCGGGTATTTTACTGGCTGCAGACCATGTATTGCCCTGGTCTGTGGAAATTTTGTACATCCCCCACCATTCACGCGGATTAACACCAACCTTGTAATAGAGGATAATGTCGCCATTGTCTCTTTTAAAAAGCACCGGATTCCAGCAGGCATATCGCTGTGCTTCGTTTTCGATCCCATTGGCAGCCATGACGGGTGTGCTCCATTTCCCCTTGATGCAACTTGAGGTGTAAATGCAGACATCCGGGTTACTTTCGTCGGTGCCGCCAAACCAGGCCGCCAAAAATCCCTCTTTCGTTTCGACAATTGTGGAGGCGTGGCAGGAGGGGAAGGGGGCTTTTTCATAAATAAATTCAGCGGTAAGGATCTTTGCTTTTATACCAGCGGCATAGGAATGCATGGGAATTGAGGCAAATAGCAACAGAAGAGTTGCCGTATAGAATAACATGGTCGCGGTTTTCATGATGGATCATATTTAATGGTTAGTAACAGCAAAACAGAGATTCATTCAGGGGACTTATCTTCTGAAAGGGTGGAATAATGCCGCGCCTCTTTTAAGGATGATTAGGGCTAATTTTTACCATTACAACTCCATCCGGTGGAACTTGAACACTATATCCCTCTTTAAAGGTACCCAGCTCTTTTTGCCGCCAAAGATCCCGGACAGAATGCTTTCCCGACAATTGCAATTCAGTCCAATTAACGGTAACTGCAACTGTGTTTTCCCCCCGGTTAAACAGGCCAACCGCTTTTGACCCATCGGCCAAATCTTTGACCATTAAAAAGTTGTTGCCTGTTTTCAAAATCACTGATCCGCATTTGCCCAGCGGATCCTGGTCAACTTCTATCACTTCAGTATTGCAAAGGACATTAAGGGTAAATTCATCCAGCTTAGACATATCGCCACTGAAAATCAGTGGCGCCGCCATCAGGCACCACAGCGACATATAGGAATACTGTTGTTGTGCCGTTAAAGGCGAAGGATGTGGCTCTGAGAATGTGTCGTCCTTATTTTGCGAGCCTATCCATCCAATAAGCAGATAATCAGGGTCATTCCAGGATCCTGGCTTCGACCAGGCGCCAACCCTGGCATTATTTAGTGCGACATTGAAAAAGCGGTCGAGTTCAAAACCCAGGTCACCGGCAGTGCGCCAGCAATGACCACCCACCTTTGCCCCCCACTCCCAAACATTGCCCCGTCCATACTGACACAGGTTAAATAGAATATCGCGCGGCTGATGCCGGAGCGCATCCCCCATCACGATATAGGGTTTCTGCAAATCTTCAATGGATGGCTCTTTGTCGAGCAATTTTGAGTAGTAGCACCAGTCATATTTCAGGAAATCAAAACCCCAGGCAGCAAATTGGGCGGCATCCTGCTCTTCGTGCTGCCACGATCCGGTCAACCCGCAGCAGGAGATTAGTCCGGGCGAACTGTAAATCCCCGCTTTTAGTCCTTTCGAATGAATATATCCGGTCAAACCCTTCATGTCCGGAAAGTGCCTGTTGGGCAAAATGTTCCCATTAACATCCCGGATGGTTCCTATACGCGATGAGTCTCTCGTGAAGGGATGGGATTTTCCTGCTGTCGACCAACAGTCATCGATATTTACATACTGATAACCAACATCGGCCATACCACTGGAGATCATTGCATCAGCAGCTTCCCTCATCAGATGATCACTGATCCGGTTGTAATGGACGTACCAGGAGTTCCATCCCATGGGAGGTGTAAGAGAAAGCTGATCACCAGCCTTGATCGTCAGTTTCCTTTTGTCTTTCCCTTTTGAGTTTTTTGCATGGATAAAAACTTCGTATTCCCCTTTTTGCGGTGTATTTCCGGTGATGATGCCTGTTTTAGGATCAAGTTTTAATCCGGCTGGCAAACCTTTCGCCGAAAAGCTGATAGGACGTTCTCCCTGACAAGGAATCCGGTAAAGAAAAGGGTTTCCGGGGCGGCAACCATAAACCAATGGACCATTGATATGGGGACTGGGTTTAGGAAGTGGCGTAATTATCTCAGATTCAGCGTTAGAGGGTTGAATTGTCTTTTGGGCGCAGTACGACAATGAGGGAGACAAAACAAGCATAAAGGCAATGAGATTGAGTTTGATTCTGTTTAGTTTCAACGTTGACATTCTGATTATTTTAGTATTTTCAAATGTATAAAAAACATCTTAAGGATTGCAGAAAGGTGGAGCTGTTAACAGCATAATGCGATAAAAACCACCCATCCATCCTCAAAATCCCTCCAAACGTCTATTTCATTTTCAAAAAAATCAATTGTTGTGTTGTTTCGCTTCAAAATAAATAGAAGCTATGAAGACAACACAAACAAGATTATTTATTACCGGACTATTGATCCTGTTAACAGGATTCTCCGGAATGGGACAAAGTAAGGTCTGGAAACTTGAAGATTGTATTAATTATGCCTTGGGCAGTAATATACAGGTTAAAAAGGCGGATCTTACCAACAACCAAAACCAGTTATACGCCAACCAGGCCCAGGCCAACAGGCTTCCGTCGCTGAATGCCTCCGCCAGCCAAAACTTTAACTGGTACAAGGGATTTGACTCCTCTACCGGTCAGTATGGAAGCAGCAAAGGCGCCAACAGCAGCAGCTATTCGGTGAATTCGAATGTGGTGCTGTTTAACGGCGAAAAGCTGACCAACAAAATCAAATTGGCCTCCATTGATCTGGAAAGCGGCAAGTACTATTCAGCCACTGTGAGAGAGTCGGTCGGAATAAACATCCTCAATGCCTACCTTCAGGTTTTGTACAGCTATGAGAGCGTTAAAAACGCGAAGAAACAGATTGAATCAACCACAGAACAGCTGGCTTTGGCCAAAGAGCGCCTTGATTTGGGCGCCATTTCTACAGCCGATTTTCTTCAGATCAAGTCGGAGTTGGCCAGTGAAAAATCGACTTTGGCTACCACCGAGAGTCAATTGGCCATCAACAAAGTGACACTGATGCAATTGATGGAACTGCCGGTAGACAAGAATTTCGAAGTGAGTTCACCCAATCTGGACAGCTTGCTGCTTAAATCAGAGCAGCCTAATGCGCAGGAAATATACAATCTTGCCCTGGGTATTAAACCTCAGATCAGGAATGCCGAACTCAACAAAGAGGGTGCTGTTTTGAATGTACAAATCGCAAAAGCTGATTATCTTCCAAGTTTGACAATGGGCGCAGGGTTATCCAGCGGTTATTCAAGTTTGACCACCGGAAGTGACTACTCGACCCAGTTAAAAGACAAAATAAATCCCTCGGTAGGCCTCTCGCTCTCTATCCCCATTTTCCAGAAGAAGCAGATTCAAACCAATGTCAGCTTGGCCAACATTGCCGTATCAAATGCTGAACGGGACGAAATAAATACCAAAAACGGTTTGCGGAAAGAGATTGAACAGGCTTGTGTCGATGTCGAAAAGGCTCAATCAGAATATGCAGCAGGAGTTGAACTCATGCAATCAAGCCAAGAGTCTTACGATGTCACTGATGAAAAATTCAAAGTAGGCCTACTCAATTCTGTGGATTTTCTGGTTCAGAAGACCAACCTGATCACTTCTGAAAGCAAATTGCTTCAATCCAGATTTAGCCTGGTTTTCAGCTACAAAGTACTGGACTTTTATAAAGGTATCCCTTTGGTGCTTTGAACAATTACAAATTACAGATTAAAAATTACAGATTACAAATTAGGAAAAGGAAATAGTTAAAATACAAAGAAAATGAAAAGGAAATATTTTTACACAGGATCAGCATTACTCTTACTCACCATCGGCTTTCTTGCCTTTACGATGTTTAAGAGTGCGGAACAAACTTACACTTTCGAAACTGTGAAAGTTGGGAAAGGGACAATAAGTAACACAGTAACCGCAACAGGAACCCTTGAGGCGATTAAAACAGTATCGGTTGGTACCCAGGTATCGGGAGTTATTGAGAAGATCAATGTTGACTTCAACTCGCTTGTCAAAAAAGGTCAGTTACTGGCTCAGTTGGATGAAACTCCGCTTTTGGCACAATTGGATCAATCCAAGGCTACTGTAGATCAGGCAGAGGCCCAGGTCAAATACCAAAAAAGCACTTTTGAAAGATACAAGGCTTTGATTGGCAAGAAGCTGATCGCACAATCCGATTTTGATCTGGCAGAGTACAACTACAACAATGCGCTTGCTTCCCTGAAGAATGCGAAGTCGGTATACGACAAGAACCGGATCAATTTATCCTATGCACGGATTTACTCTCCCATCGACGGTATTATTCTCAACCGTGCTGTCGATGAAGGTCAAACAGTAGCGGCCAGTTTCAACACCCCTACCTTGTTTACCATCGCCAACGATTTGACCCAAATGCAGGTGGAGGCCAAAATTGATGAGGCAGACATAGGTAAAATTGCCATGAGCCAACGTGTTAAATTCACGGTGGATGCTTATCCGGATCTGAAATTTGATGGTTCGGTTTCTGAAATCAGAAAGCAGCCGCTGGTTACTTCCAATGTTGTTACCTATACGGTCATCATCAAGGCTCCCAATCCTGATACGAAACTGATGCCGGGTATGACTGCCAGTACCACCATTTTTGTCAATGAGAAAGTTGATATCCCGGTCGTTCCTGGTAAGTCATTGCGTTTCACTCCCGATCAGACGGTGTATAGCGATTACCTCAAATCTTTGCCTGCCGGCGCTTCCGGTGGAATGGTTGCAAACTTGAACAAAGCCACTCCGGTTGACCCCAGAGGTTCTTATGTCTGGACAAAAAACGGAGCCGCCATTCAAAGACATGAAATCAAGATCGGTGAAAATGATGGTATCAATTACGAATTGCTTTCCGGACTGAACCAGGGAGATGAAATTATACTCTCCATGACAGTTGTGAAAGCCAGTGCAGCTACCAAAACGGCAGCCAGGAGTCCGTTTATGCCACAACGTCCCGGACAAAGAAAATAAACTAAAATGAACAACGCAATCATAGAGGTGAATAACCTTAAAAAGTATTTCCAGGTGGGCGACATGACCGTTCAGGCACTGAAAGGAATCAATCTGAAGATCATGAAAGGTGAGTTTGTCGCCATCATGGGAGCCAGCGGATCAGGGAAGTCGACCATGCTCAACATCCTGGGTTGTCTGGATAAGCCGACTGCCGGAGATTACAAACTCGATGGAACAGGTATTTCAGAATTAAATAAGAATCAGCTGGCCGAGTTGAGAAATGCAAAACTGGGTTTTGTCTTTCAATCTTACAATTTGCTGACCCGGACCTCAGCCCTGGAGAATGTGGAGCTGCCGCTTTTTTACAACGATCAGATCAAATCAAGGGAACGCAGGGAACGGGCAATTGCAGCCCTCGAATCGGTTGGTCTCTCTGACAGGATGCACCACATGCCCAATCAGCTCTCGGGCGTGCAGCAGCAGCGGGTAGCCATTGCCAGGTCGCTGGTCAACGATCCGTTAGTCATTCTGGCCGATGAAGCTACAGGGAACCTGGATACCCGAACATCCTTCGAGATCATGGAACTCTTTCAGCGTTTGAATTCAGACAAGGGTAAAACCATCGTCTTTGTAACGCATGAAGCTGACATCGCAAGGCTCACATCACGAAACATTATTTTCCGCGACGGTTGGGTCATCAAAGAGCAGGTGGTTGAAGACCAGTTATCGGCAGCCTACATGCTTAAATCACTTCCGGTAGGGGATCACGAAGTTTAATCTACACACAATGAACTATATAAATTTATTGAAAATTGCAAAGAATGCACTGCTTCGCAACAAATTCAGGGCATTTCTAACGATGCTGGGCATCATCATAGGTGTAGCATCCGTCATAGCCATGTTGGCCATCGGTCAGGGTTCCAAGAAAAGCATACAGGATCAAGTCTCCAGCATGGGTTCCAACCTGGTTTTTATCATGCCGGGATCGCAGCAAAGAGGCGGAGTCATGATGGGAAATTCAAACAGTCAGATGCTGAAACTGGAGGATGTGGAAGCCATCAGGCAGCAATGTGTGAATATTTCGGCTGTTTCGCCGGAAGTAAGGACCAGCGGACAGGTAGTATTCGGCAACGAAAACTGGCCAACCTCCATCTATGGTTCCAATACAGAATACCTTGATATCAAGAAATTTGGTATCGAAAGTGGCCGAATGTTCAACGAACGGGAAATTATAAGTCTGGCGAAGGTTTGTCTGGTTGGAAAAACCATTGTCGAAAAGATTCCCCAAGGGGATGGATCCGATTGGTCAGACCATCCGTTTTAAAAATATCCCGATGAAAATTATCGGTGTATTGAGCGAAAAAGGAGAAAACTCTTTCGGACAGGATCAGGATGATCTGATGATAGCCCCTTATACTACTGTCCAGCGCCGTTTCCTTGCCATCGATTTCATCCAGGGAATCTATACTTCGGCTATTAGTGAATCAAAAGCAGAAGCTGCCATGGAGGAACTGAAAACGGTAATGCGTAAACAACACAAAATTACGAAACCTGAAGACGACGATTTCAGGGTGATGTCACAATCAGAACTAGTAAAGACTTTTACCTCCGTCAGCGATATTCTGACGACGCTGTTGGGGGCCATTGCAGGTATCTCATTGCTGGTAGGTGGAATCGGAATCATGAACATCATGTATGTTTCCGTGACCGAACGCACCCGGGAAATTGGTCTTCGTATGTCGATCGGCGGGAAAGGGCGCGATATTCTGATGCAGTTTCTGATCGAGTCAACCATGTTGAGTGTGGTTGGCGGAGTGATTGGGATCATGTTTGGATACGTGATCAGCGCGGGTGTCGGCTCCGTGATGGGCTGGCCGGTGGTCATCATGAAAGAATCGGTGGTGGTGGCATTTTTAGTATGCTCTGCCATTGGTATCTTCTTCGGGTGGTATCCAGCCAAGAAGGCTTCCAGTCTGAATCCGATTGATGCGTTGCGTTACGAATAACCGTTTAAGAAGGGGTGCTGTTTGCTGGTTTTATTCTACGCTTTTTTTGGCAGCAGGAGCATCCCTCTTTTTTTAAACAGGTTGTATCTGTATCTTTTGCAGTCATTTGTTATCTTTGATAAAAATAGATTCCATGATTAAGTTTCCATCCATATCCGATAAAAAGATAAAGCTAACCCTTCATGCCATTGCCTGGATCTTCGTTATCCTTATCCCGCTTTATTTGAATAGCGCTTTTGGAGGGAATGAGCACAGATTGAACCAGTTTTATGCACATACATTCTCGGCGTTCGTCGTTTTTTATGTGGGTTATCTCTGGCTGGTTCCAAAGTTCTTCCTCAAGGAAAGATATTGGGTCTATTTCATTATTCTGGTGGTTGTGATCAATGCTTCCTACTTTATGACCTCTTTTATCAATGATCATGTCCTCTATGATGCTGCGGAGGATGCTAAATTTCAGGAGTTTGTCAAAAAAATGGCAGCAAACGGTGTCGATTTCAAGCCTCCGATGAAAGCTTTTGGATTTTATAACCATGTACTCGCTTCGTTGTTGATTTCAGGTTTTGCGGTAGGTCTTGGACTTGTTGAGAAACTGAAACAGAATGAGAAGAAGCAAAAGGAGATGGAAAAGGAGAAGTTGCATTCCGAACTGGCTTTCCTGAAGAACCAGGTCAGTCCGCACTTTTTTTTCAATACCCTGAACAATATTTACTCTCTGATCGGTATCAACGGACCTACGGCACAGGATTCCGTTCTGAAACTTTCGAAGATGATGCGATACCTTCTCTACGAATCGGAACAAGGAGAGACATTGATGAGCCATGAAATTAATTTCATGCATAACTACCTCGATCTGATGAAGTTAAGGCTTAGTCCCAAAGTGCAACTGCAGATTGACTTCCCGAAAGAGTTTTCTGACTTCGCTTTTCCTCCGTTACTTTTTATCCCATTTATCGAGAACGCATTTAAACATGGCGTGAGTCACAGGGAAGCGTCATTTATTCATCTCCAGATGGAAATTGGCAACGAACAAATCTGTTTTTTCGCAGAAAACAGCATTGGCAAAACTGCTCAGACAGGAGAGATTCAGCAACATTCCGGCATTGGCCTTGAAAATGTAAAGAAACGCCTGGGTCTGTTGTTCCCTGGGACCAATGAACTTAAAATTGATCAGGGAGAGGCTATTTTCAAAGTGCAGCTTTGTATCAATAGGGGAAATAAGGATACAGCATGACGAAATTATACCCTTTGCGATCTTTGCGAACTTTGCGAGAAATAATTGTTCACGCAAAGTTCGCAAAGAGAGAGCCGCAAAGAAACACGCAAAGGACAAAAAGACAATAATTGTAAAGTGAAACTGAGAACGATCGCGATAGACGATGAGCCACTTGCCCTTAAACTGGTTAGCGACTACATCAGCAAGACACCCTATCTGGAGTTGGTCGGGGCATTTGACAATCCTCTGGATGCCATTGAATTTCTTGCTGAAGCGGAAGCGGAACTGATATTTGTTGATATTCAGATGCCCGATCTTACCGGCATCGAGTTCACACGATCGCTGCAGGAGGAGCACAAAATCATCTTTACAACTGCGTACGAAAAATATGCCCTTGAGGGTTTTAAACTCAATGCCGTTGATTATCTTCTCAAACCATTCAGTTACGAAGAGTTTCTGAAGGCTGCCGGTAAAGCGCATAAGATTGCCGAGCTGGAAGCCAGCTCCCTGCCAACAGTTGAGGCCAACAACCAGTTTCTCTTTTTAAAATCAGAATACAAGATCCGGCGTATCAACTTCAACGACATCCTTTACATCGAGGGTTTGAAAGACTACATCAAAGTTTATACTACCGGGGAGGATAAGCCGGTGCTTTCGCTCAACTCGATTAAGTCACTGGAGCAGAAGCTTCCGGAGGAGAAGTTCATGCGGGTACATCGTTCATTTTTGGTTAATCTGGATAAGATTGAGACAATCGATCGCAGCCGCATAGTTTTTGGGAAAGCCTATATCCCCGTTAGTGATCAATACAAGGCGAAGTTTCAAGAGTATCTTGATAAGAATTTTTTATAAATCCGGCAAAAATGGACAACATGATCCGTATTGGATTCCACAAGACCGATACATGAAAACGCGGATCAGCGGAGCTAGAATATTTTTTTTTAGGATTAGTCACGATTTATAATACTCATTGTAAATTGCTGCAGTCTAACTGGTTAATGTAAATGTCATCCTGGTTTTTGGAAATGTCCTAAAAAATCAGTATCTTAGGGTATATGATTCAAAATAAGATGTCAAAGATCGATTTGCCAGTTATTCCGGATGAAATTATTATTGATAGAATCTACTTCATCAGGAATCAAAAAATAATGATAGACAGAGATTTAGCTAATCTTTACGGTATAGAAACGAAAGTGTTAAAGCAGTCTGTCAGGCGAAATCTAGATAGATTTCCACCTGATTTCATGTTTGAAATGTCTAAAGAGGAATTTCAGAATTGGAGGTCACAAATTGTGACCTCCAATTCTGAAAAGATGGGATTACGTTATGCACCATACTGTTTTACTGAGCCCGGTGTAACTATGTTGTCATGTGTTCTTAATAGTAAAAGAGCAATAGTAGTGAATATTAAAATTATACGGGTATTCACCAGACTGAAAGAAATGGTATTGACTCACAAAGATATCTTACTTAAAATGGAACAAATGGAAAGTCAGGTTATTAAGAACAGTAAAGAGATCCAGATGATCTTCAGTGCCTTAAAGCAGTTACTGAATCCACCACAGGTATCAAGAAGAAAAGTAGGATTCAAAATTGAATCAGCCTAAAAATATATTTAACCAAAGTAATCTTTTCTACAAGAATTTGACTCGAAGTGCTACTTTATTGACTTTCCCCACGCTGGTTTTGGGGATCGCATCAGCCCGCTGAACTTTCATGGTAATGGCTTCCCGCGGCAGTACCCCGGAATCTACACTTGCCTTTACAATGTGGATAATATCCCTGACATGAAAGATTGCACCTGATTTTGGAACAACAATCGCCAAAGGGATTTCTCCCCAATTGAGATCTGGAGCCCCGATTACCGCGACTTCTGATACACCTTCGTATTTGGCGATCACGTCTTCCATCTCCAGTGAACTGAGCCACTCTCCGCCCACTTTGATCACATCTTTGGTGCGGTCGGTGATTCGGATGCTTCCACCGCTGTTGACACAGGCCACATCGTTGGTATGCATCCATCCTCCCTCCCATAATTTCTCGGAATGGACGTGGTCTTTCAGGTAACCCTGGGTTAGATAGGGGGAACGAACGATGATTTCGCCAGGTGTTTTATCGTCGCTGGGAACATCCCTGCCATCGGTGTCGACCACACGCATTCGCGCCAAACCAATAGGTCGGCCGGTTCTGGAGCGAAGGTCGGCCTGCTCTTCGATGGAGAGTTCAAGTTCCTCTTCCAAAAGTTGTGACAGGGATAAGACCGGACAGGTTTCCGACATTCCGTAACCCCCAAAAACATCGATTCCACGTTTCATTGCTTCCATAGTCAAGGCCCGCGGAAGAGCGGCGCCACCAATGATACAGATCCAGCGTGAGAAATCACACTGATCGGATGCGGGATCTTTCAATAGCATATTCAGGATGGTTGGGACGCAATGGCTGAAGGTAACTTTGTGCGTTTCGAGCAGTTTTAGCAGCATTGCCGGAACATATTTCCCGGGATAAACCTGCTTGATTCCGAGAAAGGTCGCGATATAGGGGATTCCCCAGGCATGAACATGGAACATTGGTGTCAGCGGCATGTAGACGGATCCTCTGTGCATGCGCCCCTGAACCGCGTTTGCTGCAAGTGCGGCAGTAGTTGAAAGCGTGTGAAGTACCAGCTGCCTGTGTGAAAAGTAGACACCCTTTGGAAGTCCAGTGGTTCCGGTGGTGTAGAAGGTGGTTGCCCGTGTGTTTTCGTCAAAATCGGGAAAATCAAATTCAGGTGAAGCATCAGCCAGCATCGTTTCATATTCACCTTCAAACTGAAAATGATTTTTGAAAATTTCACCGCCTTCATCGATCAGGATAAATTTTCTTCCCTCGGCAATGCGCCCGCGGATCCCTTCCAGCAAGGGAAGGAAGTCGGTATGGCAAATAATCACATCGTCCTCGGCATGGTCGATGGTATAGACCATTTGTTCGGGAGAGAGCCGAACATTGATGGTGTGAAGCACTGCCCCAATCATCGGAACCGCGTAATAGGCCTCCAGGTACCTGTGCGAATCCCAGTCCATTACTGCAACTGTATTGCCCTCAACAACACCTATCGAGATTAAGGCATTGGCCAGCCTGTGTACACGTTCCTTCCAGACTTTATAAGTGATGGTAAGCTGATCCCGGTATATAATCTCCTGATCCGGATGATTGGCCAGTGGAGCTTCAAAAAGTTGTTTAATCAGAAGTGGATATTCGTAGGCTGATTTAGTTTTTTCAATCAAATTGCTCATAACGATTAGTTTATTATAGTTGGTTAATGAGAAATCCGGCGGAATTCCGAAAGACTTCAAAATTAGCAGGAAGTTTTAAAGAAAAAATTGTTAGACCAGATTTTTGAATATCTTTATTTTCCATTTTCACTTAATCTTGCATATGCTTTTGGATCAATATTTTGAGTTGTCAGTCAAAAGTCATCTTGATGCTGTTAACAATTGGCTGATAAAACGAATAATGAAACAACAACTAAATAGTTTATCCTTAGTAACTTGTTTATAAAATAAAATTAACCAGATTATGCATACACTAGAGTACGATAAGAAAAATGGGTTACTCAACTCCAACAGTGCGAGTACCCTAACAAGGCGAATGGTTACCTATTCAGTCTGCCTCGGGGTCTTAGTCCTGGTCTTTGGACTACAGTTGGTTGGCTATTCACAGAAATTGCCCGGACATTCGGAACCGGCCTCAAACCTAACGCATTACTATGGACATGATGCTGTTTTAGATCGTTACGGAGTTATTGCCCCCTGGTATCATCAACCGAATGGACAATGCGATTACCGCATCCGCATTGCTGCTGAAACGCTGAAACGATATCCTTGGACTACCCTCAAAAACGCGGTGATTTCAGCTCCGGATTATTTATTTACAAGCAATTGGGAGATTTCATCGGAGGGCAAAATCACACCAAAAGGCCCTTCAGATTGGGGTAACGGCGATCTTGGCCAACGCTCCACGAGTGTGCTCAGGGGCATGGTTAATTATTACCGTTACTCCGGCGATCCCGCAGCTATCGCCCACTTCACTTATATGGGAAACTATCTGCTCGATTATTGTTTGACACCTGCAGGCCATTCCTGGCCGAACTTCCCCATAAGTGTACCAACAAAAGGTAAGGCATACGGAAAAGCTGATCCGAACGGAATGATTCAACTCGACATTTCTGCTGGAATGGGAGAAGCGCTCCTTCGGGGATATCAGGTCAATAAAAATCAACGATGGTTGGATGCTGCCAAACATTGGGGCGACTTATTTGCTGAAAAATGCAACCTAAACCCGGACTCAGCCCCGTGGCCCCGCTATGCCGTTTCTGTGGGTGCCAGATACAAAGGCGATCCGAGGAGCAATCTGCAAACAGGAGGTGTTACAATGATATTGTCCTTCCTGGATGAATTAATTCGGTTGGGGTACTCCGGTAAAAACCAGAATATTGTGACTGCTCGTGATGCCGGTATCCGTTATCTGCGTGATCAATTACTGCCACGATGGACGGTCGATAATACATGGGGACATTTTTTCTGGGATTGGCTGAATGAGACGCAAAATTGTTCGACCACTGCCGATGTAGCCAGTTATCTTATCAAAAACAAAGAGCGGTTTCCAAACTGGCGCAATGATGCCCGCAATATTCTGACGTTATTTCTCAATCACAGCAGTGCTTTTACAGTATCCGGCGGAGATGTATTCAGCGGGGCATGGGCTTACCCGGAATCGAGTAGCTGTTGTGGCCGTTCATTATGGTATGCACCACTGATGGATGGAGCAGTAATGGCACAATACGGCGAGGCGGCAGATGATGCCTGGATGCGGGAACTTGCTTATCGTCAGATGATTTTACAGACCTATGACGTGCATGAAACCGGAGTAAGTGAGGATAATATTGATGGTGGTGTTCTCGTCAATTCGGGGTGGTTGAATATTGCACATCCCTGGCCATTGCTGTGGGTGCAGCAAGCGATCGGGTGGTTACCCGAAGAATTAGGCGCCAGCCGGGAAAATCATCTCGTTCGGACCAGTGCCGTGGTCGATTCTATCGTTTATGGTAATGGAACGATTACCTACTCTACCTTCGATTCTCCATCCGAAACAATAGATGTCTTCCGGTTATCCTATGTTCCAACAAAAATCTTCGCAGAAGGAGGAAAACTGCCCCTTCGGCGTAACTTAAAAAGCAATGGTTATGTCGTCAAAAAACTTCCCAACGGTGATGCCATTGTCAGTATCCGTCACGATGGCAGGAAAAAAATAATTGTGTGCGGAACTGATCCACAAACAACGCTTAAGAATAGTGATTTGCAATATGAAGGTGCATGGACGCAGGAAAAAGATGCTTCTTCTATTTCTGGCTCCATCCATTTAACAGACACTAAAGATGCCTCAGTTACCGCCGTATTTCAAGGCAATCAGATTCGGGTAATGGGACGTGCTGATCAATTTGGCGGACAGGCAGACGTATTTATTGACGGGATAAAGCAAATTGTCTATATCGATTTCTGGAACCCTTCTTCACGCGGACAGCAAATACTTTATTACAAAAATGGCCTTGAACCCGGAGAACATACCTTGAAGATTGTTGCGCGCGGAGCCTGCAATCCCTATGCTCAGGGGAGCCGGCTTTATATAGATGCCATTTATTTCTCATCAGCGGCTGATATTTATAATTTTCCATCAGGAACGGGCCCAACCGGACCGCAACGTATGATTTTGGGTTATACAAAACGGCTGGATTACAAGGATACCCATGGCCATTTGTGGAGACCGGGTACGGAAGTGGTTACGCGTCTCACCAAGGAGAGGGGAGACAATGTTGTGGAATGTTGGATGAAGGAGACCCCAAATATGATTACAGGCGCTTCCGATCCGGAGTTGTATCGCTACGGGTATCATGCCCGTGATTTTTGGGTGAATGTCACCGTAGGGCCTGGGAAATATGGGGTACGACTGAAGTTTGCCGCTACGCGGGATACCATTCAATATCCGAATGGCTTTGATATTAGTATCAATGAAGATACCGTTGTGCATAACTTTGATGTAATTGCTACGGCAAAAGGTAGGAACAAAGCAGTAGATCTGGTCTTTAAAAATATTGTTCCGCGCAACGGTATAATTCAAATTCGCTTCAAAGGCTTGCCTTTCCCTAAAGGAAATTCAACAGAGAATAGTGAAGCCTTCGTTCAGGCAGTGGAAGTTGTCCGGAACCTGAAAGGCAAAGGGGCATCCCCTGTTTCATTTAGTCAGTGACCGATGCAGATTAACTATTATGTAACGAAGTAGTATTCCAGTGGATAAGAAGTTAGAATATGGTTTTATATCAAACACTTTTTTAATGTTTATTAAATCAATTAACTATGAGTAAAGAATCAATTGTTCAATTATCCGGCAGACGTAAATTTCTAAGCACAGCCGGTATTACGGCTGCCACCTTGGCAGTTTCGCCACGTTTCGCTTTCGCTGAAGAAACAGCAAGTAGTGACCGTAAAATTCGAATTGGTATAGTTGGTGGTGGGTTCGGAAGGGATTTCTTTTTTCATGAACATCCACAATGCACCGTAGAAGCAGTTAGTGATCTTCGTACTGACCGGCGTGAACTGCTGATGAAAGTTTATAAGTGCTCCAAAAGCTATGAGTCCCTGGAAAAGCTTATCCTGGATCCGAAGATTGATGCAGTATTTATTGCAACTCCGGCACCGGACCATCACCGACATGTGATGGCCGCACTCGGTGCCGGCAAACATGTTCTATGTACTGTGCCTTGTGTTATGACACTTGAAGATTGTGAATCATTGAGGGATGCAGTAAGACGTACCGGGCTCACCTATATGATGGCGGAAACCAGTAGTTTCAATCAAATCACAATATCCGTCAAAAAGTTTTATCAAGAAGGCAAATTCGGGCAGCTAATCAGCGCAGCAGCGGAGTATAATCACCCAGGTTTGGAGAGATTATTCTTTGAATCCAATGGTGCTTCAACCTGGCGCCATGGCCTTCCTCCGATGAATTATCCAACGCATTGCACTTCATTCCTGATTTCAGTAACCGGGGAAAGGTTAACCAGTGTGAGTTGCATGGGCTGGGGAGACGATAGTCCTTTGCTTAAGAATAACCGTTATGAAAACCCATTCTGGAACGAGACAGCATTTTTTGAAACTGATCAGGGAAGGCCTTTTCGGGTAGAAGTAAACTGGAAAGGTGCCTATAGAGGCGCTGAACGCGCAGAATGGCGGGGTCGGGACATGAGTTTCTTTTCTCCGCTTGGGGCCCCTCCCGGAGCTCCTCTGGGGAATGATTCTGTTATAGTAAAATTAGCAGAACAAACAGGGCATGATGATGGGGGATTTGTACGCGGAGAGAATATCGTGGAAATCTTTAGCCAGCCTTTATGGTGGGAGACAAATATGTTACCTGAGCCTTTACGGCACAATAGTGGACATGGAGGTTCTCACACTTTTATCACTCATGAATTTATTGATTCACTTATTCATAGCCGACAACCAATAGTGAATATATATGAAGCTATTGCTTACACAGCGCCGGGCATCGTTGCGCACCAATCAGCACTGAAAGGTGGTGAAAATATGAAAATACCAAATTTCGATTAATCGGATTTATTAATCAAAAGAATAACCATTTTTCGCTTATAAAGTATAAGAAACTGTTTAAATTTAGTTTTTTAATCCCGTGAGGGATTTTATATGGGTAGAAAATAGATTAAAATTTATGGTCTCGTCCCGTACGGGACGAAATATTTTGCGATAATTTCTCATTCTACCCATATTTTGTGCCTACGGCACGATCTTCATATACAGGATTATTACCGAATAAAAGTGGAATAAAAAATTTAAACAGTTTCTAAATAATTAAGAATTATTATTAACTGGAGCAATCCCAATTTATAATCAACATGAATGGTTGGCCAAAATCAGCAGCATTACTAAAGAACAACGAGAGATGGATACCCGGAGGTGTGGTATCGCTCAATCGCAAGTCGGAACCCAGCATTTGTTTTACCAGGGGTAAGGGAAGCCACGTATGGGATATTGAGGGAAATGAGTATATTGACTATCAGGCCGGTTTTTCTGCAGCTTTTTTAGGTCATAACGATCCGGATGTAAATCAGGCTGTTATGGATACGATTACAAATCAGGCAGTATTGATGGGAGCCGGACCTACCGATATCGAAGGACAGTTTTCTGAATTATTTTGTCGTTGTGTCCCAACTGTTGATAAAATAGAGATTACAACCACCGGGTCTGAGGCAACCTATCATGCTATTCGTATTGCACGCGCAGTAACGGGGAATGACCATATAATCATTATGCAGGGTGGATATAACGGATGGCATAATGATGTCGCAGGGAATGTAATCAGCGCTATTAGCGACGTTGGTAACCGGGTCAGCCCGGGTGAATACCCGTTTGATGCCATATCAGCCGGGATTCCGGAAAATAACAAATCACTCATTCATGTCATCAACTATAATGATCTGGATTCTGTCTCCTACATCCTGAAAAGATACCCGATTGCCTGTATCATCTTAGAGCCCATTTTGCAAAACATCGGTATCGTAAAGCCTCAGCCAGGTTATCTGCAAGGGTTGAGAATATTGGCAGATGAACATGGGTTCCTCCTTATCTTTGATGAGGTAAAAACAGGTTTTCGTCATGCTCTTGGTGGTTACCAGGGCATTTGTGGGGTAACGCCCGATTTGAGTACGTTTGGTAAAGCGGTAGCCAATGGTTACCCTATGGGTGTAATTGGGGGAAAGAAAGTATATATGGATTATTTTATCCACCCTGAAAAATCAAAACGTGCATTGATTGCAGGCACTTTTAATGCCCATCCTTTAACCACCGCAGCGGCTATTGCAACGCTACAAAAGCTGTCTTCAACAACCTATGATGTGTATCAGCATGTAGATCATTTAGGTCAACTGCTGGAAAGCGGGTTAAAGGAAATCTTCAGACAATATGATCGTCCGTTCCATATTGCCCGCCAAAGCTCTGCCTTTTGCGTTTATTTTATGGACCATGCACCTGTGGATTTTCATGATATTGCAGTGCACAACGATTTTACGTTTGACAAGGGATATCGTCTTGGATTGATTGAAAACGGTATCTTTAACTTTCCTTTACCGATTAAACAAGGTAGCATATCCTTTGCACACAGCGTTCAGGACATAGAAGAAACATTAGAGAAAACAAAGCTTGTGGTTCATGCTTTAAATACTAAAATATAAAATATGAAGATCACTTCCATAGAAACACTGGTTTGCCATGCGAAAATGCGAAATTGGATTTTCGTTAAAGTGTTGACAGACCAGCCTGGCCTGTGGGGTTGGGGTGAAGCCACGCTCGAATGGCATACCCGCTCGGTGGTGGGTGCTATTGAAGATATTTCCCAGCTCTTGATTGGAGAAGACCCTACCCGCATTGAACACCTTTGGCAAATGATGTACCGGCAACATTTCTGGCATGGAAACAATATAGTCGGCGGAACAGCCATGTCGGGCATTGACATTGCGCTTTGGGATATTGCGGGTAAAATCCACCAGGTTCCCTGCCATAATCTTTTGGGAGGACGTGTGCGTGATTATATACGACTTTATTGTCACTTGGGAGGGGGCAGGATGGAAGATTTTTACGAGACAAAACCTGATGAAGCTAAACGGTTTGCGGAATTGGCCGAAAGAGCCGTTGCCGATGGTTTCACCGCTTTTAAGTCAATGGCAGTACCTGAAACGATGCCTTTGGAGGGATTAAAACCGATCCGTTACGCAGAAGCATGTGTGAGGGCGATGCGGGAAGCGGTAGGCGATGACATTGATATCATGGTGGATTGCCATGCAAGGCCAAGTCCGCGGATGGGACTTCAGTTTGCCAAAGCGCTTGAGCCTTATGGACTTTATTTTTTTGAAGAACCTTGCTGGCCGGAATCCATAGACGATATAGCATTGATTCAGCGTGCCGTAAAAACGCCTATTGCGACAGGTGAACGCCTGGTTGGAATTCATGCATTTCGTGAATTGTTTGAAAAGAGGGCGGTAAGTGTCATTCAGCCGGATGTTACCCATTGCGGTGGACTTAGTGAAGTCAAACGAATTGCTGCTATGGCTGAGGCTTATCGCGTTGCTGTTGCACCTCACAACCCACAAGGGCCAGTGAGTACAGCTGCTTCTCTTGAATTCGGATTTGCTACGCCGTCCTACATCATTTGTGAAAGTGTTCATAATGATGTTCCATGGCGTGAAGATGTGGTTTCGGAAGGATTTACGGTAGAAAAAAAGGGGCGGATAGTAAAGCCCAATCAACGCCCGGGTTTGGGAATTGAAATAGATGAAGACGAAGTGAAGAAGCATCCATTCCAACAGGAAGTCTTACAACGAACTTTCTATAGGGACGGAAGTGTGGGCGATTGGTAATAAAATAACTATTCGAAATGAATAATCTATTCAAAAATGATACAGTCATCATTAGTGGCGGATTGGGGGATATAGGGCGCGCTATGGCATTGGAATTTGCTAAATATGGTGCAAACATAGCACTAGGCGATATACACCCGGCAATGAATGCAAAGGAATTTTTGGCAGAGATTAATCAATATAAAGTTCAATCGGATTATAGCCAGGTTGACGTAACTGACGCAGAAGCAGTCAGGAACTGGGTGATTAAAGTTGAAAATGGCTTGGGGATCCCGAGTATCATTATAGCAAATGCCGCGACCGTAACTTTTACCAGTATACATGAAATTACATCAGAGCAATGGTCACGGGAGCTTAGGGTCAATTTGGATGGCGCCTTTCATTTGACGCAAAGTGCTACGGCATGCCTTCTTTACCATGGTCGTCCGGGACGGGTTGTCTTTATTGGTAGCTGGGCTGCACATGCAGTTCACCCTAATCTTCCTGCCTATTGTGTTTCAAAAGCTGGCTTGAGAATGCTCTGCAAGTGCCTGGCATTGGAACTTGCTCCGCATAATATTCTGGTTAATGAACTTGCGCCTGGATTCGTTGATGCAGGTCTGAGTGGCCGGAGCTTTGAGAAAAATCCAGGAACGAGAAAGAAGGCACTACAAAAGGTCCCCGTAAAAAGATTAATTAGTGCAGGGGAAGTTGCCCACCAGGTTGTTCTGTTGTGCCATCCGCTAAATGTGCACACAACTGGCAGTACGGTGCTAATGGATGGAGGGCTATCACTGCTTTCTTAAATACACTTAACTAACTTAGTATGGATTTTCAATCATACCCTGCATTTAAGCATAGCTCTTTCACCGGCCTGATCGGCGTAGCACAAGAGGATATCACGCCCCCGGCTGGAATTTATGCCCGCAACTGGGGGGCCTCAAAATATGATGTCGCAGAAGGGATCCATCGTCCGATGATGCTTACTTGTCTGACCTTTCAATCCTCGAAACAAGAAAAACCATTGGTACTGATAGCTGCCGATTTGGGTTGGTGGAAGAGCTCAGGGGATGAATGGTTTCTACGTCAAGGAATATTAGAAGCGCTGTCACTTAAGCCGCCAGAACTGATGTTGTGTTTGTCGCATACTCATTCAGGGCCCGGTATTTACCGGGAGGATGCTTCCAAACCAGGCGGTCAATTTATAACGCAATATCTGTTATATATTCAGAAATGCGCTATACGTGCTGCTAAAAGAGGACTTTTGACCGCTGCTTCTGCAACCCTGACATGGCATTATGGCAAATGTAATCTGGCGACCAACCGGGATTTACCCGAGAAAAACAGCGAACGGATCGTTGTTGGCTTTAATCCGGGGCAAACAGCTGACGATACCGTATTAGTTGGACGGATAACTGATAATCAGAATCATATCATTGCTACCATTGTCAATTATGCCTGTCATCCCACAACTTTAGCCTGGGAAAACCGGCTGATCTCTCCCGACTATGTTGGTGCCATGCGCGAACTGGTGGAATCAAATACGCAGGCGCCCTGTCTGTTTCTGCAGGGAGCCTCAGGGGAACTGGCGCCGGCAGAACAATACGTTGGCGATACTGAAATTGCCGATAAAAATGGCCGTCAGTTAGGGTATGCCGTAATGGCTGCGCTGGAAAGTATGCTGACACCCAGAATGGAACTTTCTTTTAGCAGGGTCATTGAATCAGGGGCTTCTTTGGCTGTTTGGAAACAAACCACCTATCAGCCTTCCAGCCAACTTTCAGCTAAAATGGTTGAAGTGCCATTCAATTTGAAGCCACTCCCGTCGCTGGCGGAAATTGATCAACAATATAGTGACTGTGAAGATCGTGTTTTGAAAGAAAGGCTTTCGCGCAAGCGCGGAATACGAAAAGCGGTTGGTGATGGTGAAGTAGCGCAAATATCACTTTGGGTATGGCAACTCGGCGATTCTTTTCTGATTGGTCAGCCAAATGAGGCCTATTCGAAATTTCAGGGGGAGCTGCGGCGGGAATTGTCGCCCGGGGCTGTTGCAGTTATGAACCTGGTGAACGGTTCAGTCGGCTATCTTCCGCCACGTGAATTATATGGTAAAGATATCTACCAGGAATGGCAGACACCCTTTGCTGCCGGTTCCCTGGAATTATTGATCGAAACAGCCGTACGAGTTGCAAGGGAAACAATTACAGAAAAATAAACCTCATCTCACTGTAAAAGAATGAACCCAACCCTTACAACGCTCGATGCTGTTATTTTCGGAATTTATATCCTTGGAGTGTTGCTTGTAGGCTTCTATGCATCGCGTAAAGGTCGACGGACGAAGCGCGATTACTTTCTGGCCGGCGACAAGCTCCCCTGGTGGATGATCGGTGGAAGCATTCTGGCTGCGAATATCAGTACCCACCAAATAGTCGGAGTGATGGGAGTTGCTTACAGTCGTGGTTTTGTGGCTGTTGTCATTGAATGGGGAGCAGTTCTCATAGGATTTAACGCTTTACTATGGATTTTTCTCCCCTTCTATCTTCGCAACGGCTTTTATACGATGCCGGAATTTTTACAAAAGCGGTTTGGTGGCGCTGCAAGGACTACTTATTCTTTACTGGTACTATTAACCTATATTTTTGTCGAGATCGGCGCTGTTCTTTTCCTTGGCGCAATCTCCCTGCACGGACTATTGGGAATTTCGATGATGACCAGTATATTGACAATTGCCATCTTTACCGGGATTTACACCATTGCGGGAGGATTACGTGCTGTGGTCTGGACAGAGATGTTGCAGATTTGTGTGTTAGTGCTGGGAATGGTCACTTTATCCTTTGCCACGATCAACGCTGCCGGTGGGATTTCCGCACTGATGAAAACTTCAAAAGATTGGGAAATCTTCCTTCCCGCCAGCGATCCTGACTTTCCCTGGACCCAGTACCTGGGCGGGATATTATGCATCAGCATATTTTATTGCGCTACCAATCAATTCATTGTTCAACGTACGCTTGCAGCCAGGAACGAATGGCATGCCCGTATAGGGGTGATATTTGCCCAATACTTAAAATTCCTTATCCCGATCCTGATCATTGCCCCTGCTCTAGTTGCACCGAAATTATTCCCGAATCTTGAAAAACCGGATCTCCTTTTTGTAAACCTGGTTGAGCATCTGCTTCCTTCCGGTTTGGTAGGCCTGATAATGGCAGCCTTGGTATCTGCCGTCATGTCCCATCTCTCCGGCGCTATCAATTCAAGTACTACCATTTTGACAATGGATGTTTATTTACCCTACATCCGTAAGCATGCAACTGAAACCCAATCGGTTCGGTTTGGAAGGCGGGCAGGTATGGCCATTATTATTTTGGGAATTCTAAGTAGCGTCCTTTTGATGTATAACTCAGACAAACCTGTATTCTTATACCTGCTTAATGCATACGGACTTTTTACTCCAGGCATCGCTACCATGTTCCTTATGGGCATATTCTGGAAGCGTACCACCCACGCAGGTGCTTTGGCAGCGGGAATTTTGACTATTCCGATGTCGTTTGTTATGGAATTCTTATTTCCACAAATGCCATTTCTTAACCGTACTGGCATTGTGTTCTGGAGCTGTATGGCCTTGTGTATTGTGGTGAGCCTGCTGACAAAGCCTAAACCGGAGGCAGAACTTAAGGAATTGATCTGGAATAAGGAAAGTCTTTCTCTGCTCCCCGGACAACGCGAACAACAGCGAGGCCTGCGCAATCCTTTTATCTGGTGGGCCATTATCACCGTAATTGTACTATATTTCTATATTAGATATGCTTAAGTTTAGAGTTCGAATTTATGAAAAAGTGTAATTGGGAAGTTGTGACAAAACATTATTGTTTGCTTGGAGAGGGTCCTGTATGGGATAACAGGCAGAAAAGGATATTTTGGATAGATATTCTTAATGGTGAGGTTCACTACTTTTATCCTGATAGCAACCTGCACAGAATATGTAAATTAGGCCAGTTACTAGGAGCAATTGCCTTAAAAAGACCAGGCGGGCTTATCGCCGCAATGAAACATGGATTTGCAACAATAGACCTTGAGAAAGGGACTATACAGTCTTTAGCAACAGTAGAAACTCATTTGCCTGATAATCGTTTTAATGATGGCAAGTGTGATCCTGCAGGTCGTTTTTGGGCGGGTACAATGTCAATTTCAAATACGCCCCATACAGGTTCGTTGTATGTCCTTGAAAAAGATTTTACTGTAAATACTAAAATAATTGGCGTTACTTGTTCTAATGGCCTGGCATGGAGCCCTGATCATAAAACATTATATTATATAGATACGCCCACCCGGAATGTAGTTGCTTATAATTATGATATAATAAATGGCAACATTACTGATGGGAGGATTGTAATTAGTATTCCAAAAGGGAAAGGCTATCCTGACGGAATGACTATAGATACGGAAGGAATGCTATGGATAGCATTATGGGATGGTTGGAAAGTCATCAGATATAATCCATATACCGGGAGACAACTTTGCCAGATCATTTTGCCAGTATCCCAGGTGACTTCATGCGTTTTTGGGGGAGATGCAATGGAAGATCTGTACATTACATCGGCAAGAGTAGGCCTGTTAGAATCCGACTTAAAAGCACAACCATTGGCGGGATCCTTATTTGTGATAAAAAAGTCCGGTTTTAAAGGAATGAACGGATTTGAGTTTGACGGATAAATAATTAAAAATTTACTTTTCTAAAAAAAATAATTATTATGAAGCTTATACGTTTTGGTAAGATCAATAAAGAAAAAACAGGAATTATTATTAATGATGACTATTATGATACTTCATCATTTGGAGAAGATTATAATGAACATTTTTTTGGATCGGATGGGCTGACTCGTCTGCAAAAATTTATTGAATCTAATAAAGGCCAGCTTCCCAAAGTTTCAAATGATGTACGGTTAGGCAGCCCTGTTGCCCGTCCCTCAAAAATTATTTGTATTGGGTTGAACTATGCTGACCATGCGAAAGAAACAAAAGCAAACATTCCTGCTGAGCCAATTATTTTTTTCAAATCTACAACTGCCTTGTGCGGAGCTAATGATGATGTAATTATTCCGAAGAATTCAAAGAAAACAGACTGGGAAGTAGAGTTGGCTGTAGTGATTGGCAAAAAAACTTCTTATGTAGATGAAACAGAGGCTTTGAATTATGTGGCAGGTTATTGTTTGCATAATGACCTGAGCGAAAGGGAATTTCAATTAGAAAGAAATGGTCAATGGGTAAAAGGGAAAAGCTGCGATACCTTTGCGCCGCTTGGTCCTTTTATGGCTACGCAGGATGAAGTTACTGATATAAATAATCTTCGGCTTTGGTTGAAAGTAAATGAACAAATAATGCAGCAGGGCAACACCTCAGATTTAATTTTCAAAATACCTTTCTTAATTTCTTATATAAGTCAGTTCATGACCTTACTCCCAGGGGATGTGATCTCCACAGGGACCCCTGCCGGGGTTGGTTTGGGAATGAATCCGCAGGTATATTTAAAAGATGGCGATGTAGTAGAATTAGGCATTGATGGTTTAGGCATTTCTAAACAAAATGTAAGGGACTATGCGAAGAACTAAAATATATTCGGCACTACTTTCAATTTTTTTGTAAACAATAAACGAACTGAAACAAAATACTGATTAGCATGGCCCTATAATCCACAATCAAAGGTGAATTTAGTTGAAATTTATTGATTCCAAGCGTTTATGTGAACTTTACTTGTCACAAAACCCCCCTGACGGTTGAAAGGTGCAAACTTTTTTTATTCACTTAGGATGGGGAAAAAATGAAATATACGAATCTAAATTTCGAAGATTCGTATAATGCTCATTTCTAGCTATTTCGCTTGTAAATCAAAAAAATTCAATAAATTTGAATTGGTTAATCATTGTTTACAGTCCAGACTTGTAAAACTGATTATGTTTACAGTAACTAATTAATTAATCTATTATGGAATCAAATTTTTTCAATGCAGTCTTATTACCTTTGGCGCTTGGCATAGTAATGCTGGGTCTGGGTCTTTCTCTAACCCCCCTTGACTTTAAAAGGGTAATTGTTTATCCAAAGGCAATTGTAATCGGTTTAGTGAGCCAAATGCTTATTTTACCTGTTGTTTGTTTTTTAATCGCCAAATTATTGGGACTCTCGCCCGAGCTTGCCGTAGGCTTAATGTTATTGGCTTCATCACCGGGAGGTCCTACTGCCAACTTGTACAGTCATTTGTCAAAAGGCGATGTTGCCCTCAATATTACACTAACTGCTTTGAACAGCTTCTTAACGCTCTTTTCTTTACCATTTATTGTAAATTTCTCTATTAATTATTTTATGAAGTCCGGTCAGGTGATACCTATGCAGTTTAGCAAGATCATGGAAGTATTTGCAATTGTGTTAATACCGGTATCTCTCGGAATGTTAGTAAAATCATTGTATCCAAAGATTTCGTCAATATTGGATAAGCCTGTAAAGATTTTATCGGCCTTGTTCCTTGTTATCATAATTGCAGGAGTTGTATTTAAGGAAAGGGAAAATATTGGAACGTATTTTAAAATAGCGGGTATTGCTTCGCTGGTCTTTAACCTTTTTAGTATAGGTGTAGGTTATTATCTTCCGCGTCTATTCAAGCTTCAGGAAAAACAAGCCATTGCTATTGGCATGGAAATTGGAATTCACAACGGGACGCTTGCTATTTTTATTGCACTTACTGTTTTAGGCAATGGTGTAATGAGCATTCCTCCTGTCATCTATAGCCTAATCATGTTTTTTACAGCTGCAGTGTTTGGATATATGGTGAATATAAAAAGAAAATCGCAGCAAAGTTAGCGTTTGATACATTTTAAAAAAAGTTATAATCGTGCATAGGAAAGGCTGTTTGAATCTGTCAGACAGCCTTTCCTGATTTATTTGCCGAGGGTTATTCACCCCACAAAAGCATAGTTGATCCGGACAGTATTGAATTTCATTTTGCCATGTGATGAATCCTGATGCTGTTTTTTCCTTCAAATTCCCCAAAAATCAGAACTTACTCAGGGATTGAATCGTATAATAATCGGATTTTTGGTTGATAGGATAAAGATCCATGGATTTCCGGATCAGAATTTCACATCTGAATGGTTTGGAAAATTCAGATCTCATCCAGCCATTTGACCGGGAATCATGTTATGTCAAGGTTAACCAGCAATCGGTTATCTGTTGTTTATAACTTTGACTGATAAATTTTATACTGATTAATTTGAAATGGGAAACAAAAATAATGAACAAAAGCCGGTAGGGAAGCTGGATAAACCAAATATATTTGCTGTACTGAAACCCTACAGGCTAATGATTTTTAGCCTGATCGGTTTTGCACTCCTGAGCAATGCAGTCAATCTTGTAATTCCCAAAATTGTTTCTCGCGGCATCGACGATTTTTCCAAAGGGATATTCCAGTATCAAAATATTGTCCTGGAATTTCTAGTTGCAGCTTTCATCATCTTTGTCTTCTCCTTTCTGCAAGGCCTGTTGCAGACCTACGCTTCGGAAAGAGTTGCCCGCGACCTCCGCACCCAGCTTACCGATAAAATCTCCCGGCAGAGTTATGCATTTATTCAGCAGTCTGACCCCTCGAAATTACTCACCAATCTTACTTCGGATATCGATTCTGTAAAGATGTTTGTATCGATGGCCATCGTGTCGCTGGCCTCTTCAATATTTATCATAGTCGGAGCTACGGTACTTCTGATTTCGATCAACTGGAGACTGGCATTGGCCGTACTTACCATCATACCGATTATAAGCGGAGCATTTTATATCGTCTTTCGTCAGGTAAAGGTGTTGTTTAAAAAGAGCCGCGAGATTATTGACAGGCTCAACAAGGTCATCAATGAAAGTATCCTCGGAGCTGCACTGGTTCGCGTTTTAAACTCCCAGATGCTTGAATACAACAAGTTCATGGAAACCAATACCCAGGCCCGGAATCTGGGGATGTCCATCCTGAAACTTTTTGCAACCCTTATTCCTATCGTAGTTTTTGTAAGCAACCTGGCTTCGCTCACAATATTAGCTCTTGGAGGTCATTATGTCATCACCGGTTCCATGTCGTTGGGTGATTTTGCCGCATTCAACTCCTACCTGGTGATCCTTATCTTTCCAATCATCATCATAGGTTTCATTAGTAATTTTGTGGTACAGGCATCGGTCTCCTATGCCAGGATCTGTGAAGTGTTAAACGCCGGTGAGACCCGCGATACAGGTACAATTACCTCCCCTCTGACCGGTAAAATAGAGATGAAAGATATTTCAGTCTATTATGGAGAGAAACCCGTTTTGCAAAATATCTCCATGCTCCTTGAACCCGGGACTCAGACAGCCATTATCGGACCTACCGCAGCCGGGAAAACGCAATTGCTCTATTTGCTTACAGGCCTTATTCATCCGGCATCCGGATCTATCGAGTTTGATAGCATTAACATTGAATCGTACGATAAAACAACCTTTCAGCATCAGATCGGCTTCGTCTTTCAGGATAGCATTATTTTCAATATGAGCCTGCGCGAGAATATTGCATTCAATGAAACTGTGACGGATGAATCTTTTGCAAAGGCAATTGAAACAGCTGAATTGAAAGATTTTACCGATGCACTTCCCAATGGCTTGGATACCACGGTGAGTGAACGCGGTACAACACTCTCCGGCGGGCAAAAGCAACGGGTTATGCTTGCCAGGGCCCTGGCGCTTAATCCGAAAATTCTTTTGCTCGATGACTTTACCGCCAGGGTTGATAGCCAGACTGAGGAAAAAATTCTTAACAATGTAGCGAAGAATTACCCTGGAATAACCTTGCTTTCAGTTACCCAAAAGATTGCCTCCGTGATAAATTACATGCAGATCATCTTACTTGAAGAGGGTGAAATCCTTGCAAGTGGCACCCACGATTCATTGATGGAGAGTTGTCCCGAATATGTTCAGATTTTTAACTCGCAGCGCAGTACAAACCATTACGAAAAAGGATGAATTACAACCTCAATTTAAAAAAGGAGCAGCAGTCGGGCGCCAAGGTCAGTACGACAAAGATATTCAGTCAGTTGCTGACACTGATGGGAGAGGAGCGTAAGAATCTCTGGATTGCCATGATTTTCATCTTTATCAATGCAGGATTGAACCTTGTTGGTCCTTATTTGATGGGTCATGCTGTCGATCAGTTCGTTGTAACCAAACAATACGACGGGGTACTCTATTATTCGCTGATTCTGTTTGGCATTTTCGTGCTAGCCATGGTAAGCGGCTATACCCAAACGCAACTAATGGGCAAGGTAGGACAGCGTATGCTCTTTAATTTGAGAAATTCCGTTTTCAATAAACTACAAGAACTCCCGATCGATTTTTTCAACCAGAATAAGGCAGGCGATCTGATTTCAAGGGTTAATAGCGATACGGATAAAATTAACCAGTTCTTTTCACAGTCGCTGGTTCAGTTCATCAGCAGCATTTTTACCATGGTTGGGGCAGGGATTTTTCTGCTCTCCATTAACCTGAAACTTGGACTGGCCGCACTGCTTCCCGCCTTAATACTCTGGTTTTTTACACGAAGTATTTCGCCTTGGGTGAAAAGACGTAACTCGGTTAACATGAAAAGTACCGGAAGTTTGAGTGCTGAAATACAGGAGAGCCTGAACAATTTCAAGGTAATTGTAGCCTTTAACCGTCGGGATTACTTTCGGAAAAGATTTGAAGAAGTAAATGTTGAAAATTACAAAAATGCAGTAAAAGCGGGCATTGCGAACAACACTTTTGCACCGGTGTACGGTTTTTCCGCATCCATTGGTCAAATGGTGGTGCTGGCATTCGGTATCTTCCTGATTACAACCGGGCAATTTACGGTGGGTTTGCTGATCAGTTTTTTGGCCTACATCGCTCAGTTTTACAATCCCCTCCGGCAGATTGCCTCTCTCTGGGCAAACTTTCAAGTGGCTTTGGCGGGTTGGGACCGCATTTCACAGATACTGGTGATGGAAAATAACCTGAAAGTCGTTGGAAAAACCTCTCAAGAGGAGAGTTGCTGCCTGCTGTCATTTCGCAACGTTTCTTTCTCCTACCATACAGGAAATGAGATTCTCAGGGAGGTAAACTTCGATTTGGAACGTGGTAAGACCTACGCTTTTGTGGGGCCTACCGGTGGTGGCAAAACAACAACCGCCTCACTGATGGCCAGGCTTTATGATCCCACATCAGGGAAAATTCTGTTCGATGGATTGGATATACGATCCATGGAACCTGACCAACGAACTGCCTCCATTGGCTTTATCCTGCAGGAGCCTTTCCTGTTCAGTGGTACCATCCGCGACAACATCCTTTATGGGAATAGCGAATACAGCAACATCTCCAATGATGATCTGTCTAAAGTGCTGTCAGAATCCGGGCTAGACGGATTACTGGAACGTTTTGACGGCGGTCTCACGGCCGAAATAAAATCTTCCGGCGATGGCATCAGTCTGGGGCAAAAGCAATTGATTGCCTTTATAAGGGTTGTCTTGCGAAAGCCAAAGCTCCTGATTCTCGACGAGGCTACGGCAAATATAGACACCGTTACGGAGCAGTTGCTGAGTGAGATCTTGAATAAACTACCGGAATGCACTACCCGGATTATTATCGCTCACCGCCTGAATACCATTGAGAACGCAGATGAAATCTTCTTCGTCAACGCAGGATCTGTCACCAAAGCCGGATCACTGCACGATGCAGTTAATCTCTTGCTCCACGGTAAAAGGGAGAATTAGTTGATGACTTTCTTTGAGCCCTTGGTGTGACCCTTAGTGACCTTGTGGTTAAGTATAAAATTTCATACAGGATATTTGGCTTTCTCGAAATTATTTTTAGTTTTGACGAGGGATAACCAAATCTAGCAATGACAATACTTTTTCAGAAATAACCTGTCGGTATTGAGAGGGTTAGGTTCTTTTCCAAAATTGAAAATAAATACTTAAATTGTATCGAATTATTTTAACTCCTAACAATGAAGTTTATGAAGAAAGTTGCCTTGATTTTATTTGTCTCTTTTTGTTTTGGGACACTTTTTGCGCAAGAGTCCATTAAATTACAAAACGCTGGTAATGATGCGCTAAATGCCAAAGATTATGCCACAGCCCTAAGCAATTATGAAAAGGCATTGGCCGTTTGGGGTACCGCTCCGCAGGATTCAGTAATGTTATACAACTGTGGATACTGCGCTATTCAGGTTAAGGATTATGACAAGGCGATTAAGTATTACAATCTTGCCGCAGCGCACAATTACAAAGCCGCAGATGCCTCTTTTAAAGTAGCTGTCCTGTATAAATTTCAGAAAAATAACGAAGCCTATTTAAAAGCTATTAATGAAGGTATTGCCAAATATCCTGACAATACAAATTTCAAAGGAGAGCTTTCCAAGAACTTTTTGTTGGAAGGCGTTGGACATTACAATGGAGGAAATAGTTTGCTGAAAGCTGCCATCGATAAAGTGAATGCCAAAAAATACAAAGATGCCAATGACCCTGGATACAAAGCAGAAATTGCCAAAGCCAAAAAGGAGTTTAGTGATGCGATTCCCTCTTTCGACAAGGCTATGGAGCTCAATCCAGCAGACACAAAGGCCCGGGATTTGAAAGCCGCTTGCGAAAAGCAGATAAAGGCATTGTAATTTTGTTTTTTTTAATGGTTTGTTTTGCACTTGAACTGAGAGTATTACTTTTATGCTTTCAGTACAACAAAAACTTCAAACAATAAAAGCAATGAAAAACAGAAGAGAGTTCTTAAAAATTTCAGCTACAGGATCACTTGGTATGATGCTTCTTAGTTCTGCCACAAGTTTTCCGGGTGTTTCGGAGGATCGTAAGCGTTTCGGCGTTGGTCTTCAGCTTTACACCATCAGGGATGCAATGACTGCAGATGTACGCGGTACCCTTAAAAAAGTATCAGATATTGGTTACAAAAATCTGGAGCTGGCAGGTTATTCAAATGGTAAATTTTATGGCTTTTCTCCCTCGGACTTCAAGAAGATTGTCACCGATTTAGGCATGGTTTCACTCAGCAGTCACTCTGCAGTTGAATCGAAAGGCATTACTGTTGAAACCGCGAAACTAATGGCCGATGCGCATGCCCAACTTGGCGTTAAATATTGTATTCAACCCTGGATCGAGGAGGTTGACCGCAATGTTGAAAAGTACAAGAAGATGATTGCCGATTGGAATAAAGTTGGTAAGGTTATGAAAGGTGTCGGAATTCAGTTTGGTTACCACAATCATAATTTTGAGTTCAAAAACACCAATGGAATAGTCCCTTATTATGATATATTCCTGAAGGAAATGGATGCTGATCTGATTACCATGGAGTTGGATTTGTTCTGGGCCGCCAAAGCCGGTCAGGATCCGATCGCTATGTTTAAAAAATATCCTGGTAGGTTCCAGTTGCTCCATTTCAAAGACATGCGCACCAAACAACCACCTTTCTTTGAGGTGATTAAAGACGATATCTGCAGTGTCGGTGAAGGTGTTATAGATTTCAAGAAGATTCTGTCAGCCAAAAAGACTGCAGGAATGAAATACCTTTTTGTTGAAGATGACAATCAGGGTAATGGAAAACCGTTTGAAGGGATTGAAACCAGCATCAAAAACGTTACCACCAAGATTTTGAAATAATTTTTGTGGAATTTCGGCCATGGAAAACAATGATCGTCGTCAATTCCTGAAAAAGAGTATGATCGGTATCTCGGGTGCAGCTCTTATTCCTGCACATCTGAGTTTAGCTGCAAGCAAAGCCGATCAATCCGGTCTGCCATCCCGCTTGCTTGGCAAAACAGGCATCAATACCCCCTTAATAAGTATCGGTACAGGCAATGTTACCGGTACTGGTATCGTAAGGGCAGCCTATGATGCCGGTGTTAAGCTCTTCTTTTCTGCCACTTATTACGGAGAAGGAAACAATGAAATCCTTGTAGGCGAGGGTTTGAAAGGATTACCCAGAGATTCTTATGTGATTGGTACAGCCGCTATACCTGATGAAATTGATAAGAGAACTGGTCTCCTTTCAAGTGCATTCACTGCTGAATCGTACATGAAAAAGGTTGAGGGAAGCCTGACACGTTTTGGACTGGATTACATTGATATTGTCCTTTTACCTTTTGCCGGAAAGAAAGAAACAGTTCAGCATGAGGGTGTTCTTAAAGCATTTGAAAAAGCTAAAAAACAGGGCAAAATACGTTTTGTTGGTATTGCATCACACGGCGGTACGGTTGAAGCGCTTAATGCTGCCGCTGAAGCCGGTATATATGATGTGGCAATGATATCCTATAATTACAAAATACAAAACCTTGAAGCGTTGAATGGATCAATTACCAATGCAGTCAATGCAGGCATGGGAATAGTGGCGATGAAAACGACAGCTGGTGTCTCCCGTGATAAGGCCGGCCCGGCCCTGAATACGGATGCAGCGATCAAATGGGTCCTGCAAAATAAAAATATTTCATCTGTCGTTTCAGGGATGACAACAGTAGATCAACTGCAGAAGAACCTCTCCATGATCAACAATCTGAAAATGACTGATCAGGAGCTTAAGGACCTGAATCTGGCAGGTCTGAAAGGAGAACCTACGCTCTATTGCCAACAGTGTCAGAAATGCCTTCCCCAGTGTCCGCATAACCTCGATATCCCTACCGTGATGAGGAGCTACATGTATGCATATGGGTACAAGAATACTGAGCAGGCATGGCATACGCTGGCGGAAGCCGGATTGGCAAACAGGGTTTGCGATCAGTGTGATGTTTGCCGGGTCAAATGCGCCTCCGGGTTTGATGTCAAAGCCAGAATTTCTGACATCTCCAGATTGAAGGATGTCCCGCTCGATTTTCTGCGGGTCTGATAGTACTTCCTGTTAGAAGGTTACGGTTGTGCAGAGAACTTGCGACAACTTGGTTTACCTTTGGCCTTCGAATTTCAAATAACTTTGAGTCCACTCCGAAAAGTGTTTTTGTTTTTAATTAATTAATATTCAGATATA
>CAYHQN010000031.1:0-35283 GCA_964358545.1 uncultured Tangfeifania sp. | reverse complement strand
TAAATAAATTATAAAAAGAAGAATATTAATTTGAAAATGTGGAAATGAGGGGATGTTAGGATTTTAGCCTGAATTTCTTCTGGAATCTGAAGTTTAAGAGATGAAAATTAATAGCAAATTGATCCTTATCTTTGAAAAATTATGAAACTGAAAATCACTCAATTAATTGTGTTGTTGTTGATCGGACTTTTGCCGGCAATGGCACAATTGACGGACCGAAAGGCTGCAAAAGAGCAAAAGAAGATAGAACGTGAAAAAGAGATAGCGGCTTTGGTCGAATCGAAAAGATTTGAGTTTAAGGCCAGTAGGGCATTACCAACCGGTTTCAGACAGATGGATCTGACAACGAATCCAAATTTTATTCGTTTTTCCCCGGATTCGATTGTCAGCGAAATGCCATTCTTCGGCAGGGCATATTCAGTACCATATGGAGGAGAAGGTGGGTTGAAATTTGAAGGAAAGCCAGAGGTTTACACCATTGAAAAGGGTAAGAAATTTTACTCTGTCGATGCGAAGGTAAAATCGAAAGGTGACTACTTTACCATCAATCTGTCCGTCAGCTTTGATGGAGGGGCCACCATGAGTATCTCCTCCAACAACAGATCTCCAATTTCCTATTACGGGGAAATTTCCGCTGTCGTTAAACCTGCAGAGAAATAGTCCGGTAAATTATTGGTTTAAACGTTATTCAACGAGTGGGGCCTTTGCAACACTCCGCTCATCGCGTTTGTATTGGTTGAATTTGTAAGAAACGGAGAAGCGAATCGGGAAATTGTTCCGCATGGTCATCACCTGGTTGAAGCCGGCACCCTGAACATGTTCAACTTTTTTGTAAAAGCCAGGTACATCCCTTCCTGAGAGTGTAAATGTTAGTTTTCTGTCCATAAAGCTCTTCCGGATACTTAAACCGGCCATGTAACATTGATCGACATTGCTTTGTGCAGTCATTGCCGGTCCGAAGTATGAAAAATCAAGTTGTAACCTAAAGGTTGGGCTGATGATAAAATCGGCCGTGGTTATAGAATACCACTGCTGATATCTCCTTTGTTGTGCTATCTGAGCGAGCCTGACATCCAGGTATGAATCGATGAAGTCAAGTTTTTCGCTTATTTGCATCCAATTGGTGGCAGACCAAATGGCATTGATTTCGAGTCCAAATGTCTTTTCATTACCCATGTTTTCAGTGCGGTTCTGAATAATCTGATCACGGTAGATGGATTGAATTGTCTCAATTTTGTCGGTAGTATTGTAAAAATAGAGTTCATTTACCAGTGACAGTTTCCGAAAGTTGAGGAGATAATCAATGGCAATTTTGTCTGTAATCTCGTTTTTCAGGTCAGGATTTCCCATCATGACATTGTAAAAATTGTACCAGCGTGGCAGTGGATCAAGCTGAATGGTTTTCAGCTGATCAGTTCGCCTTGAGTAATTTAGAAGGATCTGTTGCGTAGAATCTATTTGGAATGAGCTGTTCAGCGATGGATAGAGATCAAATTGGTGCAAAGGAAACCTATTGTCCAGGGTTTTCATTTCGCGGTTAAGATATTCCGCCCGCAAACCGGCTTTTAGCTCTAACCATTTGATTTTAAACTGCCAGGTGCCGTATCCTGCCCCGATCATACCATTGAAATGTGTCTCCTGATTGACCAAAACAGATGGTGGTGGGTTACTAAGTTCAGATTGATAGCCTTCCTGTTCGTTGTTGAAAGAGAGCTGAGTGCCAAGTTCAAGGTTGCCGGCTTTCCTAATCGGGGCAGTAAAATCGGCGTTGATTTGATAATTGTTGAATCTTTTGTCAAGGCGGGTTGTCTGCTTCATCGTCTCTTTTCCAGCCATGTCACTAACCAGGTTCAAATAGTGATCATCGTAATTCAGGTTGTTCCAAAGCGCCGAAATTGAAATTAATTTGCCGGATTTTTTAAATTTGTGTTCATAGGTAACATCTGCACCACTGTAATGGCCCTTGCGGTCGTTGTTATCCATTGATATATTTTGAGTGGCTCCAATATATGCCGTACCACCTGATTTTACTGTTTTCCAGTCGCCGTTGTTGGTGGTTTCAAAAGTGCCTGTATGACCGGTAAATAAAATTTTATCATTGGGAGAGGGAAGATAATCAAAACCGGTCCTGAATCCGGTATTGATACGGGCTGCCTGCTGTAACCCTGCTTGCGTGAAGAGATACTGGTCGGAAAGGTAATTGGTGACATAATCAACATCTCCTTTATTTCTCCGTCTGTTGTTGTCAACACCAACAAAAAAGCTAAATTTATTACGCTTGTAATTCAGCAAAAAATCTGAAGCATATCCTCCCAGGTGATCAACAGAGGTCTGCACATTTCCATTAAATCCGTCCAATGTACTTCTTTTGGTGATCAGATTTATGATACCTCCCGATCCGGAGGCATCATATCTGGCCGACGGACTGGTGATTAGCTCAATCCGTTTCACTTCCGAAGCAGATGTATACTCAAGTAAATCAGTACCTTTCATCGAAGATGGTTTCCCATTGATGAATACAAGCAGATTAGGGTTGCCGTGAATCGCAATTTGTCCGTCAGGTTTTTGAGTTACCGAAGGAAGTTTGTACAAAAGATCATAAGCCGATCCTCCGGTCCCGGACATCTGGTTTTCTACATAGATGGTTCTTTTATCAAGCTTATAGACTGGTTTCCTTATATTTGATGTAACAGAGATCTCCCTGAGCGACTGCGATTCTATTTCGAGTGGAATCGGTTCCAATCTAAATTCGCCGGTTTTTTCTGACAAGGTGATGGACTGCGATGAGAAATCTTTGAACCCCATAAAGTGGACGGTCACAGTGTAATTGCCGGCCCTAAGATTGCTGAAAATAAATTCACCTTTGGCATTGGTGGCGGTAACTTGAAAGGGAATTGTATCGGGTTGATGAAAGAGCGATATATTGGCAAATTCGATGGTAGCCTTTGTTTCGGCATCAATTACCCTCCCCTTGATAACGAGGGATTTATCAAGGGCGAAGGATATTTTATGCAAAAAATTTAGGCCAGGCAGAGGTACCAAAAACAAAAGCAGTAATGGAAAACCCCAAAAAATTCTGCTCATAAAAAACAGAATAATAATTAACAAAAATTAAAACTTATTGTACAAATATAACATAAAATTATTAAAATGTGAAAATTGGGAAATGTGAAAATGTGAAAATGATCGCGACGCACGACTGCTCTTTTAATTTTCACATTTTAACAGGTTCCAGTTCCACGGTAAAGTGTCTCAGGATAGGGGCTTCCTTAGTGATACGGTAACCTGATTTGATTTCCTGCCGGCGGTCGTAAACGTTCTTAAGTGCGGCGACAATGACATTGAGGTGTAGATTGGTGTAAACCCTTCGCGGGATGGCCAAACGCATGAATTCAAGTTTCGGATAGCGGTTTTCGCGCGTCACAGGATCACGGTCGGCCATGAGGGCCCCTACTTCAACTGCCCTTATTCCGGCTTCAAGGTATAGTTCAAGGCTCAGCGTCTGGGCGATAAACTCCTCCTGACGAACATGGGGGAGAAATGCACTGGCATCCACAAAAATGGCATGGCCTCCGTAGGGTTGTTGAACGGTGATGCCGTACCCGGAAAGCTGTTCTCCCAAATATTGGACCTGTCCGATACGGCTGGCAAGGTAATCCGGCTCAGTACCTTCCATCAGGCCAACAGCCAGGGCATTCATATCGCGGCCTGCCATTCCGCCATAGGTGACAAATCCTTCAAACATGATGTTGAAGGTGCAAGCCTGATCGTACCACTCTTTGCGGCGTGTAGCAATAAAACCGCCGATGTTGACAATCCCGTCCTTCTTGCTGCTCATGGTCATTCCGTCGGCATAAGAAAACATCTCCAGAACGATCTCGCGAATGGTTTTATTCTGATAGCCGGCTTCACGTTGTGAGATAAACCAGGCATTTTCGGCAAATCGTGCGGAATCAAATAGAAGCGGAATGTTGTATTGGTCGGCCAATGCTTTGACCTCACGGATGTTCTGCATGGAGACCGGCTGGCCTCCGGAAGTGTTGCAGGTGATGGTGAGGATGATAAACGGAATGTGTTCGACAGGATTGCTGTCGAGTACCTCTTTCAGCTGATCAAGATCCACATTTCCTTTGAAAGGGTGAAGGTTCGATGGTTCAAACGATTCCTGGATGGTGCAGTCCACGGCAGTTGCATGGCGGAATTCGATGTGCCCTTTCGTGGTATCAAAATGCGAATTGCCAGGGACCAGGTCTCCATCCTTTACCAGTACGGAGAATAGAACATTCTCAGCTGCGCGTCCCTGGTGTGTCGGGAGAAAGTAGTCGAATCCAAAAAGATTCTTAATGGCATCTTTCAGGTGGTAATAGGAAGAGGAACCTGCATAACTCTCATCTCCGGTCATGATGGCAGCCCATTGACGGTCGCTCATCGCTCCTGTTCCACTGTCGGTGAGCAGGTCGATGTACACCTGTCCGCTTCTGAGGTTGAAAAGATTGTATTTGGCCTCCCTGATCCACTGTTCGCGTTCTGTCCTGGTGCTGAGGTAGATGGGTTCTACCATCTTGATTTTGTAGGGTTCGGCGGCAGGTAGTTGCATAGTAGGAGTGACTAGAGTGAACTAAAGTGACTAAAGTTAGGTATTAGGCCAATCTAAAAACATGAAATTCATCATGCAAGAAGTGCCTGGTGTCGGGAACTCCAAACTCCAGGCCCCTTAGCTCACTTTAGGCACTTTTCACATTACATGTTTCTCCGGTTTCACGCACCCCTCCTGGTATTCGGCGATGATTTTCCTGACCTGCTGTGGAGCAACCCGTCCGTATACCTTTTCACCAACCATGACAACGGGGGCTAATCCGCAGGCACCCACGCAGCGCAGGCAGTTGAGGGAGAATTTCCCGTCGGGTGTCGACTGTCCTACTTCGATGTTGAGCTGCCTCTTGACCTCGTGAAGAATCTGCTCGGCCCCCCGAACATAGCATGCGGTTCCCATACAGACAGAGATTGGAAATTCACCCTGAGGTATCATGTTGAAAAAGGAGTAAAAAGTAACAACCCCATAAACTTTTGCGACCGACATGTTCAGCTCATTCGCGATGAGCTCCTGAACTTCAGCAGGGAGATAGCCCAGTTTGTGCTGGGCTTCGTGAAGGATGTTGATCAGTTCCCCTTCGTTGTTTTCGAAAGAGGCACAAATTTCCCTGACAATCTCAATGGTTCTTTGTGATAATTTTATTTTTGGCATCTTGAATTTTTTATATAATCCTTTCTATTTCAATCTATTTCGTTAATTTCTTGCTCCTGTCAAAGTATTCTGTATGCAAAAGATGATGTGATTTTTCGCTCATCGGGGCACCCAGAAACTCCTCATACAATTTGGTGATGTAGGGATTCTCGTGCGATTTGCGAATAGCTTTGCCGGAGTCTTCAAGGTAGAGAGCCAATTGACGTTTCTTCAGGATCTCCGCATTCCCATGGTGGTAAGGCTGTCCGCCGCCTCCAATGCATCCTCCGGGGCACGACATGATTTCAATGGCATGGAATTGGCTCTTGCCTTTCTGGATATCTTCAAGCAGTTTGCGGGCATTCCCAAGCCCATGCGCGATGCCAATGTGGATAGGCAGACCGTCGAAATCGATGGTGGCATGTCGCAATCCCTCCATCCCCCTCAATTCCTTGAAATCCAATCTCTCCAGTTTTTTGCCGGTAAATACTTCATAGGCAGTACGAACCGCGGCTTCGATGACTCCTCCGGTGGTTCCGAAAAGGACACCCGCTCCTGTCGATTCACCCATTGGATGGTCAAAATCCTCATCCGGCAGTGACTTGAAATCAATGTTTGCGAGGTTAATTAGTTGGGCCAACTCACGGGTGGTTAAGGCAAAGTCCACATCCGGATTGCCATTCACAGAGAACTCTTCGCGGCTGCATTCGTATTTTTTGGCCACGCAAGGCATGATGGAGACCACCACAAGATCTTTGCGGTCGACCCCTATTTTCTCTGCAAAATAGCTTTTGGCGATGGATCCAAACATCTGTTGTGGCGATCTTGCACTGGATGGAATATCCATCAGGTCAGGAAATTGGTGTTCGAAGAACTTCACCCATGCCGGACAGCAGGAGGTTAGCATCGGGAGTTTTACCTCCTTATCTCCCCCAAGGAAGGCCGTCAAACGGTTGAGGAGCTCTGTACCCTCTTCCATGATGGTCAGGTCGGCAGCAAAATCGGTGTCGAAGACATAGTTAAACCCGAGGCGGCGTAGGGCAGCAGCAAGCTTGCCGGTAACCAGGGTGCCGGGTTCGTTGCCAAATTCTTCGCCCAGCGCTGCACGAACGGCAGGAGCAGTTTGAACGATAACGGTTTTTGCCGGATTAGACAACGCCCTGATTACCGCGCCTGTATGGTCGACTTCGGTCAGGGCGCCGGTTGGACATACTGCTACACACTGTCCGCAGTAGGTACAGACGGAATGGTCGAGGTTCATTTCAAATGCGGGGGAGATGACAGCATTGAAACCCCTGTTGATGGCCGAAAGGGCTCCGACTGTTTGTACTTCGTTGCACATCATCTCGCACCGGCGGCAACGAATGCATTTGTCCAGTTCACGTATGATGGCTGGAGAAGTATCTTCGCGAAAGGTTGACTGTTCTCCTTCAAAATGTATTTCTCTGATTCCCAGGTATTGGGCCATACTTTGAAGGTCGCAGTTTCCGGCCTTGGCACATTTCAGGCAGTCGGTCGGGTGATCCGACAGGATGAGTTCTACCACAGTTCTTCGTGCATGGATGGCACGCATAGAGTGGGTTTGTACAACCATCCCTTCGGCTACGTCGGTACAACAGGCGGGAGCAAGGTTTCTCCTGCCTGCTACTTCGACCACACAAACCCTGCAGCCACCGGGTTTGTTTTCAATGTTGAGGTCATGCAGTTTCATGTAGCAAAGAGATGGGATTTTTATTCCAACCTGTGCTGCAGCCTGGAGAAGCGATGAGCCCTTCTCAACTGAGACGGGCCTGTTATCTATTGTCAGATTAATCATATCCATGTTTGAATTTTTTAAGAGACGCTTACCGCATCAAATTTGCATTTGTCGTAACATACCCCGCATTTGATGCAGATGGCGTTGTCGATGAAATGTGGTGACCTTTTTTCGCCAGTGATGGCCCCAACCGGACAATTTCTGAAGCAAAGGGTACAACCTGTGCATTTTTCGTTGTCGATGTTGTATTTGACGAGCGATTTGCACTGGCCGGCCGGACATTTGTGGTCCCTGACGTGGGCAAGGTATTCATCGTAGAAGTTATCAAGTGTCGACAGGATCGGGTTGGGAGAGGTCTGTCCAAGTCCGCACAAAGAGGTGTCCTTGATGACATTGCATAGTGAGCGGAGCCTGGTGAGATCTTCCTCGTTTCCAAGTCCTTTGGTGATCTTATCCAAAATCTCGAAGAGACGTTTGTTCCCAATTCTGCAGGGGGTGCACTTTCCGCACGACTCGTCAAGTGTGAACTCAAGGTAGAATTTTGCAATGGAGACCATGCAGTCGTCTTCGTCCATCACGATCATTCCCCCTGAGCCCATCATGGAACCGGCGGCAATCAGGTTGTCGTAGTCGATGGGAGTATCCAGAAAGGAGTTGGTCAGACAGCCTCCGGATGGACCTCCGGTCTGAACCGACTTGAATTTTTTACCACCCTTGATGCCACCGCCAATGTCAAAGATCACCTCGCGCAGTTTTGTACCCATTGGAACTTCAATTAAACCGACATTGTTGATCTTTCCTGCCAGGGCAAAGACTTTTGTCCCTTTTGACTTCGCCGTACCGATGCTGTTGAAAAAGGAGGCTCCTTTGTTGATGATCACCGGAATGCTGGCAAGGGTTTCTACATTGTTCACGGTAGTTGGTTTGCCAAGGTATCCCGATTCGGAAGGGAAAGGAGGTTTGAAAGTAGGTTCACCACGCAATCCTTCCATGGAGTGAATCAGGGCTGTCTCTTCGCCGCAAACGAATGCACCTGCTCCATAGCGGAGGGTGATATCGAAAGAGAAGGAGGTGCCAAAGATCCCATCCCCGAGCAATCCGTATTCACGGGCCTGTTTGATGGCTGTTTTGAGCCGTTGGATAGCGAGCGGATATTCGGCACGGATGTAGACCAATCCCTTGGTAGATCCGGTGCAGTAACCGCAAATGGCCATGGCTTCGATCACCGAATGGGGATCGCCCTCCAGGATGGAACGGTCCATAAAAGCACCAGGGTCACCTTCGTCGGCGTTGCAAACCACATATTTTTGGTCAGCCTGTGATCTAGAGGTGATTTCCCATTTCAGTCCGGTAGGAAAACCGCCGCCGCCACGACCGCGTTGGCCTGAAAGTTTAATTTCATCGATCACCTGTTGAGGCGTCTTCTCACTCAGGCAAGTGGCCAGCGCGGCATAGCCATCCCGCGCAATGTATTCGTCAATGTTTTCCGGATTGATGAACCCGCAATTGCGCAGGGCGATTCGAACCTGCTTTTTGTAGAAATCCATGTGTTTGGAATCACTGATAGGTTCGTCGGTCTCAGGATCTTTGTAAAGAAGGCGGTCAACCTTGCGCCCCTTTACAAGATGTTCCTCCACAATGGTGGCGGCATCTTCCGGTTTCACCTGGACATAAAAAGTGTTATCAGGAATTACTTTAACGATGGGGCCTTTTTCACAGAAGCCGAAGCATCCGGTCATGACCACCTGAACTTCGTCGTTCAGATCGTTTCTTTCGATCTCAGCCAACAAATTGTCCCTGATTTGTTCGCTTTCAGATGCTTTGCAACCGGTTCCTCCGCATACCAGGAGGTGCATTTTATAATCTGCCATAACTGTTGATAAAGGTGTTTAATTGTCTATCGTTCGGTAGTTTACAGGTAAAATACCATCTACCAACTCGTTGTGAATAATGTACTTTTCAATGATTTCAGCAGCCCTGAATTTGTCGACATCGCCAAAAACGATGGGGTCTTTCCCTGGAAGCGCTACCTCAATGGTGGGTTCTGCATAACAGTATCCCATGCAGCCGGTTTGGGTAACCACTGCCTCAATGGATTGCTGTTCCAACTCATCCATCAGAAAATTCATGATTTCTTTTGCCCCGGAGGCGATGCCACAGGTCGACATGGCCACCTTAATCCTGACAATGTTTTCAGAATTGTTGCCACTCTCACGCAGCTTAATTTGAGCTTGCATGCCCTCCCTTAATTGCTTAAGATCGTCGAGCGATTTGATTTTGTTCATGTTTGTCTGCTTTATATTGTAATTCTTCTGCCATCGGAGCCGGACAGGGCCATTTTTATCTCTTCGAAGGATAAGTCGTTCATTTCAAAGATGGTGCACCCTAAACCAATCTGCTCAGTAGCATGGGCATCGGATGCCTTTATCAGCGGTATGTTGTCGGCAATCCTGAATTTATTTCTGATAGCAGATCCGGTACTTCGGTTCATGATGCCCATGGCATCGCAGGCCAAAGCTTCCGGGATAAAACCCAGCTGGTTAAAAAGCCCGTACATCGCCCTTTCAATGTGGGCAGGAACGAACAACCCTCCCAGACGGTGAACTTCCTGTTCGACCTGATTGATGCTTTGTTTGAGGGCAACATTCAGGTAGTTTACAAAAAGTTTTATGATCTTCTCCTCTTTGTTGACAAGTACCTGATACCCAAACTGCTCAGGCAGGTATGGGATCAGGGGCAGATAGCTATCGATGTATTCCTGAAACTGCTCAAGTGAAGCATCATCACCGAAGTAAGCCAGACAATGCACCTCCTCCCGGGTTGTTACCTCTGCGCCGCACAACACGGCCAATCCCTTTTCTTCGGCCAGTTCTTTTACAAGTTTGCAATGAAGCGTTGAGTTGTGGTCGGTGATGGCAATCAGATCAATATTTTTTTCTTTTGCTGCGTTAACAATGTTTACAGGGCTCATATCCAGGCTTGCACAGGCCGACAGGACTGTGTGGATGTGGAGATCTGCCCTGAACTTTTTCATTGAGCCCCTTTTATTTTCTGGTAAAGCAATCCGGCAATTTCGAAGGTCGACATCGAAGTTCCAAGAACCGGAATATTCACTTCGTTGCTGAGATCAATTGTATTCTGCTCGGGGATCAGTGAACTTACAAGCAGGACGCAAGCCAGTTCCTTCCGGAATGCAATATCCACTATATGTTCGTGAGTTTGCAAGGTAACCCAAACCTTGCCTTTGGAAGCATTTTCCAATACATCGCTCACCAAATCAGAAACATAACCGCCAGTAATATTGCGGCGGAGGCCTTTTCTACCGGAGAAAACTGCCAGGTTCAACTCTTTTGCCAATTCAGAAACGTTCATTGCGTCGTCCCCTTATGTTAAAATCATATGTTGATTATTGAAAAATTTTGTTCAAATTTCCGAAAAACCATTCAATGGAACAAACTGTTTGTTGCAATTTATCTTATTTAAATTCTTTCAAAACAAATAGTTCGGAATAATTTTATTGTTGAAAAATTATACAGTGACAAAAGTAATTATTCCTAAAACCTAAAACATGATAATGGTAAGAAATTTGTAATTTAGTGGTTTCAATGCCACTCAAACTATGATTTACGAACAAGATGCATTTCTTTCCGGGCTAATCAAGGATCCGGTATTGTCATACAAAATAATTGACCTGCTCCCATTCCCGATCAATTACCGCGATGCGGAGGGATTTTACATCACCTGTAACAAAGCATTTGAGAAATTACTGGGGATTAGCAGGGTGGAGGTGATTGGGAAATCATATCTGGAATCGCAACCCGCTGAGGTCGACGAAATGATGCAGATGAAAGACAAAGAGCTGTTCGATTCCCCGACAGATATCATCTACGAGCACCAGTTCAAAACCACTGATGGAACGATGCACGAGATGCTGATATACAAAACTGCCATCCGCAATGATTCAGGCGCATTTGAAGGGATTGTCTCTACTTTGTATGATGTAACCGATCGGCGGAAGGCTGAAATTAGGTCGGAAAAGGCAAAGGAGGCATCGGTCATTGCTTCCGCAATGCTTCAGAAAATCAGGGCCGGTATCGTGATTGTCGACCACAACATGAAAGTGATTGATTGCAACGAGACTTTTGCCCGGCTGATGGGTGAGGAGGCAGAAGAGTTGTACGAGGCCATCCCCGGACTGCAAGGGGCGGATGTGAAGGAGCTGGTTCCTGAAATTGTCGGGAAAATGTTCTCCGGTTTGCTGCATACCGGCGAGGAGATGTTGGAGCGCGACCTGACCTACAAAAATAAACTGCTTCATATCTCAATCGTCACCATTTATAAACACAGGGTCGTTGGGGCCATCATCAGGAACCTTTCTTCTCCAAAACTGGTAAGGGAAGAGATCATCAGCAGGGCCATGAAGGTGACCAAGCAAAACATTGAGATGGTTCAGCAGGTTGCTACATTACTGGCCGAAAATGCCGCCCAGACGGAAGATATGCTCAATTCAATTGTGGCTGCCTACAAATACGGAGAAGACCGAAAAGATGAGTGAGTTTCACATCGAAATTGATTTTATCCAAAAACAACCTTCCGGTCAGATTGTATGCGGTGATGTTTTCATCTCCAAACTGATCAAGGAGGACGGTCGTACAATTCTGGTGCTCTCCGACGGTGTTGGTCACGGGGTGAGGGCCAATGTGCTTGCAACCATGACGGCCACCATGGCGCTGAATTATACGGTATTGTACAAAAGGCCGGAGGCCGCAGCCCGGATCATCATGCAGGCATTGCCGAGCGATAGCAGCGGGATTAAAACCTATGCCACCTTTACCATCATTGAGCTGGAAAGCGATGGCATGGTACGAATTGTCAATTACGACAATCCCAAAAGCGTCATCGTCAGGAATGGGGTTCCTTTTACCCCTACCAAAGAGTATCTGTTGAATATTACAGGTGTCGAGAATGCAGGCAAGGTCTTGCGATGCAGGGAATTTCGTGCAATGAAAGAGGATCGGATCGTTTTCATGAGTGACGGGATCACCCAGTCGGGAATGGAAAACGAAAAGATGAAGATGGGCTGGGAACAACCGAATGTTGAAGTCTATGTGGTACAACAGCTTGCGAGGAGCAGCGATATTTCTGCAAGGCGCCTGAGCAAAAAAATCCTGAACAAAGCGATCCAAAACGATGGTTTTCATCTAAGGGATGATGCAAGTTGTGGTGTCATCTATTTCAGGGATCCGCGAGAGATGCTGCTGATTACCGGGCCTCCTTTCTTTAAAGCCAAGGACCATGATTTTGCGCAACGAATTCATGATTACCAGGGGGTCAAGATCGTTTGTGGCGGTACTACAGCCGAGATCATTGCCCGCGAGTTGGATCAGGAGATCGAAACTGACATTTCGCTCAGCACTCCTTATGCTTTACCAAGATATGTGATGGCCGGGTTTAACCTCGTGACGGAGGGGATTCTTACCATTGGGAAAGTGGAGGAGCTACTTGAAAATTACGATAGTGAAATTCGCTACGGCAACTCCCCTGCTGAGGAGATCGTCAAGCAGCTGATGCAGCACGACCGCATTGTCGTTTTGGTTGGAACCCGCATAAACTGGGCGCACCACGACCCTGATCAGCCGATTGAGATGGAGATCCGCAAGTTTGTGGTGAAGCGTATTGTGAAGTTGCTAGAAGAGAAGTTCTTCAAAGAGGTGGTGATTAATTTCTATTAAATTTAGACCTTCAAGGTTTTTGAAACCTTGAAGGTCTAAATTTGCTACGAAGATAGAATATGAATCGTATCCAGCAATTTGGTATTCACCTCTTTGTCGTATTTGATGGCCCTGTTGAAAGGGGTTAATTCGATCGAATCATTGGAAATCCCTACCATCACGCTTTGTTGGTCGTCGAGTAGCGCCTCTACAGAAGCAACACCGAGCCGGCTGGCGAGAATCCTGTCGTAGGCAGTCGGTGATCCACCCCTTTGGATGTGACCCAGTACGGTAACCCTTACGTCGTATTGCGGATAGTTCTCTTCAACCTGTTTGGCAATGCCGAAAGCGCCTCCGGCATTTTCACCTTCTGCCACCAGGACAATTGAGGAGTTTTTGCTCTTGCGGTAGCCAGATTTGATGTAGTTTTCAAGAGTGGTGATGTCTGTATCTGTTTCGGGTATTAAAACTGCCTCAGCTCCTGAAGCTATACCGCCGTTGAGCGCTAAAAATCCGGCATCACGTCCCATTACTTCTATAAAAAACAACCGTTCGTGGGCTGTTGCAGTATCCCTGATCTTGTCGACAGCTTCGATGATTGTGTTCAGGGCAGTATCATAACCTATCGTATAATCGGTACCAAAAAGGTCGTTGTCAATTGTTCCGGGTACGCCTACGATTGGTATGCCATATTCCTGGGCGAAAATGCGGGCACCGGTAAAAGTCCCATCTCCGCCAATGACGATCAAGGCATCGATTCCTTGTTCTTTCAAGTGTTTGTAGGCTAATTCACGACCCTCTTTCAAATGAAATTCTTTGCATCTGGCAGATTTAAGAATGGTTCCGCCCAATTGGATGATGTTGCTGACATCGCCTGAAGCCATGGGTTTGAAATTATTCTCTATCAGCCCTTTGTATCCCTGGAAGATACCAACAACTTCGCGGCGATAAAAAATGGCTGTTCTGACAACTGCCCTGAGTGCTGCATTCATCCCGGGAGCATCTCCCCCGGAGGTAAGTACCCCAATTTTGCAGATCGGACTGTCTGAATAATCATCTTGATGCGGTGACCTATATTCTTTTGCCATGATGTTTTTTTGCAAAATTAGAAATGAATTCTTGGGAAAAGCGTTTTCAAAGTTAAGTTTCTCAAACATTTTGACCAGTTTCCATCTGTGTCAAATGACTCGCGACCTCTTCAAGTAGCTGTTTCGGGGTAGATGTTGCACCACAAATACCCACAGAATCAATATTTTGCAACCAATTTGGGTCTATCTCATTTAATTCGGAGATGAATTTGGTATTTGGGTTGACGGAGGAACAGATATCAAAAAGCATTTTGCCATTTGAGCTCTTTTTGCCGCTGACAAAAAGTACCAGATCGAAGCGGACCGCAAACTTTTTGATGCCGGGAATCCGGTTGGCTACCTGACGGCAGATGGTATCATGAATTTTGACAGGTACTTTGGCTGTTCTGTCTTTTAACACTTCGGTCATGTGATGTAACCCCTCGAGCCCTTTGGTTGTTTGGGAGTATAGTACGATTGGTCGCGTATAATCCAGTTGCTCAAGATCTTCTATCCCTTCCACGACAATAGCATCCCCTTTGGTCTGGCCTACCAGTCCGTTGACTTCCGCATGACCTTTTTTACCATAGATGAGAAGTTGGGTATTGTCTTTGATACCACTTTCATAGCTTTTGAGAATTCTTTTCTGCAGCTTCAAAACTACAGGGCAGGTGGCATCGATCAGTTTGATGTTATTCGCCTGCGCATATTTATATATTTCAGGTGGTTCACCGTGGGCCCGCAACAATACGGTGGTATTGCTTATGGTGAAAAACTGTTCGTGGGAAATGGTTGTCAACCCTTTCTTCCTCAGTCGTTCCACCTCCGAATTGTTGTGGACAATATCTCCAAGACAAAACAACTGCCTGTCCTGTTCGAGCCATTCCTCTGCCCTGCGGATCGCCTCCACAACGCCAAAGCAAAACCCGGAACCTTTGTCGACTTCAATTTTCATTTTTAATTCAACGCTACTTTCCTTAGTAGTTTTCTACTAAAATCACTCACAGCATCCAAAGATGAAATCATCTCCCCACCTGTGTTCGAAAGCCTTGCTAAATCGGGTCGTGGCATAGTGGTTTGGTCGGCAAATATCAACAACGAATCGAAATCTGCTTTTGCTCTCAGCAAACGTTCCAATACAATGGTGGTAAGTCGGGCCTTGTCTTTGTTGGGTATTCCAAATACAAACAAGGGCGAAGTTTTACCTTGAATGCAATAATCAATCGGATAATCTTTTGCGTTCTCTATTTCTTCGTATATATAATCTTTTTTGATCTTATCTTCCGGAATAATCTTAAACATGTTCTCTTGCAAGTCTTCGTAAAAGGTTGACTCGGCACGGGCCCTGTTCAAAAATTGCAAATCATTCAATTTGGTGATGGCTTGCCCAAATCTGAAAAGGTTCATCATTAAACTATCAATATTTGTATCAATCGAAAATTCACCATTCTCTTCTTTTACAAAGGTTTCGGCAAGTATCTGATTAAAAATATTGCCCCGTGTGCCTTCCCTGAATTTCGAAGTTTCGTTTTCGTAGCTTAAATGCATCATGGTATGTCCCATATCCGAAAGTTTTAGGTTACCTCCGGGCAATTCTTTGATATAGATTTGATAAGGATCTCCATCGGGAAAGAAAAAAGGAGTTTCAACCCGGATTAAATTCTTGTTTTTTTCAAAAAGCCTTATTTCTGCGCAAAGCATCTGGCAGAGGTTTTCCTGTATTTTATTAATATCTAAATTCATGATTAAAACAATTTAGGTAAATCCTGTTCTGTTTGTATTCCAGAAATATGGCAATCGTGTATTAAACAATGCAAGGCACCTTTCAGCGTGTAATACTGTTCCGTTTTAACAGCAAATCCTTCGGGTTTCCGATTGGCCAGTATATAGCGTTCGGTTGCTTTATGTATATGGCACGAATACCCAAGTTTCTCATTTTCTAAATGGTTCGGATGATTGTGGCTCGAACCGTTATACCTGCACAATGTCAATGTTTCGCCATTGGCAGCAACCCAGTTTAATCCACACGAAAAATCATCTTCCATTCCCTCCAGTTTATTTTGCCGGGTATAAAGTTCAAACCGGTACTTATCATCACTTGTACAAACCACTGTATAATTCATTTGTTCGTGACATTCTTTCAATTTAGCACGGGTATTCGTATTCGTAACCCTTTTCGGAAGATTTAGTAATTCTTCCACTTTTGCGTCTGTTATTGATTCAAAAGCCATATTCAAGTTTTTTAGAGTCTGATAATTTTCAATGATTCAATTCCTCGTGCATCAATAATTTTATTGATTTTAGATTTCATCCCCTGTATATATTTGTATTATGCCAATCAATAAATCTTTCATTTGGTCTGTCCATTTCTCTATATGGAAGAAATTGCAAATCTTTCCCATGATATTGGTAATACTCTTTTCCGTTTTGAAATTCCACTTTTATACGTGAACTAACTTCAATTTTTAAATCATTTGTAATTGTTAAGTTTCCATTATCAAAAAGCTTGTGCAGATCCGATCGTAAAAGTAATCCATTTGAAATGAAATGGGGACCAGAATCTGCATATGGTTTGATATGTGCAGCTTCCAAAACCGGCAGCGTTTTTTCGCCAGTAATTGAACACCTTCTAGAATATGCATCAGTAACAAGTACCCTAAAGGCGCCTTGTCCTAATCTTACTTTGGTTAAAACAGAATTACCGTAAGCGGGAGAGGATGGTTCTTCTAAATTAAGTTGACTTTTGCCTTCATCCGCACGATTTAAATACAAATATTTCTCCAATAGCTTTTCAACTCTTTGCCAAATTTCATTGCCAATTATATCTTGAGAATCATAAGATTTACCTTGAACTATACTTTTGCCCCAGTCGGAAGGTGTTTCGATCCAATCTTCTTGCTTAAAGAATATAGGATTCGTTAGGACGATGCATCCAACTGTAGGATTTATATTGTATTTATCAGATCTATAATGCAAAATAATATGGCTAAACTCATCATAAGTATCGCACCCATTTCTATTGCGAAATGTATCCCAAGCTACTGATATTGGTAAAAAGGTATGACTTGAGAAGAACCCTATCCCTCCTATTGCATTTAGCGGATTTTTTAATTTGAATAGAAAAGGTGCACCAGACTGCAATATTCTAAAGTTCACTGTGCCAGACGGTTGCCAAAAATTTATATCTTCGGGATTTATCCTGCTGAGATAATTATACCAATTGTTGTCTGTTACTCCTAAGTAAAACTTCATTTCATTAATCGTTTAAAGTAGAACCAACAGATTATCGACCACTGTTAGTTGGTTGCTCCGGTTGAGGCGGTGCTTTTAAAATTCAATGGCTTCGCGCAAGGGTTTCTTCTCTTCTTCGAACAGACTCATCTGAACGGGTATTTCTTTATCTTCCTTTCTGACAGTTTCAATGATACGTCGTGGTTCAATTCGCTCGTGCACATGCAGACTCACAGTTGGCATATCAAAACTGGTATGCTCCGCTTTGCCGACCCATTGCAATTGTGGGTCAATATGCGGGTCGAACCCGCATCTCTTTTTAGAGGAAATAATAGATTCTGTTGCCTCTTCCACGAGTCTTATTAGTGGGTTGTTCAACCGGTCTTTGTCCTTGTGTTCGTATTGCGCGATGGGCTTTGTTGGTTGGGTTTTCTTTGCCATGTGCTTTAAATAAATGCAATTTTCAATTCATGCACTAAATTAGCAAAAAAGCACGGGTGCGAAAGTAAAATTATTCGCCAAATATTTTATTTTCAAAGATGTCCGTGAACTCATTACTTATCTCTTGTCGTACTCTTTTTAATTCTTTCTTCCACCTTCTTCAAAATCCACTCAAATTGCTCATCCCTTGTCATGTGGCTGTTATCGAGAACGATTGCATCAGCTGCTTTACGCAGCGGACTCTCCTCCCTGGTTTCGTCGAAGCGATCGCGTTCAGTGATGTTTTTAAGGATCTCATCGAAATCTACCGGCTCATTTTTGGCGACCATCTCGTCATATCTGCGTTGGGCGCGAATCCGGGCATCCGCAGTCATAAAGATCTTCAATTCAGCATTGGGAAAAACGACGGTGCCGATGTCGCGCCCATCCATGACGATCCCTTTTGAACGGCCCATCTCCTGTTGCTGGGCGACCAAAAGCTGGCGGACTTCAGCGATGGCCGCAACCTGACTTACATTTTGTGCCACAGCCAGTTGCCTGATCTCTTGTTCGACATTCTCTCCGTTCAGGCAGACATCGTTGTGCGCAGTGAGCGGATTAAAGACAAAAGTGATCCGGATCTTTTTCAGGTTTTCCTGTAGAACGGGCAAATTTATCTGTCCGTTCACTACCATCCCTCCCCTCAGACAATAAAGTGTGACGGCACGGTACATGGCCCCTGAATCAATAAAAATGTAATTCAGCTTCTTTGCGATCTCTTTGGCTACAGTACTTTTACCACAGGAAGAGTATCCGTCGATGGCTATTATAATTTTATTTTGATTTGAACCTCTCATGCTTTTTATTTAGATACAAAGATAATCATTCGCGATGAGGAGAAGAAGGATTACTTCAGGATACGGGATAAATTGGCTGACAAGGATAAATTGTGGACCATACCACCAAGAGCATATCCCGACAATGCATAATTGAACCGGATGGTCTGGAGGTTGATGCCCAATCCGGTAGTAAATCCGGCAAGCCCGGTCTGACCGGTGGTTGTAAGATCGGAATGTCTTCTGTAATTATAACCGACACGAAGGGTGACTTTGTTTTCGGGGAAGAGCTCTGCACCCAGCGAAAGATGCCGCATCAACTTTGGAAAAAGCGATTTGTCACTGACGGGCAGATCTATTCCATTGGGATCCGTTGCTGTTACTGAGGGACTCCATCTATTGAGATCGTAAGCCGTGATACTGATCCTTAGCGGGGCGTGCTGTAGTTGGTGCGTATATCCCAGTTGGAGCGATCCGACCAGTTTTTCATGTTCAGCACCTCCGTAATAGGCTCTCAACTGCCTGCCAAGCTGTTTGAAACAGAGTGCTATTGTTGTCAGGTGGTCGGACGAACGCCGGACAATGCCGATATCTGCCGCGATCCCAAACGAACTGTAGTTTTCGAGGTGAGAGTAGATGGGTTTCAACGATACACCTACCGTGAAGTTGTTGGCAAAGGTTTTAGCATAGGTAAGTGACAAGGCATAATCCGAGGCGCTGAAACTGCCTGTAATCAAGCCTGTTTCGTCGGCTGCCACAAACTGTCCGTAATCGATGAACTGAATGCCAATGGCAGCCATCCCATATTTGCCCAGGCCCCTGGCGTAGGCTCCATATCCGAAGCCTATCCCGGCCAGATATTTCGCATAATTAACCGAGAGGGTGTTGTTCATCTCAGGCGATAGCAGGGCTGGATTCTGAAGCAGCAGTTCCGGATCCGGATCAGGTAGGGCGATCTGCACTCCTCCCAGCGCGGCAGTTTTGGCCGAATTTGTCAGTTGCATGAAGCTGAAAACCCCTTCCCCGGCCGTTTGTCCAAGAAGGGCAGACAGCATAGCAATGGATAATAGAACGGTCAGGAAGATTCGGATCATATGAGTTTCTCCTTGAGCCCTTCCACCACCATGAATACGATGGGACAGACTTCGCAGTTCTTTAGGGTCAGGTTGAGGAGCTGGCTGAACCTTCTGCGGTCGGTATGAGGATATTCGCGGCAAGCTTTGGGCCTGTATTCATAGACGGAGCAGTAATTGTCGGCCATCAGAAAGGGACACGGCGCATGGTTGAACACATAATCATGCTCTTCGTCGAGGTGCATGTATTGCTCAATTACCTGGGAAGGCTTTAATCTGAGAGGCTTGGTGAGTCTTTCCACATCTTTGTCGGTAATCATCGGACTTATGCTGCCACAGCAATTGGCGCAGGTGAGACAATCGAAATTTTCAAAGGCCTCCTCGTGAAGGGACTGGACTATTTCATCGAGATTTTTTGGCGGTTTTTTCTTCAGCTGCTTGAAAAACCGTTCATTCTCGGCCTTCAGATCTCTGGCCAGCTTTTGAACGTTGTCTTTGGTTGGCAGCTCTTTCATTAAAAATTGGTTTGAAGGGTTTAAAATGTTTGAAAAGTTTGCCCTTCGGCTACGCTCAGGGACCTGTCTCATTTTCTCATATTTCTTCCGTCGTCCTAGTCATCCCCATCGTCTCCGTCCTTCTTCACCTCCCCGCATCCTGCTGTATTGCCACAATCCGCTCCGTTGCTTTTCTTAGTTTGACCTGAGCCAGCAACAAGCCCGAAATCACGATAACGATACCCACAAATTTTCTCAGTGTGAGCGGTTCGTCGAGAATGTACCAGGCAAAGATGGCAGTAAAGACCGGAATGATATTGATAAAGATGTTTACGCTGTTGATGCCTAGTCTTTTAACACTATGCGCATACAAAATAAAGGCGATACAGGAGGCGAAAACGGAGAGTTTTAATATCCCCGCGAAAGCGGGAAAATTGAATGGAATGGCTGTAAAATCTTTGTATTCAAAAATCAGCCACAAAGGGAGAAAATAGATGATGCCGAAAAGATTCTGGTAGGCGATGATGGCCGATGGGTTGTATTTTACCGCCAGGTTCTTCAAAACGACGATGTAACCGATGGCAGAGATGACGGCTAAAAATTCCAAAGCAATGCCTAGTGGCGATGCTGTCAGGTTGAAGGAGTTATCGAAAACTACCACAGAAACGCCGAGGAAGGAGATGATTATTCCAAGAAAGGTTCGGACCGACAGTTTCTCGCCGTGAAAACGTGAAGCAGCGATAGGCGAAAATAGTGGAATGGTAGCCACAATGATGGCGCCCACAGTACTGGAAACGTACAGCAGGCCAAAGCTTTCGCCCATAAAGTAAAGAAATGGTTCAAAAAGCGAGAGAAGGATAAAAGCCGTCAGGTCTTTCCGCCTTATTTTCACCATTTTACCCGTTACAAAGGCGAATGCCATCAGCAGCACGGAGGCGATAACAAGTCTGAAAAGTACAGTTGTCAGTGGTCCATAAACTGTGTAAACCTCTTTAACCCACACAAATGAGAAGGCCCAAAAGACCATGGCAAAGATGACTGCGAGATAAACCAACCATTTTTTTTCCTGCATGAAATACTAGATGAAAGGCATAATTCATTTCTACGCCCTTGAAGTTATTAAGTTGCTGGATAAAATTATAAAATGGACAATTGAAAATGATTTTGGGATTGATTTTCTAAATCCCAAAATCATTTTCAATAATCCAATTAATCCAAATCTACTTCCACTGAACTTTTGCGGAGCGGTAATAATTGATATCCATTACTTTGAACCTCTCAGCCTGGTGTCCCAGTCTGACTTTGTACTCTTCCCATTTGCGGTTGGTTGCCTCTGTCCAGCCTATTTCGGCATATCCCGGAAGTCGGGGGAATACGAGCGATTCAATTTCTTTCATGTTGGTCACTGTTTCTGACCACAACGGACATTCAATGCCCAGAATATTTTCTTTGGTAATTCCGGGGACCAGGGTCGCAGGATCCCAATTGTACCCGGTATCGACTTCAACATAACCGGCCCAGTGCAGACCGAGTTTGGTTTTTGGGTTGTATTTCATGTCGAGGTAGGCTTTCGCTGCCGGCGACATGATGATTTTTACTCCTTGGGATACTCCCCGGGAAGCATTCTCGGCCTTTGACCAATATTGTGCAACCGTGGATGGTTTCAAAGCCGAGAGGGTGGTTTCATCCCAGCCGATCATCAGTTTTCCGTTGGCCATAACGATCTCCTGAACGCGTTCGATGAAAGGGATATAATCCTCTTTCTTAGTCACATGCGATTCGTCTCCGCCGATATGGATGTATGGGCCCGGGGTTAATTCGGAAAGCTCGCGGATCACATCATTCAGGAATTTGTAGGTAAACTCCTTGTTGGTTTGAAGGGTGCTGAATCCGACATTGGTGCCAGTGTAAAGTTTGGTGGGATGGTTGTCAGGATTCAGTTCCGGGACAGAGGCCAGGGCGGCATTCGTGTGGCCCGGCATATCTATTTCGGGAATGATGGTGATGAAGCGGTCTGCCGCATACCTGACAATTTCTTTGTATACCTCCTGGGTGTAGAAACCGCCTTTGCCGCCACCTACCTGGGTCATACCTCCGATTTCGGTGAGTGCCGGCCACGATTTGATCTCAATTCGCCACCCCTGATCGTCCGCAAGATGGAGGTGCAAAATGTTCATCTTGTAGGCTGCAATCAGGTCGATGAAACGTTTGATATCCTCAGCGCTGAAAAAATGACGGGCTACATCGAGCATTGATCCCCGGTAGGAGTAAGAAGGATAGTCGAGTATGGTTCCGGTTCCGATCTTCCAGGGACCTTTCTGCTGTTTGCTGCTTTCGATAGAGGCAGGCAACAATTGACGAATGGTTTGGATTCCGCGAAATACGCCTTCAGCTGTACCTGCCGAAAGTTTGATATTTTCTTTGGTGATGGTGAGCTCATAGCCTTCCTTGCCCAACTGACTTTTTGAACTATCGATCTCAAGCAGAATATAGTTAGAGGAAGGAATTACTCCGGCAACCTGAACAGTAACGTTGAAGCCTGTGGCAGGATTGAGCCTGTCGGTCAGGTAATTGGCAACAGGCAGAAGGTCGCTGTGGCCTTCACCAATACAGACCACCGCACCGCTTTTCAATTCAAAGGAACCGTCCGTTGCTTTGACTGAGACTGGTTTGGGAATAAGCGCGGCCTTGTTAAGATCAGCTGCCATTGAAGGATTGGCTACCACGAAGGTCAGGACCAAAAATAGTCCGTTCAAAATCATAATGAATCGTGAATGTTTTGTTCCCATTGTAAGTTTTGGTGTTAAATGTTGCTGTTTGATATTCCTGGTAAGATAGATGAAAAAATCGAAAAGAAGAAAAGCCCTGATGCTGAACTTCGCATCATGGGCTTTTCTTTGGGTGGAAGATGGGATTCGAACCCACGACCAATGGTACCACAAACCACTACTCTAACCGACTGAGCTACATCCACCGTTTTGTGCCGGCAAATATAGGGCTGTTTTTCGAATTAGACAAAATAAAGATGTTATTTTTGCATTGTCTGTTATAAATTTCATGAATGGAATATTTGCTAGATGATCCGGTTTCCGAGAGGTTATACCAGGAGATACTCAGAAAAGTTAAGCTTTTGCAAAATGGGGAAGTGGCTGATTCGATGACAAAGAGAGGTGTCATTTACAAGCTGAACCTGGGCGCATCTGTGGTCTCACTGCAGCAACTGGCCAAAAATTACACCCCGAATCATCTGCTTGCGCTTAAGTTGTGGAACAAACAATGGCGCGAGACCATAATTCTGGCTACTTTGCTTGAAAAGCCCGATGAGGTGACAGAAAATCAGATGGATTTTTGGGTAAAACAGATCCGGCAGGTTGAGATCGCTGAGCAGGCAGCCATGAATCTTTTTTCCAAATCGCCCTTTGCTTACGAAAAAGCAGTCGAATATTGTCTGGCCAAGAAGGAGTTAAGCAAGATTACTGGGTTGCTGATGATGGGAAGACTTGCTTTGACAGACCGCACTGCCGGAAATGAGAAATTCGAAGCATTTCTTGAACTATTCCCTCCACTGGCGAAAGATGCACAACTATCGCTTGTTTTCAGGAGGGTGTTTGTGCAAATCGCCGTGCGGAATCCTGAATTGTACGAGGTAGCACTGAAACAGGCAGAACTGTTCAGGACTCTTGATTCTCAGGTTGCCCGTGAAAATGCAGAATACCTGATTGATCAGCTTGTATGTGATGCAGTGAAAGAACTGGTGTACTTGCGATCCTAAACTATTCATCCTTATTGATTTCCATCTTACCATTATGCATATCATTGAAGTTAAAGAGCGTTCATCGGTTGCGACTTTCCACCGGGTGGCCCACCGGATTTACAAAGGCGATAAAAACTGGATTACCCCATTGGAGGGAATGGTCGACGGTGCTTTCGATCCAAAGCAAAATGCGTTTTTAAAGCATGGCGAGGGAACCAGATGGATATTGAAAGATGATTCGGGACAGGCCATTGGCCGGATTGGCGCTTTTATCAACCGGAATAAATGCAACAGTTTCAAACAGCCTACCGGAGGCGTAGGGTATTTTGAGTGTATCGATGATCAACAGGCAGCTTCCCTGCTTTTTGATACGGCAAAAGAGTGGCTGAGTGAACGTGGCATGGAGGCGATGGACGGTCCGGTCAATTTTGGTGAGAACATGATCAACTGGGGATTGCTGGTGAAGGGATTTATGCCCCAGGGATTCGGAATGCCATACAACAAACCCTATTATCTTCAGCTCTTTGAATCCTATGGTTTCAAAGTCTATTTTGAACAATATTCCTACCACCTTGACCGTAAAAACCCATTTCCGGATCGTTTCTGGAAGATCGCGGAGTGGGTAGCAAACAAACCGCATTTCAGGTTTGAACATGTGAAGTTCAGTCAGATGGAGCGGCACATCAAAGAGTTTATCCATATTTATGAGGAGGCCTGGGCCCAGCATGACAACCACCAGGAGGTCGATTTGAATGACATTCGTGCAATGATGAAGATTGCTAAACTCATCGCTGAGGAAAAATTTATTTGGTTCGCTTACCATGATGATGAACCGGTGCTCTTTTTTGGAATGATACCCGACTGGAACCAACTACTGGCCAAGTTAAAAGGGAAACTCAACTGGTGGGGCATGCTGAAGTTCTTTTGGTACCAGAAGATCAGAACAATCACCAGGACACGAATTTTGGTCATGGGTGTAGTGCCTAAATTCCAGGGAAGCGGACTGGAATCCGCAGTTTTTTGGCACCTCGACAAAATCATGAAACAGCGGCCCTGGATAACCGAGGTGGAATTGTCGTGGGTTGGGGATTTTAATCCCAAAATGGTTGCCATGTATAAGGAGGTGGGCGGGGTGCATGCGAAAACCCACTATACCATGCGCTATCTTTTCGATCGTGAAGCACCCTTTGAGCGGGCCCCAATGCTGATGAAAGATGTCAGGTTACTTCGGGAAGAACGGGTAGGCCGGGGAGTAGAATGATAAATTTCACCGCAAAGGAAAACTCAAAGGGCACTAAGAAACTGTTTAAAATTTGTTTTTTTGTCCCGTTAGGGCAATGTCATTGAAATCAACAGCATACCGTCATTGCGAGGAGGAACGACGAAGCAATCTGTTGATTATGTGTGAATTATGAAATTGTATTTTCTTAGCTCAATGACATTGCCCGTACAGGACGGAATTTAGATCTTAATCCATATTCTACCGACATTATACCCCTAACGGGACAAAAAGCAAGTTTTAATACAGTCTCTAAGTATTGATTTTTGACTTTGTGACACCCTTAGTGTCCTTCGCGGTGAAATTTTAAGCCATCCAAGATTCATCACTTTTTACCGATAACTTTTTATTAATCTGTTGCAGATTTATAAATTATCCTTATCTTTGCAACCCGTAATTAAGGAAAAGGTAAGGTTAAAAAGATATAAACAAGAATCATGAAAAAGGGAATTCATCCGGAAAGCTATCGACTGGTTTGTTTTAAAGATATGTCGAACGAACATACTTTCATCACCAGGTCAACAGCTGCATCAAAAGAGACCATCGAAATTGAAGGTGTTCAGTATCCATTGTTAAAAGTAGAAATTTCGAATACATCACACCCTTTCTATACCGGCAAGATGAAATTGGTCGATACTGCAGGACGCGTCGACAAATTCATGACCCGTTATCAGAAACACATGGACAAACGCAAAGCCTAAATTTTTGTTTTTGTAATGAGAAGCCCCGTATTCCCAAATACGGGGCTTCTTGATTATTAAACATTGACGTAGGTTGTTTGTTAACTTCAAAAGGATAAAGGGTCTAAAGAAGGATAAAGGATAAAGTAAAAAGGATAAAGTGGCATAGGTAGTAAGGAGAAATTTGATTCATGAGCGATAAATATTAACCGCTTAGCAGTTAGAAAAACTTTGTATGGTATTGCTTCTAAAAGAAACTGTAGCCAGGCGGCATAAATATTCAATTTCGCACAAATCCCCCTTTATCCTTTTTACTTTATCCTTTATCCTTCCCTTTTGGGGAGGGTTTGGCACGACAATTGATCACAATACCAAATGTTGGATTATAAACAGATTCCGACAATTTGTCATATAGCGATTTCAACAATGAATAATTCCAAAAATAGAAACAGGGGCTCTTTTATATTCTCAAGTATGGATGATGACCAGCAGGATTTCTATCCGATCATTGCGGACGGAGATGATGATGAACTATTCTCTGCCAATGTTCCGGATCGCCTGCCTATCCTGCCTTTGCGAAATGCTGTTTTATTCCCGGGTGTAGTGATGCCGATCAGTGTCGGCAGATCAAAATCGTTGAATTTGGTTCGCGAAGCATATAACGGAACTAAGTTGCTGGCAACTGTCGCCCAGCGAAACGGGCAGATCGAAGATCCGATGATTTCAGATTTATATCCCGTCGGAACGATGGCCGAAATACTGAAGATCCTTGAGATGCCGGATGGCACCACTACCGTGATCCTTCAGGGCAAGAAACGTATTCTGATCGAGAAGCTGGTTGAGCATCCTTCCTACCTGATGGCCACTGTGCATCCGCTTCCCGAAGTGGTTTCGGATACCAAATCCCACGAGTTTTTTGCCATCATCGAGTCGCTGAAGGATTTCTCCCTGAAAATTGCAAAATCCTCTGCCAACATCCCGCAGGAGGCCCAGTTCGCCGTTAAGAATATTGAAAATGTTACCTTCCTGGTCAATTTTATCTGCAACAATACGGATCTCAATACAATAGAGAAACAAGACTTGCTGGAGCGAAACGATATCAAGGACCGGAGTACCAAACTGCTCTCTTTGCTCATGAGAGAGGTTCAGATGCTGGATTTAAAAAAGGATATTCAGCAGAAAGTTAAGATCGATCTGGACCAGCAGCAACGCGAATACCTGCTTCATCAGCAAATCAAAACCATTCAGGACGAGTTGGGCGGAAGTCCGGTGCAGCAGGAACTGGAAGAGTTGAAGAAAAAAGCCGCGTTAAAATTGTGGAAAGAGGATATTCAAAAACTCTTTGAAAAAGAACTTGGCAAACTGTCACGGATGAACCCTGCAGCCGGCGAGTATTCAGTTCAGATAGGATACCTCGACACTTTACTTGATCTTCCCTGGAATGTCTATACGGAAGACAACTTTGATCTGACCAATGCCGGGAAGGTTCTCAACGAAGACCATTTTGGGTTGGACAATGTCAAGGAGAGGATACTGGAGCACCTGGCTGTTTTGAAACTAAAAGGAGACATGAAATCCCCGATTATTTGCCTCTACGGTCCTCCGGGAGTGGGCAAGACATCTCTTGGAAAGTCTGTCGCCAGTGCCTTGGGCCGAAAATACATCCGGATGAGCCTGGGTGGATTGCATGACGAATCAGAGATCAGGGGACACCGCAAGACATACATCGGCGCCATGCCGGGTAGGATCATTCAGAACCTTATCAAGGCCGGATCGTCGAATCCTGTATTTATACTCGACGAGATCGACAAAGTATCCAAAGACTTTCACGGAGATCCGGCTTCAGCTTTGCTTGAGGTTCTGGATCCTGAGCAAAATATTGAGTTTCACGACAACTACCTGGATGTCGACTTTGACCTCTCCAGGGTACTTTTTATTGCGACTGCCAACACCGTCTCCACTATTCACCCTGCCCTCAGGGACCGGATGGAACTGATCGATGTGAGCGGTTACCTGATGGAGGAGAAGCTGGAAATAGCCAAACGCCATTTGGTGAAACGTCAGTTGGAAAATCATGGCATGGAGAAGAAAAGTATTACTTTTCCCAGGGAGATTTTGGTAAGGATCATCGAGAACTATACCAGGGAATCGGGGGTACGCGAACTGGACAAGATGCTTGCCAAGGTCGTCAGAAGAGTGGCACGAAAGATTGTCTCAGATACCGGCTATAACAAAAAAATTACGGAAGAAGATTTGCGCGGGTATCTTGGTGTTCCAAAATATACCAAGGACAGTTACGAAGGGAACGAGTACGCCGGCGTTGTGACAGGTCTGGCCTGGACCTCTGTCGGCGGTGAGATTCTCTATGTCGAAACGAGCCTGAGTGCGGGGAAGGGGAAATTCAGCATCACTGGGAATTTGGGTGAAGTGATGAAAGAATCGGCTACCATCGCACTGGAATATTTGAAATCGCACGCTTCTGAGATTGGCCTGAATACCGAAATATTTGACAAATGGGATGTGCACATTCACGTCCCGGAAGGGGCAATTCCCAAAGACGGCCCATCGGCAGGTATTACCATGGCCACAGCTTTGGCTTCGGCCTTCACGCAACGAAAAGTAAAGAAGCATTTGGCCATGACCGGTGAGATTACCCTCCGCGGAAAGGTACTGCCGGTTGGTGGTATCAAGGAAAAGATCCTGGCAGCCAAAAGAGCAGGCATCAGGGAGATTGTTTTATCCGAGCAAAACAGGAAAAATCTTGAAGAGATCAACGAAATCTACCTGAAAGGTTTGACTTTCCATTTTGTGAAGAATGTTGTCGATGTGTTTGAAATAGCGCTCCTGAAAGAAAAGATAGATAAACCCCTGCTCATTTGTTAAGGAGGGAAGGTTAATTTCACAAAGGATGTCTCAGGTGGCACCACCTTTTTTATTGATTTGGGAAACATCGGATCAAACTAGGGCTTGGCCCCTTTTGAGAAACCCTCTCTGGTCATCTTGCCCCAGGCTTTCTTTTTCCGTACAAAATAATCCCAATTTCCGCGAAGGGCCCACCAGGTAATCATCGGATGGTAAAAAAATGGTTCAAGCCAACTTGTTACCAACAATTTTAAAAGCATTCTTTTTTTTGTATACCTGTGAAAGACAAGGTGATCGTATAAGATGGCATAGGAAGAAAATGATATTGCAAAGAAGTACACAAAAAAGAACATCACACTAAAAAAGATCCAATTGGGAAATCCAAAGAGGGCCAGGAGTATGAAATAGAGCAGGCCCAAGGTCTCGATGATGGGCGCCAGCCATTCAAAGAAGACCCAGTATGGGAAGGAGAGCATCCCCATAACTCCATATTTTGGATTGAAGAAAAGGTCGCCGTGCAGGAAAATTGTATCAATTGTACCACGTGTCCACCGGTTGCGCTGGCTTCCAAGAATTTTCAGGCTCGAAGGGGCCTCAGTCCAGCATAGTGGTTCAGGTATATAGGCAACCCTGTATTTTTCATTCCGGCAGGCCATGTATTTGCGCATCCTCACGACAATTTCCATATCTTCCCCGACTGTTTTTGGATAATAGCCTCCGCACGCAATAGCAATCTCTTTGTCAAAAAGCCCCAAGGCTCCTGAGATGAGTAACAATCCGTCTAACCGGCTCCATGCCAGTCGGCCAAGCAGGAAGGCCCTGTTGTATTCGATTACCTGACATCGGGGCAGGTAATCACCAGGGACGTTGATTTCAATCAATTGACCATCCTTTATTTTGCAGGAGTTGGCTATCCTGATTACACCACCTGTTGCAATTACCCTCGCATCAGTTGTGGTGAGGAATGGCAGTACAAGTTTCTGAAGGGCATAGGGGTCGATGATTGAATCTACATCGATGGCAATAAAATATTGACCCTTGGCAATGTTTATCCCGGCATTTAACGCATCTGCCTTGCCCCCGTTAAGTTTATTGATGATGGTAAGGTTGTTGAACGCTTTTTTCTTTGATTTGTATATATCAACGATCTCCTTGCATTCAATCTTGTAATCTATGATGTACGGGACCTTTTCAAGTTCATACGCCTCAATGGTCTTGTTAAGGGTGTCATCTTTGCTGCCATCATTGACAATGATGATTTCAAAATTTGGATAATAGAGCGACAACAGGGCCCTGATATTCTCAACAATGGTAACTGATTCGTTGTAAGCCGGCGCTATAATTGAAATGGTAGGTGCAAATGGAGAGGAGAGGATCGCATCGTAATTGGTTATTTTCTCGGAATAATAATATTTGAGCAACTCTTTTCCAGAGAGAATCGAAAGGGAAAAATAGACAAAGAATATTGCGATGGCATACACCAGGAAAATCGCTTCAGCAAATATGGTAATAATGTGAATCAGCATGATTAATTTCTATTGTCTTGAATATGGGATATGTATGGTGAAAGAACAAAATTCATCGACTCGTTAAGGGCGATCAGATGAGCTCTTCCGCCTTCTACCAAATTGTAGAGTGTGCGGACTGACTCAAGTCGAAGGGCGATTATTTCGCATTGAATGATCTGTTCGATAAAGGTAATATCCGTTTCATCGCCAATAATGTTAAAAATTTTTGTAATCTCAATTTGATTTTTAACTGTTTCGAATCGAAAATTATTTTTCACAACTTCTTTACTTTCAAATAAATGTAAATTGCCGCAAGCGCTGATAGCCATGTTTCTGGTCGTTTCATCGGTGGCGTTTAACAACCCGATAATGTGTTGTGAATTTTCTTGCTGCTGAAAAAGATCGATCATCAGAATGCAGAAATTAACCACATTGGTATTGCTTGAACTGATCCATTTGTCGAAGGATGGGACCGGCAATTCATGAATCTTAATTAAGTAGTAGATGTTTAGCTGTGCCCACTTCGAAAATGGTTTTTCCAGGATGCCCAGGAAATCAAATGGTGTTTCGGGATTTACATAAGGGTAACAGATTTGTGCTTCTGTCCTGACTATGTCATTTGGATCATTCAACTTGGCGACGATCATTTCAATAGACTGATGATGTTTCATATTTGTCAGCTCACGCAGACCTTTTACCTGTTCATAGAACGACATTGAATATGTTTTATCGTATGAAATTTTGCTCAGGTTCATTCTTTGATAAAGCTCCATGATTTGACGATCAGAATCGCCCCTGAAACTTTTCTGGAAATCCATCATCACATCGATCAAAAGGTTGTAGTGTTTTTTAAGTTTGGTTTTGGATAGAAGGTGGATGGTTTCGGGTATATCCGTCACCTGCAGCATGAGGTCCGTTAAAATTTTCTCAAACAATGCCCGGATTATTCTTTTTTGTCTAACCCTGAAATTCATAATCCTGTTGGTGATAAACAATACTGCGATCACAAACAATACATTTCCGGCAAATGCAAGAATAAGCGCCAGAAATATGAATACGAAAGGGAATCGAAAAGACTTTTCGATGATGCTTGTATAGAATTCGTTGAGTGGCGAGGGAAGATGCCTGCTCCAGCCGATCAAATCCGATTTGATATTTTTGGAGTTAGAAAAGAATTTTCGGGAGAAAAAATTGTCATAAGTACGGTCTTCTTTGATTTCGATGCGATAAAACGGACTTTCGGGTTCTGGGCTACCGGGTTTGACTTCAGTGCTCTTTCTGACCCTAAGCGTCTCCTGAATGGTGTCTGTAACAGAAGCCGGCTTCCTCCCAGGAGCAACCTGAGCGTTTGCATCCACCGAAATTATCAGCGAAGAGGTAAAAGCGATCAAAAAAATCAGGGATCTTAATCTCATCAGTGCTTCAGATAAAGTTCATAAGCTCGATAAACCCAGTGGCAATTATTGTCTGGATGCCAATATTTTCCGAACCCTGACGGAGAGTTCACTTAAACTGAATGGTTTGATCATGTAATCATCTGCACCCAGTTCAAAGGCTTTTAAAACAGTCTCTTCGGCACCGGCAGCAGATAACACAAGAATTGGAAGATCACTTTTCATTTCCGATCTGACCGCTGAAATTATCTCATGACCACTGACATATGGCATGAAAAGGTCTGTAATAAGGAGATCATAACTACCATTCTGCAGGCATTCGAGGCACTCCTTGCCATTGACTGCCCTGACAACTTCGTAACCATCTTTTTGCAGTTTGAACACAACAGTGTCTAGAATAAGTTTGTTGTCTTCTGCAATCAGGATTTTTTTCATGGTCATATCAGTTTTAGTTTGGAGCTTTTGATGCAATAAATATAACAAAAAAGGGATCAGAAAGTTTATGGCCCGCATCAAAGTTTCCGGACATATTCTGTTATATTTGAGGTAGGAATACTCATTTTGATTGGCCCTGAATATGTCAATACTTTCGAGATATCATCCCGTGAAAGATTCGGAAGAGCAGTCTGCCATCGAAAAACGCATTGCCTGGTACTCCTTCTTTGTCACTTTTGCCTTTGTCGTAGCATTGTGGCTGATCAAACTGGTCGAATATGAATATTCCTTCGATTTTTCCGGTTGGGGGATTTATCCACGGGAGGTTGACGGCTTATGGGGGATACTCTTTTCACCTTTGATACATGGGAGTTTCGGACATTTGGCTGCCAATACCGTCCCCATGTTTGTACTGATGTTTTCGTTGTTTTTTTTCTACCGGAAATCGTCGGCCCTGATCTTCGTTTTGATTTACCTCTCCACCGGCCTGTTGGTATGGCTGGGCGGACGGGAGGCCTGGCACATCGGCGCCAGCGGTCTTATTTATGGCCTTGCCGCCTTTCTCTTTTTAAGCGGCGTCTTAAGCTCCAATGTCAGACTCCTGACCATATCGCTGGTGGTAGCCTTTTTCTATGGCGGCCTGTTCTGGGGCATCTTTCCGATCAAGCCCGAAATATCCTGGGAGTCGCATCTGTGGGGCGCCTTATCAGGATTGGCCCTGGCAGTTTTGTTCCGCAAATCTGTTCCTTCAAAACCCGAAGAGCTGGAGGAGGAAGATGATGAGGCGGAGGGGGAATGGATGGAGGAGGTAGAAACGGAGGAGGAAATCAAGTAACCCTGACAGGTGTAAGCACTGTCACATATAGTGCTTATAATCACCGCATATATGAAATTAATGTATTTTGTAGCTTATATGGTGGACACTTTGGCCCACTCTCTCCAAAATGTTTAAAGAATTATTAATACCCTAATTATCAATTTATAGATTACTTGTGAATTTCAGAATTTCTTGATTTCGCTTTCATTTCACTTATTACATCAAACCAATTTCGACCAAGTCTAATATTTAACATATTGCGTACAAGACCAGAATGAGTAAAGAATATTCCTTTCCTAATTCTTTCTATATCAATAAAATAGGCTTGATAGGAATCATTGGATGTCAATTCGTGTTTTATTGCATAATTGTGAAGCATTTCTTCACAAATTCTTTTCTCTGCACTAATTGTTTCGTCTAGATAATTCTCAATCAGAGAAATAAGATCGAAGTTTGTTGAAATTCCCAATTCATTTAGGTTCATAAGCAATACAGAATAGTCTTCATTTATTCGCTTATTCTTATTTGGTAATTTCTCGTCGAGAATCTTTGAGAGTATATCAACATTAAGCTTTAGTGGAACTGAATCGTCAAAACTCGTTTCTTCAATTTCTACTTTGTAATTATTTCTTTCATCTAAAATTCTTTCAAATTCCAAATCAACAGTTTCAAGTAGTGCGGAAATTCTACTTATTGCTCTTTTTAAGGGCTTAGGAACACTGTTTTCAGCTTTATATTGAAAGATATTTGAGGCTTCAGCCCATGCGTGTTGCGATAAAGTCCTTATTTGAATCTCTGCTTTTAGTCCTTTAAATTCTTTAAGTGTGGGGATTTTCAACCATTCATCTTCCAGTTCAACTATTATATGAATTGATGAATAACCGAATTGATTCTCCCCTAATCTGTCTTCGGTATTATATTCCTTTATTATTTTGAAATTGTTCTTGATCAGTTTTGATATTTGTTCGGTATCTCTTTTAAAAAGCAGAATAATTCGCAAACCAATAAGATCCTGTAATTCAAAAATTGAATCCTTAATTGTATATCTTCCTTGATTAATTTTGTCAACAATCGATTCCCATTTCTTTATCCTATATTGAATTGGGACAGCTAGTGATATTTGATCAATAGTTATTAAATGCGAAATTTGTCTTGTCAATTCGATGCAATATTTATCGCAAGTTGTATTAATTTCAGTGAACTCTCTTTCCAGAGATTGAATTTCAATATTTTTTCTCGTCATAACTGTAATAATCATTAAAAACTTTTAATGCATTTATCTTCTTTAATAACTATACCATCCAATAAGAATATCAATTTATAAATCCTTATAATCAAACATCGTGTTCTAGTACTAATTTCCTGTGAATGAAGCACCGCAACCCGACATGCGGGTAGCTTGCTGTTGACGGTTCGGTTTGCGTTCACTTGAAATATCTTTTCTTATCACTGTCAAAAAAATAACCTTGCATTGTCTATAGCATTTATTAAGTACTAGCTTTATTGTCGTTCAATTTTAAGATGTCAATAATAATCTTTCTTCTTTGAATATGGTGGCTTATTAAGGCGGAAAATAAGATAAATAAAGCAAAAAGCGATAAGGCGAACTGTGATTCAATTGACTTTATCTTCCAAGAAAAAAAACAAAAATAAACCCCTAAGTAAAATAAACCTGAAATTCCTGCCATTATCAAATTCGTTCGATCTATTTTTTTATATGATTCAACCAGTTTTTGAAGCTCAATTTCAAGAAAATGCTCTTTTTTTATTAATATTCGAGTTTCATTATATTGAACTAAAGCTCCGGACAAATTAAAGAAAGCAAAAAACAAAAACCAATAATTTACTTGTTCTTCGATTGTAAGTTGAATGAAAGAATCATTTTTAATTGGCAGCAATATAACAATTATCAAAAATTCAAAGCAAGAAAGGCTAAAAATTGAAAACGTACTAATTGAATTTGGAATTGAAGATGAAAAAATGGAACCAAAAAAAGCGCTGTCATAAGTTAAAATCATTGCAATAAAACTAGCTCCAAGGAGTATATAAATAATTGATCTGCCATCAAATACTATTCCATATTTTATTAGGTTATTCAACAAAACATAACCAAATGTGCTTAATGTAATCCCTTTCATCATGCCAAATAACGTAATTGTATTACTTCGATTGAATTCTTTAAATCTTGTTAGGAACTCTTGGGTATCAATTTTTGGGATATTTTTCTTTATCTTTTTCATTGCTGGCATTGGTTTTTTACGATGTATTGAAAATGCGATATTTATTTTTCCCTTTTTATTTCAGTCAAAAGAACGATACAGTTTCCAGTAACAAAACTTACCTGAAACGACCGACGGATTGGTGAACTCGGAGAAATTCCCCACCAACATCTAATGGTAGAATTGACATTCAAGTTTGGCAAAAAGTTTCATTCAAGAACTATCGCCCCGCTTTCGCCAATCCGATTGTTAGCTGCATGGCCAATTTTAACGATATTTATTGCTGTTTTTCATTAAGTTTATTTAATACAAATTCTTTTCTAAGTATTAATGAAACTGGTACTTCTGGGCTTGAACGGATAAAGATGCCACCAAAAAACCAGTTCAATTCTTTTTTTACAAAAATTGGTGCCCCCGAACACCCCGCTCTAGGAATTGTTTTAGTATATTGTATTGCAAAATTTAAAGTTTGAGTCCACTCCGAAAAGTGTTTTTGTTTTTAATTAATTAATATTCAGATATA
>CAYHQN010000030.1:0-37552 GCA_964358545.1 uncultured Tangfeifania sp. | reverse complement strand
TGATTTTTCAAATATCCGCCATCTCAGACTGCGCGAGGTAAGGAGTCCTGAAATTGATTAAGAGATACGCGCAACTTACTGAAACTGAAATCAAAGAATTGGTGATTGAGAAGAAATGGTTTGCCACATTGACCTTCCGTTTGGATAGCGAAATGCAACGCATAAGCCAAACGCTTACAACAAGCATTTCTGACCTTGCTGAACGGTACGGGCAAACACTTCCTGCTATCGACGAAGAGATTACCGGGTTAGAGCAGAAAGTAAAACAACACCTTGCCGTAATGGGGTTTAGTATTTAATGAAAAACTTTTTTGGCGGTGCAAAACTGGAATTGGTAGTGTAAATTCAGATTTTTAGACTTTAAAATGACGGTGTAAAGCTTATAAATATGGAAAATAAAACGATCAGGAGGACAAGCGATTTTAGTCCCGAAGCATATAATATGTGGGCTAAAGGAATTTATTATACAATTGAAAGTGCAAAGTTGCAGGCATCGTTAAAGCTTAATGCCGACCTATTGCATCTTTATCATACCATTGGAAAAGAAATTCTTGAAAAACAAGAACAACATGGCTGGGGAGCGCAAGTTATTGATTTGCTTTCGTCTGATTTGCAGAAACGTTACAAAGGTGAAAGTGGTTATTCCAGTAGAAACCTGGGTTATATGAAAGGTTTTGCAAAACAATATCCTGATTTCCCATTTTTGCAAGTGCCACTTGCAAAATTAGAAAATGAAAAAAATGACTCAATTTGGCAAGCCTCACTTGCAAAATTAGATGGAGATGAAAAGTTTGTGCAAGTGCCACTTGCACAAATACCCTGGTATCATCACATATCGCTCATTAGCAAAGTAAAAGATGTCGCCGAAAGAGCTTTTTACATCATGAAAACAGCTGAGAACGGTTGGAGCCGCGATATAATGTTGCTGCAAGTGGAAAACGACTTGTACCGGAATTACGGCAAAGCGCTCAATAATTTCAGCGCCACATTGCCTGAATATCATTCCGATCTGGCCCGAGATATTTTTAAAGATCCCTACAAATTCGGTTTCCTTGCCATTGAAGAGAAAGTAAACGAGCGGTTGATTGAAGAAAAACTGGTTCAGAAAATCACTGATTTCCTGCTCGAAATGGGGAAAGGCTTCGCATTTGTAGGGCATCAATATCACCTTGAAGTGGAAGACGATGACTATTATGTTGATATTTTGATGTATCATTTAAAACTCCATTGTTATGTGGCGATAGAGCTGAAAGCGGTGGAGTTTATCCCCGAATTTATCAGCAAATTGAATTTTTACGTTTCGGCAATCGACGACCAGGTGAAAGCGACCGAAGACAGCCCGACCATAGGCCTTCTGCTTTGTACCGACAAGAAACATAAAAAGGTAGAATACTCCTTGCGCGGCAACCAACAACCGTTGGGCGTGGCTTCGTACAAAACCAATAAATTGCTGGAAGAGCGCATCAAATCTGCACTTCCAACCGAAGAAGAAATTAAAGCTAAATTGGAGGAATTATAGAAATGAACGAGATTAAACAAGGATATAAACAAACCGATATTGGTCTAATTCCAGAGGATTGGGAAGTGAAAGCTATTTGTGATGGAATTGCGGAAGCTGCAACACTCGTTCACAAAGAATTGTATTTAATCTGGAACTGATAAAGAAACCGACAAATTGCATTGAATATATTGTAGCACATGAAATGACGCACCTTGTTGAGCGCCTTCATAATTCGAAATTTACAGCTATTTTGGATAATCAAATACCAAATTGGCGACAGATAAAAGACGAACTGAATGAGTTTATTGTTTGAAATTTTTAGTAAGGTCGTTTATCTTGTCCGTAAGCAGTAAAATTGTCTCTTTTCTTGCTTCAATCTCAGATTCTGCATGTTTAAGCGCCCTTTCTGTCTGTTCCAGTGCATGTTTCATGGCCGAACAATTTGGGCAAGGACCGGATAACTGATTCCCGTCAGAATGTACTTGTACCGATAAATTATCTTCTTTTCTCTTCATCTTTTCTAATGGTTCAGCTAAACTTGTATTTGAATCAGTTGATGATTTTATATATTCTGTCCTTTTACTATTGTTAATCATTTCCCCTTTTTCAGTTATAAGCCAGTCTGCACTTATATTATCAAATGACGATAGGATTTTTTGCAGAACGTCATAACTTGGGGCATTTCTACCCTTTACAATGTTATGAATAACGGTAGAATTAACACCAATACGCATGCTGAAGGAATTATTATTTAATTTTAATGCGTTGATTACTAACTCTATTCTATTATTTATTGTCATTTGATGATATTTCTACTAGATTTATTTGCATATATTATCATATGGTTATATATTTGTGAAAAGCTTTTCACAAAAATACAACAAGAAATGTCAAAAAGGGGAGACTTACGAAAAAAAATGCAAATAGGGGATTGGGGGCTCGTTGGTAAAATCTTGGGAATCAAGGCCCATAATGCCTATATGAGTTTCTTGAGGCCTAATTGTAAGCGTTTTCCGGATGTAGTGGCAGCTATCGAAAAGGTAATTGAGAATAGGGAAAAATTATTGACCAATCCAAAAAGTAGAATGAGAGTAATTGAGAGAATTATTGGGAAGCATGATTTTTAGGTTTTGAATAGTAGTACAGTTTTATACTTCACATTTTAAGAAGCTTAGTCCTAACCTAATCATTATGCTCAAAAAGGAGAAGAAGATGTAAATATTTTCAAAAGTGAAAAAAATGAAACCAGAAGAAAGTAACCGTTTAAAATCAGCATTTCTGGTCAACATGAGCCACGAAATACGGACCCCGATGAATGCCATCATGGGTTTCTCCGACTTGTTGATGGAGGCTGAAGGGGACGAAAAAAAGCAGTTTGCTGCCATTATTCAGAAATGCTCAAAGCAATTGCTTTCGCTGATAGATGATGTATTACATCTGTTGCGGCTGCAAAGTGGAAAATTGCCCATTGACAACGTCCGGTTCAAACCTGCAGAGTTAGTCACTGATGTCTGCAGGATGTTTAACCTCCCCAATTTGAAAAAAGAACTTGACATTATGATAAGTATCCCTGGTCAGTACGAAGACTTCGTTATGCTATCTGACGCGAACAAAATCAGGCAGGTACTGACCAATTTTGTCGCCAACGCCGTGAAATATACCATAGAAGGTAGCGTGACGCTAGGGTTTGAGCTGCAAGATGGATTGGTTGAATTCTACGTGACAGACACCGGAATTGGTATTCCCGAAAAAGAACAGCAAAGAATTTTCGAGTCTTTCTACCGTAGTGAACAAGCAATATCTTCCGCGATTGAAGGAACCGGATTGGGGTTGAGCATTGCAAAAGAGTTGGTCGAATTGATGGGTGGAGTGATTGGCGTAAGTTCCGGCCCAAACAAAGGCTCACGCTTTTTTTTCTCCATTCCCTTTGAAAAACCTGATAAGATGAACTCCGTGAAACCATAAAATTACAACTAAAAATGGTGCAGCGGGAGAACCTATTTTACCGGGGCAACCTCCAAAACCTTGAAAGTTCCGGCGAGTCCGCTTTATTCCGCTTTATTCAACTTTATGGTTTCTGAAAATCAGTCTCAGCATGGATGGATAAATAATCAAAAGCAACGGCAATGCAACCACAAATCCTCCGATGACAGCAATAGCCAGTGGCTGGTGAAGTTGTGCTCCGGTTCCAATACCCAGCGCGATGGGGGAGAGTGCGATGATGGCCCCCAGGGCAGTCATCAGTTTCGGACGAAGTCGGGTGGAGATTGCATAGATGATGGCCGCATCGGTGGTACTTGTCTCAAGTGTCTGGTGAAATTGCAGAAAGGTAAAAATGGCATTTTCGCCAATGATCCCGATGATCATGATAATGCCGGTATAGCTTCCAACATTCAGTGGCGTACTGGTTACGTAAAGCGCGATCATGCTTCCTGAGATCCCCAGGACAGAAAGGAAGATGATCAGCAGTGCAACTTTAATATCCTTGAACATGAAGATCATCACGGTGAATACCAGCAAAGCAGCCGAAAGCAGGATGATCAGAAGCTCATCAAAGGATTTCTGCTGTTCTTCATAGGCCCCGCCATAACTGATGTGGTAGCCCTGAGGAAGATTAATTTTGGACTGAATTCCGGCTTGCAAGTCAGCCATGACACTTCCTAAATCACGGTTATTCAGGCGGGCAGTGACAGGGATCATGCTTTGCAGGTTTTCCCGGTCAATCTCCGAACTGCCTGGTTCGGGAGTGATTTTGGCCAGTTGTGAAATTGGCTGTAATTTGCCGTTTGGAAGGAAGATTGATCCGTTTTTCATCCTGTCAAAGGTTGTATTCACCGCCTGCGGATAGATCATCCTGATGGCGGTTTTTTGCTCCTTTTCGAAGATATTTCCGATGATTGTTCCTTCCAACTGTGTTTGTAACTGTGACTGAAAATCGGCAGGGGTAATTCCAAACTGTGCCAGCTTCGTGCTGTTGGGTTCTATGCTCAGGGAAGGACCTGCTACCGTGATCCCGTTAAAAACATCTGCCGTGCCTTTTACCTCATTTGCAACCGCGGCAACTTCTTTGGCTATACCATGCAGGACATCCGCATTGTCGCCATAAATCTTTATCTCTACAGGCTTTGTCGAACTCATCAGGTCGCCCAGCATATCACCGATCACCTGTCCAAAATCGATCTTCAGCGCAGGCTGGGTCGATACAACTTTTCTGCGGATCTCGTCGATTACCGCTTCGGTGCTGCGCGTACGTTTTTTTCGGAGTTGAATCAGGTAATCCCCGTAGTTCGGTTCGGTGATGAAGAACCCCATCTGAGTTCCGGTACTTCTTGAATAGGTCTCAATTTCGGGGACAGAAGGGAATAACTTCTCCACTTCACGCAGGATCCGGTCGGTCTCCTGCAGGGAAGTCCCGGGCGGTGAAGTGTAGTCCAGCACAATACTCCCTTCGTCCATTTCGGGGAGAAAACCGGTCGCCAGACGACTGGAGATAAAATATACCGATCCGATCAGGAAGGCGATCATCAGGAAACTGAGGCCGGGCCTGTGAACAAAGAAGGAGATCCACCGGCCATGTCTGTTCAGGTTGATATCAACGGGCACTTTCTCCCTGTCGCGGTTTCCCGAAAGGAACAGATAGATAACAGGAAGTCCAATCCAGGTAATGAAAAAGGAGCATATTAGCGTGATCATCATGGTGTTGGCCAATATCTTGAAGTAGGCTCCGGCCACCCCGCTAAGCAGAATAAAAGGTAAAAAGATGACGATGGTACTGATGGAAGATCCTATCATGGCAGGAAGCAGATAGCCTACTGATTTGGACAACAACGCCCTGGTGGGTGTTTCGGGGTGCTCCTCATGGGTTCGGTGGATCTGTTCGACCACCACGATGGCATCATCAATGATCAGTCCGATGGAGGCGGCAATAGCACCCAGGGTCATGATGTTGAAATTGTACCCGATGATATAAAGTGTAACCAGTGTCAGCGAAATGGTTAGCGGAATGGTAATCATAATGACGGCGCTCGATTTGAAGGAACGAAGAAACAAGACAGAGACCAATATGGCCAGGAGGATGCCAATCCATAAACTATCGCTGACACTGCGAATACTCTCGTGGACAAAATCGGCCTGCACGTAATAGGGAGTAAGGTCTACACCTCGTGGCAGAATGGTCTTGTTTAGCTCTTCAACTTTTTTGGTGACCCCATCGGTAATGTCAATCAGGTTTGCCGTGGGTTGCTTCAAGACGGCAATGAGAACGGCATTTTTCCCGTTTGCATTGACCCTGACATATTCGGTTTGCTCTGCAATTTTGATGTTGGCAATATCCTGCAAACAAAGCACCCTTTTCCCGCTGTTGCTGATGACCAGTTTTTTAAGCTCATCCAGGTTCCTGACATTGGCATCTGTAACGGTAAGGTACATCCTGTTGTAATCGTTGAGATAGCCGTTGCTGCTGATGAAGTTGGACTGACTGAGCGCATTGGAGATCATGGCCGGGGTGACGCCCAGGATACTCATCTTTTGTGGCAGCAATTCAATATGAAACTCCTTGGTTTTACCACCGATAACCCGAACTTCGGAAACTCCGGCAACCTGCGATAAATATGGCTTCACAATGTAATTGGCAATGCGGTTGATGTCAATGCTGCTTCTGCCTTTGCCCTCAATCACATAGCCTATTACCGGCAATATCGAAGGGTTCATTTTTTCTACCGAGATGGTGGTTCCGGGGGGAAGCTCATCTTTTATTTCATTGATAGACGACTCAACCTGTTGCTTGCACAAATCGATATCCTCTTTCCAGTTCATGAATGCTGAGATCTCACAACTTCCCCGACTGGTGATACTTCGTACGGTTTTTAGTCCGGGCACTCTTTTGATGGCATTTTCCAGTGGTTTGGTAACCGTAATCATCATTTTGTTAACAGGTTGCAAGCCATTGTCGGCGATCACCTTTATTTTGGGGAAGGTGATCTCCGGAAAGAGCGACGACTGCATCTGGTTGTACGAGAAGATACCCGCGGCGAGTATGATGAAAAGTACAACTGCAACCGGGTTTTTATGGGAGACGAAAAAGCTCTTCATGGTTTTGGATGAATGATGTTAACCATTGCGGTATCGGCTAATCCATAGTGCCCTGAGTTGATTAAGCGATCATTTTTGCCGAAAAGTGGTGAAATGATTTCGATTTGGGTATCGGTTACAATTCCTGGTTTAAGCAACACCTTCACGGCAGTTGAGTCATTGATCAGTTTCATCACCCAGAAATTATCCATGGTCTCATCAGTCAGCACACATTTTTTGTCGGCGATCTGTGTGTTCTCTTTCGTGCTTTCAATCAGTTCTACCGAGGCAAGAAGATTTTCAGGTAAACGCAAACTTGTATTTGCTTTCACAACAAAACTCTGGGTTTGTGATAGCTGATCAATTGCCGAAAGTTTGGAGGTGATGGTCCCCTGAAGCCGGGTCGAGTCGGGCAGAAGGATGGCACAGCGGGTTCCGATGGTAGCATATCGGTTCTGCTCAAACGGAACGTTCAGCAAAAAGACCAGACTGTTTTGTTCGGCGATGATGCAGAGCTGATCCCCATCGGCGACATAGTCGTTGGCTTGTTTGGTTACCTCGGTTACAATCCCGGAGGTGGGCGCCTTGATAATCATCTCTCCGTTGAATGCAAATTCAGGATTGTTCTTTGCGTAATGGTCAAGCGCTTCCGCCTCTTTGGTCTTGACTGAAAAAAGGCTGCTTCCGGCTTTGACAAATTCCCCAATAACACAGGATGATTTGGTGATATACCCACCCGATACGGAGCGGACCATGTTTTTCTTCAAATAAGAAGATGATGCAGTGAGATGAATCACCCTGCTGATGGAACCCACTGTAACTGACGTCACAGTCACCGGAGTCGAAACTTTTGGGGTTGCCTCCTCCTTTGGCTTGCTGGTTGTGTTACAACTTAGGAGGACGAGCAAAATGACAGCGTTGGCAATGACCGGAATTGTTCTCATTTCAGGTAATTCATTTGATTGATGATTTGAAGCCTGTTCATTTCGGAAATGGTCAGGTTGTTTTTTGCCAGGGTATAATTGTTGACTGTGGCCAGGAAATCGATGAACCGAACCAGCCCCCTGGTAATCTCCACTTTGTAAATTGCAATAAGTTTTTCCTGCTCTGACAGCTGACTTCTTATTCCCAAAATAAGATCATCCGTAAGTTTTAACTGTTCCGTAAGCTGGTTTAGGCGCTGCCTGTATTGAGAGGAGTAGAAATGTCTGTAATTCATTCTGCTGTTTTCGGTCAGCAATGTTTTGTCTTGTAGTATTTTGCGTTGTTTGCCGTCGTAGATGGGGAGCGCGAAGTTTAATCCGAAACTCGTGCCAAAATTATGCGGAATGTTTTCGGGCAAGACGGCCATAAATCCTGCGTCAGCAAAAACGCTCAGTTTAGGACGGTAGTTCAGATCAATTAATTGCCTGCTGTTGATGTTTTTCAAACTGTCAATTCTGAATTTCATCATTACAGGAGAGTTGTTGATGTCGAAGGTGTTGCGGAGCATCATTTCGGGTTTCTCGAGTACCGCATCGGATTGATCCGTTATTCCGCAAATGAAATTCAGCAACCCAAGGTCATTTTTATACTGCATCATACCCTGCTTGATGACGATCTCCTGGTTGGTAATAGAGAGTGCCAGGTTAATTCGGTCGGTCTGGAGATAGATGCCCTGATCCACCAACGATTTTAAAATTTCCTGCTCCTCTTTGAGCAGTTTCAGGGTAGACTGAAAAAATCGGATCTGCTGGAAGTCGGCATAAGCCGTAAGATATTGCGCAGTAATCCCGAGTCTGAGATCCGTTTCGGTCAACTTCGCATTGACCCCAATGGACTGATTGGCAAGGGAAATGTCCCTGAACTGGCCCTCTTTGATCCGCTTGTTGAACAGGGGTTGGATAAGGTTGAGTAGTGCAGAATAATTGCCCCCGTTGGTAATTGCCTCGTCATAACCTATATTTTTGCCGACTGGAGTATACAAGGCTTGTGAAACCTGGTTGATTTGCGGTTTGTAGGTGGCATTGGTTAACAAACTGTCGAGGGTACCCGAGAGTAATTGGTTGTTGAACTCTTTGAGAAGCGGACTGTTTTCGAGTCCCTTTTTCAGATAATAGTCAAGTGATTGTGCATTTGCCAAACAGCTGAAAGTCAGAAACAGTACAATTGCAAGTAAGTTCTTTCTACGCATGGTTAATACTTCCCTAAAAATTAAAGCTCAGAAATTTGTTGTGAAGATAAGAAATGATTCTGTGGAAAATTGGGAGGAGTAGACAGGATTGGGAACTGGATCAAATTTTCGAAGGTTTTTCGTAAGATTTAGAAACTGTTTAAATTTTATTGTTCCCATTTTATTCATCAGAAATCACTTGATCAGGAGGACTGTGCCACAGGCACATTATGTCGGTAGAAAGAGATTTCACTACAGAATATCCCGTCATTAACAGGCGAAGTCATTAAGTTAAGAAGATGCACTTTCATAATTCGCACATAATCAATAGATTGCTTCGTCATTGCGACCGCGAGGTACGAGCGGGAAGCAATCTGTTGCATTTTCACAACTCAAATTAACCTACCGTCATTGCGAACACAGCCTGTCCCGATTTTTCATCGGGAAGGCACGAAGTGTGAAGCAATCTGTTGAGAGTCGCATAATTTTTTCTTAATTTAATGACTTTGCCCTAACGGGACAAAAACAAATTTTAAACAGTCTATTAATGTATTTCTTCTTGTCTTTCAAATCTTAAAACCGATATTTTTGTCAGATTAGATAAAAATATCGCTATATTATCATCTATATTGACAAAAAAATGGCAATAATTTTGTCTGTATTGGTGATAAAGTCGCGATATTTTCAAAATATATGTAAAAATAACCGAAAATAATTTTTATTTTCAGAAATATGTACGATATTTGTGTGCTCTAAAAGTCTATTTATCATGTTAATAAGAGATACATACCTGAAAAAGATTGTTGCCGGATTCAAAATTGTGCAAATTGTTGTGTTGATAGGGGCACGTCAAGTCGGCAAAACAAGTATCATGAAGAGCTGTAAATGGGATAAAAAAAACCTTTTTCTGAACGGACAGGATCCTGAAATCGCGGAACTTTTCCAGCGGTTATCAGATATTGAACAGTATTTGAAAGTATATCTGGATGAAAAACTGGATGGTTATCTGTTGCTGGACGAATTTCAATATATTAATGGAATCTCGACGATGCTTAAACTGCTTACCGATAAGCATCCGCAATTGAAAATTCTCTGTTCGGGAAGTTCAAGCCTGGATATCTTACAGCAAATTGAAGAATCATTGGCGGGAAGGGTTAGAACCATCGAAGTGCTTTCGCTTTCGTTCGATGAATATCTGTTGTTCAGGGACGTGAACTTACACAAGTTGTACCAGTCATTTGACAGCAATACAGAAACATCCGCCCTGACAACCTCCATTGAAGAAGCGTTGTCAGAATACCTGCTTTATGGAGGACTTCCGCGTACCGCGCTCACCTTTCACCCGGATGAAAAAATTGAGATTCTGGATGATATTTACAAAACATACCTTTTGCGCGATGTGAGAAGCTATGTTGCCAACCAGGATTTTGTAGGCTTTAACAAAATGCTGAGGTTACTTGCTTCACAAATCGGAAATCTGGTCAATATCAATGAAATAAGCCGGCAAACAGGCCTTGCCTATAAAAAGTGCGAAGAATATCTTTTTTTGTTGGAGCAGATGTATATCATCAAAATGATCGAACCTTATTTTACGAATAAACGGAAGGTTATCAGCAAGATGAAGAAAATTTATTTTTGCGATCTGGGACTAAGAAACATCCTGGAAGGCAATTTTAAGGAATTAACTTTTCGCAATGACAATGGCGCAATCTTCGAAAACTTTGTGATGCTTGAACTCTGGCGAAACAAAAAACCGGGAGGCACCTTGCAATTTTACAGAACGACAGACGGGACAGAAGTTGATTTTGTCATGAATCAGCTGACAGAAGTTTTGGCGATAGAATGCAAGTACAGAAATCTTCAAAAACCAATGAGTATAGCCAGTTTGAATAATTTTTGCAAAGCGGAATCCATCGAAAATAAATTTATTGTAAACAGGAACCTCAATACTACTTTTAACCAGACGAAATTGATCCAGGGGTTTTTGGTAAACAGGGTTGGGAATTGAAAAAAAGTCTCTACAGATGACGGAATAACATGCTCAACCCAACTTCCCCTTTCGTTTGCGAATGCCTGTCCCATTATTGGAGGGGGACTGAATCCCCCTCGTTTGCAATGGAGAGCTGACAGTTGTTTGTAATGTGTACGAATACTATTATCCAGAAAGGTAATGGAAGCAGCTAAAAAGGCATTACAGATTGAAAATCAACCTCAATATTCTCAAAAATTAATTTGTATGGGATCTTAATGTGTGGGGAAAAACAAAAATTTCTTCCTTTTGGATAATAAATCCTGAACTTTTGAACAGCCCTGGATGAGTATTTATCCGGGTTGATTTTACATTCAATCGTATGTAATTCCCCTTCTTGCCCTTTAACGATGAAATCAATTTCATTTTTTTCTTTATCTACCCAGTAATATACTGTATCATAAGCCATACGAAGCATATCAAGTACGAGATGTTCCCATAAAAGGCCGCGGTCGGTTTCCCTTATTTCATTCCACCCTTTAACATGGGTAATAAATCCTGTATCAAAAGCATAGGCTTTAGGGCGTTTTACGATTTCCTTTTTACCGCCGCCAAAGAATGGTTGAATTAAAAATAGGGCATGGGCCACTGACATCGCTTCAATATGTGCCATAACAGTTGGCCTGCTCAACCCACTTTCTTTTGCCAATGAAGTAATCTCCAGTATACCTCCACTTTGCATAAAAAGCAAATTCATTAACTTCAGGAATCCGATCCTGTTTCTGACATTAAAAAGTTCCAGTATGTCTCTTGCATAATAGCTGTCAATCCATTCCGAAAACAGCTCTCCTTTTTTTGTTTCCGATAACAGAAATTCCGGTAAACCGCCATTCAACAACCTTTTGTCAAAATCTGAAATGCCAAAATCACTTAAGCACTCATTCCATAATATCGGGGGCAAAAAAAGTTGTGTTTTTCTTCCGGTTAAAGAGTCTCGAAATTTTTTTGTTGCTGCAAGCGTCGATGAACCAGTTGCCAGTATTTTAAGATGTGGAAATTCGTCTGTTCCTATTTTCAAGACCATACTGGGATTGTGGATCCTGTGAATTTCATCAAAAATAACGGTTGCACCAACAGGTAAGTTATTAAAAAAGTATTCAGGATTTTCAAGTTGCCGCCCAACAGAAGGTAAGTCGCAGTTTAGATACACCGCACCAGGAATCATTTTACATAGCGTGGTTTTGCCGCTTCTGCGTACTCCGGACAACCAAACCAGGGATCTTTTTTCCCAGGCATTTTTCAATTGTTTTAACCAAAATGGTCGATTTACCATCTCAATATATTTTACAAAAACCAGTACCAAATGTAAAGTATATTTTCATTTTTGCAAAATTGTAATACAATTATTTCAAATTTATCGATGTCAGAATGTAAACTTCCCAGTTTCCCGATTATCTTTTAACAGAATTTATTGACCGATACCCGATTAGCCGGTCATATCTGGACGAAAATCCACGGTAGTAAACGAAAAGGTGGTAGTCGTTTTCCGTCTCTACATGACTACCTTCCAGAAAAGTAGGATCAATGCCCTTCTTTTCGGTATTGACAAGAACATACTGGTAATCGAAGAATCCCTGTTTTAGGAGGAGTGTGGCTTCATACAATTTGGTATCGGGTTGATAGATCATCTGATTGGCAGGCAGGCATTTCCAATCGGTAAGCGCCCCGAAGACATAGATCAGATCATTGGTCACCAAATCCGGAGGTTGCAGCGCAAAATGGACGTAGATGTAATCAGATTCGAGGTCGCTGTCACTGGCACGATCATTTTTTACCAGGAAGTTGCCATTCAGATCACCCCGCGAAGAGTAACTTTCGGTGCGTGCAGAGAGATCTTTCTCCAGAAACAGGTGAAAATAGGGGTCCTGGTACTCGATAGCGCGAACGCCCATCCCATTGGTCTGCAGATTCTTGGCATTGAAGTTCCTGAATTCGTTTCCTCCTTTGAAAAGATTATTTTTCTCTTCGTACAGCAACTGGTTTTGCCTGATAAATGTTGGTTTGGTAATGAACAGCAGATTGTCCCTTCTTCCGTTTTGCATCACCACGGTCCGGATCTCATTCAAGGGATCTGTTACATTCAATTTTTGGTAGTTCACGGCAAATGCTATCTGCTGGCTGGGTCCGTTGTATCCTTCGAAAGATGCTTTCTGTACTTCACCCGATAGCTCTGCCACAGTTTCGGTTACATAAAACGGACGGATCATAACAGGATTCCCCTTATTACCATCTTCCCATACTTTAAGCAAATAATTGCCTGACAGTAAGATTTTTACCTGGTCATTGGGCAAGATAATCCTGTAATTGACAAACGGAACGGTCGTATTTATGGAAAAAGCATAATCATTGACCGGATTTTCCTGGAATCCCTCCATGTATTCTGAAGCAACCAGCCGGGAAGGGTTCCACTCTGCATCGCATTGCACAATGGTGTAGTTGTAACTTCGCGCTTCTCCCGATAAATGATCGAATTTGCAAACCAGGCGCTGGTTGCCGCCCAATTGAAGCACTGGAAGTGAAAACTCCCAACCCTCTGTAAAGAAGAGGACTGTATGTATCCCGGGGGCAGTAAAGGATATACTTTCTCTGGTTTGCCGGAGGCGATCCTGGGCAGTCAGGCTGGCTGCGAGCCCCGAAAGCATGAAAAACAAGAGAACCCTTGCAATTTTATATCCAGGCATGGATGACTGTATTTTTGGATAATGAACCTGATAAAATTAATCTAATTTCTTTTGCGCGCTCCTTTTGGGTTTCCCGTTGCGTTTTTTGCGTGAAATAAAGAATTTACAGAAAAGAAGAAATCAATACCTTTGTGGAAAGTATCCTTCTATGAAAAGCATAATACTAATTCTTGCGCTTTGCACTCTCCCTTTTTTATCCCAATCTCAGGAAACTGTCAACAAAACCGATTCCAAAGGTCAGAAGCAGGGCAAATGGGTGAGCAGGTACCCGGGAGGAAGCCTGAAGTATGAAGGTTATTTCAACCAAAACAAGCCGGCCGGCGAGTGGAAAAGATACCACGAAAACGGGAAGATCAAGGCCATCATGACCTACCGCCCCAACTCGGAACGTGTCTTTGCCTCACTTTTCGACGAAGAGGGAAAACTCTATGCCAAGGGAGTATTTGAGGGCACCTTGCGCGACAGTACCTGGAGTTTCTATAGTGGCGAACTGCTGGTCTCTGTCGAAAACTACCACCTCGGCAAAAGAGAGGGGAAGGCCTTCGGTTTCGACCAAAATGGAAAGAAAATTTGGGAACGGGAGCTGAAAAATGACTTGGAGGATGGGAACGAGGTGCAATTTGATCCTTCGGGAATTAGAAGGAAGGAGATTTTCTACAAAGAGGGAAAAAAAAGTGGGCCAGCGCTTTTTTATGACGAGAATGGCGTAAAAACCATGGAAGGCAGCTACCTGGATGATCTGTCGGATGGCACCTGGAAGGTCTTCGGCAAGGATGGAAAGCTGCAATATCAAATCAAATACGACAAAGGGGAAATTGTCAACAAGGGTACCATGGATACCCTGCAAATCAACACCTTCAAACAATACGACAAGATCAAAGGGAAGATTCCGGAGCCAAAGGTAAAGGAGTCTGGGATGCCCTGAAGAAGTCTGTCTTTTAAAGCTTTATCTCTATTTTTCTAGTTGGAATCAGCCTTACCGGTCCCAACAATCCTGCTGCGGGCAGGGGAGAGAAGCCAAATTCACGCGGAACTTCGGTCGATTTGTCCTTGCTGCCATACTTGGAAACCAGATAATCAGGAACCGGTGTTGCCTCTTTCATCGCTGCAATGCGGTTGATCAAGGTGTTGGTAACCCGGATCCCGAGATGATTTATCCCCGTTTTCAAAAACTGTGTCACCTCGGTTTGCTGCCAACGCATCCAGACGATTCCTGCTTCATGGCCATTGATTTTTATTTCAGCAATATTCCCCACTTTGCCTAAATCGAGATAAATTTTCTGATCTTTGATTTGATAATCAGCGGGTAGCGTAAAATCAATGCTGTAGCCTCCTGTACCACTGAAAGATTTGGTTTGTTCATCTTCGCTCCAGGAGGTAAGATGGTCGGTCGTTTTGCGGTAAAGCGGAAAATTATCCCCTTTCAACTCCATTTGCCAGCTGCCTGAAACGACGAAAGGAGAAGGCAAACCAACTACTTCTGAAGCATAGCTTTTGCTTTCTCCAGACGAATGAACAGTGGTCATAAAATGCCCGTTTGCGGTAGATTCAGCTTCAACGGAACCACCATGGATAGCATTGATTTGTCCGAAATCCGTATGGGCTACATACTTTTCAGGTTCGCCGGGTGAGAACTCAAGAAAAAAGGATTCGTAGGGCGCCATATTCAGCGGGAGACAAATACCATCTTTGTTGACGCTGAAGCAGGAGACTTCTGAAATTTTTCCGGTAAAGGGATCCCACTTGCGGATAATCTTGTTTTTTACCCTGAAAGTTACAGGGATGGCGCTGTTTTTGTCCTGGATATTGGCCACAAAATAGAGTTCTTTTTCTCCGATCTTCCGGTGGATGTAAGTCAGTCCTTCATTTTTTCTCAACCCTTCCTTTGCGAAATCAATGCCGAAATCAGGGGCTATCCGGCTACGGAGGATCTTGAGAAAAGGATCGAGGTAGCTGCTCTGTTTGTTCCACCATATCTGCCTGTCAATCACATTGTTTAGCCGGTAAACTCTTCCCTTGCCATATTGAAAACCGATGGTCGGATCATTATTTGCCTCTTTTATGCCATAGAGGTTGTTGGCGGAAGTTGAAATGACAGCCGGTTCATTGAAAAGCCGTGTAACGATCTCCTTAACTTTGACATCCATCTCAGCGGCATTGGCCAAACCGGTCGACTTTTCCGGCAACCGTTCCAGGAAGAGCACCCTTCCTCCCTGCTTCGCATATTTCTCAATGAACTCAAGCGTTTTAACCGGGATGGTCTCCACATTGGGGACGATCAGCAGTTTGTAAGCCATTTTTTGTACTTCGATATTTCCATCCGCAATGACAGCGTGGTTTTGCAGTACATCGTCGTTGACCAGGTCATAATCGTAGCCGTTCGAAACGATCAATCCGCCAAGTTCCCCCCATTCGAATTCGCGTGTCCATTTTCTCGGGTTGATCACATTAATGGCCCATTGATTGGCAAGCGGTGAATAGAGGGCAATGTCAGCCTGAAAATCTCCCTGCCTGAGCAGATAGGAGCACCGTGCGATGTATTCGGAGAGTTTGGGATAATATTTCCACCAGACATTTTGTGGCTGAATATAGGCAGCAAAAGGGATGGAGCGTGAAGGCGCCACCTCTTGCTCCGGCAGAAAGTTGAAGCCGTGGTTGTAAAATTTGGTGGCCCCCGAAAGCAGATAACCATCGCTGGCGATCTTAAGTTCTTCGAGTGTTTCGCGGTAACGTTCCCAGTGGATAAAAGTGTACACCTCTGCCGAAACAATCTTTCGATCATAAAGATGTGCTCCGGAGGAGACATATTTCTTAGGCCCGATGCGCGTGTCGAACCAGTCGGCCTGATCCTTCTCTCCCGAGGTGATCTCCATTTCGGGGATATGTGCCTTTCCTGCCGACTCAATATTATCGGAATTGAAACCATAGGTCTGTATTCGCCCTTTGATGTGGTGTGCCTCGCACCAGCCGAGGAAACTCTTGTAGAAGACATTCAGTCCTGTCCGGTGAAGAAATTCGTTCACATCGTATCTTATTTTTGGGGATATGTCTCCCAATTCATACCAGATGGCCGGAAGATAGGGAACCAGATCGTATCCGTAGGTTTTCTGAAACGCCTCCAACAGTCCGGTCGACCAGTTCATGCCACTGGCCAGGTTAGCCAGTTCAAAGCTGTCGGCAAAGAGCGACTCGACAGTTTTCCCGAATTCATCGCCAAAGGCAGTGTATAATTTATTGCCCAGATAGTCGCAGTAACGATCCATCGCACCTTTGTTGAAATGATCGACCGCATTACCAGTACCGTTTTTCTTGAGCCAGAAGGCCATCAGTTTCCAGTCACCCTCCGGAACATCCCATGCCAACCGCTTGTTTTGAACTTTGCCGGTCAGATTGATCAGAGAGCTTTCGATGAGCTTACCTGATTTTTCCATTTTCCCGGCCATCACTGCCAACAGTTGCTCGCTGCCATCAAGCGTGGGGGAATAAACCTCCCACGATCTTTTGGTTTTGATCAGCCTACCGGGAAGCTCACCGTTAAAGGTTTGTGGTCCTGTCAGATCCGTGAAAGTCGGAACCAGGTCTTTGCTGCGATCCTCATCAGGTACAAATTCCCCTCCGATGATCCATCCGGGGCCACCGAAATTAAGCGAGATCTCCATATCCAGACGTTTGGCCTCTTTCACAGTATGGGCGATTAATGCCATGTATTCATCTGATAGATAAGGCACATCGCCCTTTTCGAAGACCGGACCCATGGAGATCTGTTCCACTCCGCGAATGCCATGACTCCGCATCTGCTCCAGTTCACGCGTAATCTCCTCTTTCGAGCCCGCATTGCCTGACCACCACCAGCGGGTGTGCGGCCAGCAATCTTTTGGAGGTTGTACAAAGTTCGTTTCCATTGATTTATCCAATGGTTGTGCCCGGAGGATAGCAACAGGGATGATTGGGATCAGCAAAATACTGATCAGGAATAGTTTGATTTGTAGCATAGTAGTAGATTTTCTGGTTCAAAGATAATGTATTTCCGAATAATCTTGTGACTGGATTGGTGGCAGTTGGCTGAAAAAAAAGTTTCACGCAAAGAACGCAAAGGAATTTCGCAAAGTCCGCAAAGAAAAAGAATCAGAACTAATCTCTTTGCGTTCTTTGCGTGAAATATTTAAACGCTAAAAAAGCTCAATTATTTGGATGGGCTCGAATCCGTCAGTGGATATTCATTCAAATACCACTCTAGTGTCAGTCGCACAACGCTGTTGTAGTTCATCACCCCTTCGTGGATTTTGTTGGTTTTGAGGTAGGCATTGTTGGCCGTTGTCTGGGCTTTGTCGAGGGTCTCATTGCGCAGCGCTTTCCAATGGTTCCGTTGGGCCATGATATCGGCCATGGCTTTTTTATCGAACCTTTTGAGAAACTCCCTGATGGCCTCGTGGTGGAAGGGATCAGCGAAAAAATACTGCAAAAGCTGGATGCTGGCCGAATATTTCAGCCGGTTGTCCTTGCTTGAATTACAAATGTACCAGGCCATGAAATTGGCTTCGGCCTCACCTGAAATTCCAAATTGATGGGCCTTCTCATGGGCCAGGACGAAGGGATATTCGGTGGGCAGCAACTCACCGTTCAGATGGACTTCGTTAAAAAATGGCCCGAAATAGCCGCTGACACCGGATTTGGCGAAAAACCAGGTGTAAAGCATTGTCTTGGCATGTCTGCTTCCGTTGGGATAATGGTATCCGAATCTGCCGGCGTTATCCCGGTAGGATTGTTCTATCAGGCTGTCGATGGCCGGATAATCTGAGATTTTTATCTCCACCCTGCTGGCATTGGCATTAGAGATAAGCGAATCAAGGACAGTTGGAAACATATCCTTTTTCTCGATGTGACGGGTCCAGTTGAGCCTTTTTTCGATGGGTTGCCTGAAGTAATTGTATCCCCATGAGAGGTAAAAGAAGGCGTACAAAAGCGCTGCGAGCTGCAGTGTGCGAAGAATAAACAGTTTAAATTTGAATTTTGAAAAGATGACTCCGCCCAGCAGGTACAAAATAAATAATACAAACAACGACCAGAAAACATCCCACAAGGAGAAGGAGAACAATCCGCTGATAGTTGAGAACAGTGTGGCTATCACCGGGTACAAGGCATTGGAGTAATACTTTTCGATCCATTCCGGATGATCGGCTCCCAGTTCAACCAGCAGAAAAGTTAGGCCTGCAGCAAGGAACGGGAGGAGGTTGGCAAAGGATCGGTGAACTTTTTTCGCCTTGAACTTCATGCGGATATAAATTGTTTTTTATTGGTCGCATGGAATACCCATGAATTCATTTTCGGTTGGTGCGCTGATTCACTCATGGCTATTTCATGGTAATTTGGCTTGATTTTAGGCATCAAAAATAGCCAAAAAGAGGCAGGCTCAACAAAATTTATCCGATTGTGTGAACTCTGTTTCCCAATTTGTAACTTTGGGAAGAAGGTCTCAGGGATATTGGGATCGGTTGAAATTCCATTTTTACAAAGGACAAATCAGGCATGGCCGAAAGACTAAGCTTATCCGAGCTAAACGGGGCAGTAAAAAAAGTGCTGGCAGCCAATTTTACGGCGCCGGTATGGGTGATTGGGGAGATCTCTGAGATCAATATCCATTCGAATGGCCATTGCTACCTTACGCTCATCGAGAAGGGCGAATCGGAAGACCGGATTGTTGCCCAGGCGCGTGCCACCATCTGGTCCTATACCTTCAGAATGCTTCGGCCTTTTTTCGAGACCACGACCGGTCAACAACTGACCGATGGCATCAAGGTTTTGTTGCAGGTTTCTGTGGAGTTTCATGAAATGTACGGTTTCTCGCTCAATGTCAGGAACATAGATCCGGCCTATACGCTGGGTGACCAGGCTTTGAAGCGCAGGGAGATCATCCGGCGCCTGACTGATGAAGGGGTTCTCACCATGAACAAAGAGCTGGAACTACCGCTGGTTCCGCAGAAAATTGCCATTATCTCATCTCCCTCGGCAGCCGGATACGAAGATTTCATGGAACAACTGGCAAACAATGGCAATGGATACAAGTTTTATACGAAGCTTTTTCCTGCCGTGATGCAGGGAAACCAGGCCGAACAATCCATTGTTGAGGCGCTGGACCGGATCTATCCTTACGAGGATTTCTTTGATGTGGTGGTAATCATCAGGGGCGGAGGATCGCAAGTCGACCTGAGTTGCTTCGACAACTATAACATCGCCTACCACATTACGCAGTTTCCGTTGCCTGTACTCACCGGGATCGGGCATGAGAAAGATGATTCCATCGCCGATCTGGTGGCCCATACCAGGCTGAAAACGCCTACAGCTGTGGCTGAGTTTATTCTGGATGGGGTGGCTGCCTTTGAGGAGAGGATCAACCTGATGCAACAGGAGACTATCTCTCTTGTTGAGAATAGAATGGAGGAGGAGAAGAGCCTGCTGGAAGATCTGACAGGCGAACTCTCTCATCTGGTTAGGGATCAGTTGGGAAATAAGAAAAGGGAACTGATGCAACGAACCTGGAGATTTCAGCAGGAGATCAAATTGACCCTGCAGAACAGCGAACACGGGTTGGGGAAAAAATTGCAGAGGGCTGGTTTCCTGGTAGACCGTTATTTCTTTGTTCACCGGCAAAAAATTGAGAAGGCCCGTAATATTCTGGATGTCAAGATTCCCGGAGGCCTTCTGGGGAAAAGGGAGCAGTTGGATCACTACCTCGAAAAATTCAGACACTTGTCAGCGAAAAGTATAGGCAATGAGAAACACAGAATTGAACTTGCCGGTCAAAAGGCGATGCTGTCAGATCCGGCCAATATTCTGAAGAAGGGCTATTCAATAACCACTGTGCGGGGCAAATTGGTGAAGGAGATGGCCTTGCTAAAAAACGATGAGGTAATGAATACCCGTTTTTACGACGGGGCTGTTTTGAGTAAAATTATAGAAATTAAACAATCAGATAAAAATGACAATTAAAAAGGGACTATCCTACAAAGAAGCTATCGGAGAAATTGAAGGGATTTTGCAGCAGATCGAAAACGACGAACCCGACGTAGATCAGCTGTCTGAAAAGGTAAAGAGGCTATCTGTTCTCGTTACCTGGTGCCGCGAAAAGCTTCACCAAACGGAGGAAGAAATAGAAAAGATTTTGAAAGAGATAGAAAAAAGCTAGCATTTTTGAAAGTTTTGCCAATATTTGCTTTTGCTAACCATCAGATAAATAGGATTTTGCTATTGGATGGATATCTTTTTTATGCAATAAATATTTTTATAGGTTTTTGCTGAATATTCAGAAAATCTGGCTATCATTGTAGCAATAAAATTTCCCTTTGGTTTTATTAGACAACGAGATAGTAAATAAACTATAACAAAATGGCAATTTCTAAAATTGATTTTACATTTGAAAATTTGCATTTCTCCTGCAAGGGAGACAATGCCTGGGTTGAGAAACAGTTAAACAACGTTCTCAGCCGGATTCCATCACTTCTTGCTGTTCACAAAAAGGGCGAAACTATTGTGGAAGATGTAATTGAAGTGAAACCGGAGGATGAAAGGGAAGAGGTAATAGCTACTGATGCTACACCCCAGGTTGCCAAGAGAGCTCCCAAAACCTCCCGGGAAAAGAAAGTAAAAGTGGTTAAAGTACCCAAGGTTAAAGTACCTAAGGTGAAGGTGGTTAAGGAAAAGGCGGTTAAGGAACCAAAAATCAAGGCCGCTAAGGTTCCAAAAGTAGCTAAAGTACCAAAAATCAAGACAGTAAAAGGACCAAAGGCACCAAAAGTGGCCAAAGAAAAATCTTCGGGTGAGTCGACTTTACACTTGGAGGGAGATGCTCCAAAGCGTGGCAGGAAACCAAAAATTGGAGGCAAAGCAGTTGCCAAACCCAAAAAGGGGAAAAAAAAAATAGAAGGAAATAAACCTGTTGTTGAACAGATCGATTCCCCTCTATCACAATTTATTGCTGACAAGAAAGCCACCATCAACCAGGTGCGGAAATTCTTGGCTACAGCAGTCTTTCTAGCAAGAAGTAACAATGTCTCAAAGCTATCCACATCAATGATCTCCAGGGCGCTAAAATCCTATGGAATTGAGAAGCTCCAGAATGCAAGCGATTGTCTCAACAAAAATGAGAAGAAAGGCTATTGCATCAAAGATGGCAAAGAGTTCATCATTACAGAAAACGGCTATCTGTCAATAGAATAGACTGTTTTAAAACTCAATCGACATTCCAAGAAGATAGCTAATTCCTGCCTGCGGGAAATAGCCGTCTTCTTTTTGTCTGGCACCCTCTGAATAATAGGAGTATACCCATCCGTTAGACTCGTATTTCCTGTTGAAAATGTTGTTGAGTGAAGCGAAGAAACTCCATTTTTTAGCAAATTTCTGAGAGATCGTGGTTTCAATCCTTAAATTATTCACGAAGTAAGGATTCAGCGAACGGTCGGTATTGGAGGTATTGTCGAGGTATTGACGGCTGACATAGAGGGATTGGAAATTAATTCCTATCTTTTTTGATGGGGCCCATTCCAGGTTACTGCCTGCAGTCAGTGAAGGAGAAAAGGCGATATCAGTATTTCCCAGGTCGTGGGTGATCTGTGCTCCCCAGTGGTCCCAATCATCGATGTACTCCACAAATCCGATAATTTTATTGCGGCTCAGGGTGGCGTGATGTTCCCATTTAAGATTCTTCAGAAGTTGAAGTTTGCCGGTATATTCTATTCCCATTCTGGAGCTTTTTGGGACATTGGTCATGATGGCAGCACCCACATCGTTGATTCTTCCTGTCAGGATCAACTGATCACGATAGTTCATACTGTAAAGATTGATGCCATAGCTGTATTTCCCGATTCCACCTTTGTACCCAAGTTCAAAATCGTTCAATTTCTCTTGCGTTGGTGCTGGTTTGGATGGGTCAGCATCGGTATAATTGCTTCTGTTGGGTTCCCTGTGGGCGTTGCCATAGGAGAAATAGATGCTTTGATGATCGTTAAGCGAATAAAAAGCTCCTATTTTTGGGTTCAGAAAGTCAAACAAGTGAGTCTGGTTCAAATTTCTCAAACCATCATCAACCCCGTCGATCCGGTAATTGATGTGACGATACTGGACATCGGCATAGATGGATAGTTTTTCGGTTAACTGATAATTTAACTTGGCAAAAACGTTAAAGTCCTTTTTTATCCCTTTCGACCTGTACCATTCATGGTTGATTGGCAAGGCTCCGTAATATTGCGCCCAGATTACATTGCCGAAGCTGTCTCCATTATAGTTATTCCAGGCCGAGCCTAAAATCAATTCTGTTTTATTCTCTTTGTAACTCACAGAACCCACCGCACCATAGAAGTCATTGTCGAGCCATTTACGCCGAACCAGATCTGTCTTATCAATGGTGGATCCACCCATGGAGATCGAATTCATCAGATAAGCCGAAAGCTCCTGATCCTGCTTGTACTCTTCATAATAACCCCGTCCATAGGTATAATGGAGTGAAAAATTGGCGCTGTACCTGTTGTCGAACTGGTGGGTGTAATGCAACTGGTAGTGATCTTGCTGGTAATTGTCTGTCTCGTTGTCGTAAAAGGAGACCTCTCCATTCTTGCCATTGATGATACCCGCCGGATTATAGGTACGGTTGGTCTCCAGCATTGTGGAAGGAATGCCGTACCAGGCCTGGTATGTTTTTTCCTTGCCCGAGAAAAATATCGCTTTGAGCATCGATTTTTTGGTGAAGTACCCTCCCGAAAGGTAAAAAGAGTGAAGATCGCTGGAGGCCCTGTCGATATAGCCATCCGAGTTGATTTTTGACAATCGTGCTTCAACTATGAATTTGCCGTCAATCAGGCCGGAACCTACCGTGACAGTGTTTTTCAGGGTACCGAAGCTTCCGGCCGCGCTGCTCCATCCGGCATAACTTTGGCGGTTCAGGTTATTGGTTTGCATGTTGATGGTTCCGCCAAAAGCCCCTGCACCGTTGGTAGAGCTGCCTATACCGCGCTGTATTTGAATATTACCCGTTGATGAAGCGAAGTCGGGCAGATCGACAAAATAGACACCGTGCGATTCCGCATCGTTGAAAGGAATTCCGTTGACTGTCACGTTGATACGGTTGGCATCGCTACCGCGGATCCTGAAATTGGTGTAGCCAATTCCTGTTCCCGCATCTGACGTGGCGACAAGAGAGGGGGTCATATTCAAAAGATAGGGAAGATCCTGACCGGTCTGCTTCTCTGTCCGGTTGCTTACCTCAAGGTTGGTAAAGGCCACCGGTGTTCGGTTCCCTGCCCTTGTGGCTGAGACAATGACATCTTCGGTTAGCACATCTGCTGTCTGAAGTGTAACTGTTACACTCGTCTTGCCTTGATTTAGCACAATTTTTGATTTGTAGGAATGGTAACCAACATAGGAGACGATCAAAGAACACTCATTCGCGGAAATGCCTTCGAAATGAAACACTCCCTGTGAATCGGTAGCGCTGATTTTGGAGGTGTTCTCCAGCTGGACAGTAGCTCCCGGAAGCGTTTCTCCTTCGGCATTCACTACTTTTCCGTGCAGAGTGTGCTGCGCAGAAAGCTGTCCGAAGGAAAATGCGAGAAGGATGGATAGAATCAACTGAGGGAACCAGGGGCCTCTTTGTATTTTGAAAGATTGCCTGTTTGAAATAATTGTTTTCATTACATTCTAATTAAGTGAATAACAAAACCTTAGGAGGCAATGAAACACGTTCGGACGGAGATACTATGAAAAGAAATTTCAATTTCCCTTTCCGGCATTACCCGGACAGGTTCGATGGGTTTGATCTCAGCCTGTATGTTTAAGGCACCCCTAATTCTGGGTCAAAGGTAGAAAAAAATATGATGATCGTTAAATTTGTTTAAAAAGTTTGAAAAGTTTGAAGGGTCGCTGGTCCCTGAGCGTAGTCGAAGGGGCTACAAATTCGGTTAAGGATCCGGTCCCTGAGCGAAGCCGAAGGGTGTTGAAAGGAGGTGAGAGGGTAAGAAAATGAGAATATGAGACTGATTTCGGAGAAAGGCCCAAAAATTCTGGGGTAGATGAATAAAATTAAAACGATGGGATTGAGCGCAAAAGCTTTAAACTTGTAGAGTGATACAAAGATTATATCAGTTGTTGTGCTAAGTAGTTGTAGTACAATTAGAAAGGGAGCGCTATTTTACTTGCCTATTATTTTTCGATGATGTAGGCCTTATGTTTTTGAAATTTATCAACTTGTGATTTGAAGGAGGGTATAAAAGTAACAAGTTCCTCAATTTTACTTGTTTGGCAATCCAAAATAACAATGGTCAAAGGATAAAGGTCGAAATTTTGTTGAAACAATAAGTTCTTGTCAATGGTAAGCAGAATGTCAAAATTATTCTCAACACAGAAAGTCATTAGCTTTCCGTTTTTTATCCCACTCAAGTTCAATTCCCTGACTGTCAGAACTTCAAATTCTTCCAAGTGTTTTTTCAGGCGTTTTGTGACACATTCGTCAAGCAAAATTTTCATTCAGGATGTTTGATGAAGTTTCGATCAATTTTTGAGACATTTCAAGAACTTTCACAACCTGATCTTTGCTCACGCCTTCAAAGTCTTCAAGAAAGAGCTCAATTGAATCGCCAGTTTCTAAATAGTCGAAAAGATTTTTAATAGGCACTCTTGTCCCATAGAACACAGGTGTTCCACCTAAAATTTCCGGGTCGATATTAATTATTCTTCCTTCCATGGCTGAACGCTTTAATCTCTCAAAATTAAGCAATTTAATTGAAATTCAGTGTACTTTTAGGATGACAAATGAAGTTTATGAATTCGTCCATTTCTTCAACGCCCCAATATTCATCAAATTGACAATATTCTTTGCCTCAGGAGTATAAAGGAAATTTATTTCATTGGTGTAATGTTCTGTAATTTTCCCACGAACCATCTTCAGGGTGCTGTTGAGCATGTGGTTTTGCTCTGTAAATGCTTCCGGAAGAACCATAATGCTGGCCGGTAACCATCTCTCTGGAAATTCGTTTTCGAATTTTCCACCCTTTTTGTATTGATCAATTTCGTGCTTGATCATTTCCAGCGCTTTCTCATAACCTGCCTCGCTTTTGAGTGCGATTCCGTGCTTCTCCAGATGACGACTGATTTCAGGAATATTAGGGACAAACATCCCAACGGTATAAGGATTCTGGTTGTTGTAGAGCATGGCCTGCTCGATGATCGGCGACTGGTCGACGATTGCCTCTTCAATGCCCTCCGGACTGTATTTTTCGCCATCGTTGCCGATCAGCAGGCTCTTGAACCTTCCCATTACGTATAGGTAGCCATCTTTGGCAAGATAACCCATGTCGCCGGTATGTAACCATCCATCAATGATCGTTTCGCTTGTCGATTTGGGATTCTTCCAATAGCCTTTCATGACATTGCCGCCTTTCACGATGATTTCTCCTTTTTGTCCGACCGGAAGTTCATTGCTGTCGCTATCTACAATTTTGCATTCCAGGTACTTAACAACTTTCCCCGATGAACCAAACTTAACAGATTCAGGACAATTGGCAGAGATGATCGGTGATGCTTCTGTCAATCCGTAGCCCTGGTAAACAGGTACCCCGATCGCGCTAAAGAACCGTTGTAATTCAATGTCCAAAAGTGCCCCGCCTCCGATAAAAAACTGAAGGTTCCCTCCAAAGTTTGCACGGATTTTTGAGAAGATAATTTTATCGTACATAAGAACAAGGGGTTTGAGTAAAGCCCTCCACCCTTTGCCCTTGTTCCATCCATCTCCGTTGTACGCATAGCTAACCTTCAGCGCATGGTTGAAAAGCTTTTCGGTGAATGCTCCTTTGCCCTGAATTCCCTTTTCGATGTTCTTGCGGAAATTTTTGGAGAGGGCGGGGACACTCATCATGATGTAAGGTTTGATCTCCTGAATGTTAACAGGGACATTTCGCAAGGTTTCAAGAGGTGTTTTACCTGTCTGGATAGAGGCAACAGAGGCCCCTTTCAACATGAAAGTATAGAGGCAGGCAGTGTGTGCAAAGGAGTGGTCCCAGGGCAAAGTTGCAAGCGTGATGAAGTCGGGTGTGATTTCCAGGACCGCGTTAGCCTGTATCACATTGATGGTATAATTGTAGTGCGTCAGCATAATGCCTTTAGGATCTGCCGTTGTCCCGGAAGTGTAAGAGATGTTGGCTACATCATCCGGTTGTATATTTTTCCATACCTGCTCGAAGGCTTTTTTGTTCTCTTCAACGGCGAGAAAGGCAACTCCTTTGGCAACAACCTCCGCGAAAGCAATCTCTTTGGAACCCGGAGTGGCAACGCCGTCCATGATGATTACAGTTTCAAGCGAAGGAAGCTGATCGATGATCTCAGCAAGCTTGGGAGCCTGCCCTGCAGAGATGATCAGCATCTTTGCTCCTGAGTGCTCCATCCTGAATTTTAGTTCTGAAGCTTCCAGTTTGACCGACAATGGAACGTTGATGGCCCCGCAATACAAGATGGAGAGTTCGCTGATCAGCCAGTAGTTTCTTCCTTCCGAAAGCAATCCGGCCCGTTCCCCTTTTTTAAGTCCGAGGGCCATAAGTCCGGCGCCAAACTGATAGACTGACTGCTGAACCTGCTTGTAAGTAGAGGGCACATATTTATCAGTAAGTTTCTCCCAAAGCTGAGGATGGTTGGGGAATTTCTGGACACTTGTTTCAAAAAGTTCGATCAGTGTTTTCATGAGTGGCTGGTTTCAAATGTGTAGGTTGTTTTTGATTTGTAGGTCTCCCCGGGATGTAATTCGGTAGTCGGAAATTCGGGATGGTTGGGAGAATCGGGATAGTGCTGGGTTTCGAGGGCCAGCCCGCTGTAACGACCAAAGCGATTGCCTAATGCAGGGATATAATATCCAGTGTACAATTGAATTCCGGGTTCGTTGGTGAAGACAGAAACAGATCTGCCGGTTTGCTCTTCCGATAGTTTCCCCGCAAAGACCATTTTTTTGCCGGGATTATCAAGCATATAATTGAGGTCATAACCATCCTGTAGTGTTCCAATTTCCGCTCCAATAGCTTTGGTCGTAGAAAAATCAAATGGGGTATTGGTCACGTCGGCAATTTCGCCGGTAGGTATCAGATTGGAATCGTTGACGGTTCGCTTTTTGCTATTGATATGCAGTTTGTGATTGAAAATATTCTCCTTGCCGCCATTGAGGTTAAAGTAGGTATGATTCGTCAGGTTTACGACAGTTGTTCGGTCTGTAACCGCTTTGTATTCAATACTAAATTCGTTTTTGTGGGTTAGTTTGTATAGGATGCTGATATCCAGGTTCCCCGGATAATTCTCTTCGAGATGGACACTCCTGTACTTTAATTCCAGTCCGACGAAATCAGGCATCTCAATCGTCTTAGGCGACCATACCATTTTGTCGAAACCTGTTTGCCCCCCATGAAGATGGTTGGGACCGTTGTTGATGAAAAGCTGGTAATTTACTCCTTCAACGTTAAGTTTTCCTCCTGCAATTCGGTTGCAATATCTTCCGCAAACGGCACCCAGATAGGGATAATTAGCCAGATATTCCGCCGACAGGTACTCTTCCAATGTGCTGAATCCAAGTACAATATTTTCTTTTTTGCCATTTTTGTCTGCCATCCCGATATCGGTAATGATGGCGCCGTAGTTGGTAATTTTAACTGAAATGCCGTTCGGATTGACAAGTGTATATAGGAATACAGTTTCCCCCTTTGGGCAATGACCGAAAATTTCTTTCTTAATGTTCATAAATTGCTGTTAATGACTTAGTTATAATGGAAAATCATCTTTTTATTTCCTGATCAGGGTCTCAGGGAGCGGCAATTGGTCATGCAGTCTGATTCTATCCTTCGACAGGGTCAACCGTATGTTCCCAAATCCCAAAATCCTATAATCTGGCTAATCCTAATCCTAATCCGTAAACTTATACAAATAGAAGATTTTTTGAAAGTTATAACGAGTAAATTTCACCTTTTTCTCACTATATTTTCTCTGTCAAAATAATTTTTGGTAAATCGGTCGATAAATCTAATTTTACATAGGACATACAACCATCATCCCTAACTTTGGTAGTGATACATTGAAATCATGGGTGGATACGATATTATTGGCGACATTCACGGTTATGCCTCTATCCTGAGGCAGCTCCTTACCGAGATGGGTTACAAGCGCATCGAAGGCGTCTGGAGTCATCCTGATAGGAAAGTCATTTTCTTGGGCGATTTTATCAACCGGGGACCTGAAATCAGGGAGACTTTGTTGATGGTTCGTGCCATGGTGGAGTCAGGAAGTGCCCTGGCGATCCTGGGGAATCACGAATATGCTGCTATCCTTTACCACATCAAGGATGACAATGGTACTTTTATGTCGCGCCACATTGCCGGAAACAGAACACAGATCCAGAAAACGCTGACGGTATTCAAAAATTTCGGTGAGGAGTGGATTGAACATTTGAAATGGATGCGAACCCTCCCTTTTTATCTCGATTTGGGAGCTATCAGAATTGCACATGCTTATTGGAATGAGGAGGAGATTGCCAAATTAGATAAGTATTTGCCAAAAGGCCGGTTGAAGAGGAAATTCATTCGGGACATGCACGAAAAACGTCCTGATATGGCCATCATTGTCTACAAATTATTGAAAGGGCTTGAATTCAAATGCCCAAAGGATCTGATCATCAAATGCAGCAAAGGAATGAGCAGGAAGGTTTTTACGCTAAACTGGTGGACAAATCCGGTGGACAAAACCTTCAGGCAACTCTATTTTGGCGGCAAATTTATCCTACCTGATTACCGTTTTCCGGTTGAATTGGCTCCATTCTACAAGCCCTATCCACGCAATCAACCCATCGTTTTTTTTGGTCATTATTGTCTGCCTGACGGCGCTGCAATTTTGCAGCCAAATATATGTTGTTTAGATAGTTGTGTGGATACCACAGGCAAACTGTCTGCCTATCGCTGGAGCGGCGAAAAACATTTGAATCCTGAAAATTTGGTGGTCATCGGACAACCCCTATAAATTTTATTCCCATTCAATCGTGGCCGGAGGTTTCGAACTGATGTCGTAGACCACCCGGTTAATTCCCCTTACCTTGTTGATAATATCGTTCGATACTTTGGCCAGAAACTCATAGGGCAGATGCACCCAGTCGGCAGTCATGCCATCCGTAGATGCCACAGCGCGCAAGGCAACCACATTTTCATAAGTTCTTTCATCTCCCATTACTCCGACCGATTGCACGGGAAGCAGCATCACGCCTGCCTGCCACACTTTGTCGTAAAGTCCCCATTCCCTCAAACCCTGGGTGAAAATGGCATCAGCCTCCTGCAGGATTCTTACCTTTTCGGGGGTTACATCAGAAAGAATTCTAATTCCCAGACCAGGACCGGGGAATGGATGCCGGCCAAGCAGTTCATCTTTGATACCCAGGGTCCTACCAACCCTTCTTACCTCGTCTTTGAAAAGCAAGTTGAGTGGTTCAACCACTTTCAGTTTCATCTTTGCAGGCAATCCGCCTACATTGTGGTGGGATTTGATGGTAGCGGACGGGCCATTCACAGAGACTGATTCTATCACATCAGGATAGATTGTCCCTTGAGCCAGCCACTTGACATCCTGTATCTTGTGGGCTTCGACGTCGAAAACTTCAATAAAATTTCTCCCTATCGTTTTCCTTTTCTTTTCAGGATCCTTAATACCTTGAAGGTCGTTCCAGAACTTTTCACGGGCATCAATGCCAAGTACATTGAGCCCCATTCCCTTGTAGGATTCCAATACCTCAGAGAACTCATTTTTACGCAGAAGTCCGTTGTCGACAAAGATGCAGGTAAGGTTGCTGCCAATGGCCTTGTGAAGCAAAACACCGGCGACACTCGAATCAACGCCGCCGGAGAGTCCAAGTACAACTTTGTCGTTTCCAAGCTTTTGGCGCAACTGGGCCACCGTGGCCTCCACAAATGAGTCGGCTGTCCAGTTCTGGCTGCATCCGCAGATATCGACCAGGAAATTTCGCAGCAGTTGAGTTCCCTCTGTGGTATGGTACACTTCGGGGTGAAACTGAATGGCGTAGGTTGGTTCCTCCTCAATCTTGAAAGCGGCATATTCAACGTCCTCGGTAGAGGCTAACACGGTGTAATTTGAAGGCATACGCACAATGGTATCTCCGTGCGACATCCATACCTGTGAATTTTCGCTAATTTGTTTGAATAGGGGGTTGTTGTGCTCTTTTACTTTCAAATGCGCCCTGCCATATTCCCTTGAATCAGAAGCGGCTACCTCCCCGCCAAAGAAATGGGCCAGGTATTGGGCGCCATAACATACGCCAAGCAAAGGCATTTTTCCCCTGATTCCGGAGAGATCTATTCTGGGCCCATTTTCATCTCTGACGGAGTAGGGACTTCCTGATAAGATCACACCTTTTACCGAATCATCGATGGGAGGGAAGTGGTTAAACGGATGTATCTCGCAGAATACATTCAACTCGCGAACCCTTCGACCAATCAACTGGGTATACTGGGAACCGAAATCAAGAATAAGGATTTTTTCCATGAGTGGAAGTGAACTAAAGTTTTCTAACCCAGATATTGCGGTAGCTAACCGGGTTTCCATGATCCTGCAATTCAAGCGCTCCGGCGCCATGGGCCACATATTTCGGAATGCCGATGTATTCGGTATGCCCAAAGAGGGAAATGTTGTTTTGAACCAATACTCCGTTTTGAAGAACAGTAACGCGGGCATGGGAGAAAACTGTGCCATCTTCCTTGAAGCGGGGAGCGGTATAAATTACATCGTAAACCTGCCATTCTCCCGGTTTTTTGCAGACATTGACCAACGGGGCGTACTGTTTGTAAATCGATCCGGCCTGACCGTTGCGGTAAGTTCTGTTTTGGTAGTTGTCGAGAACCTGCAACTCATACCTTCCCTGAAGAAAGATTCCTGAATTGCCACGTCCCTGACTTTCACCTTTCACTTCCGCTGGTGTACGCCATTCTATATGCAACTGAAAATCCATCATCTCCATTTTACTTTTGATACCACCTGCTCCTTTAGCGACTGTCACGCAGTTATCGGCAACAGTCCAGCCGGATGGTTCACCTTTTGCATTGGTCCAGTTGGCATTGAAACTTTCAGGTGTTCCGTCAAATAGAACGATAGCATCAGAAGGTGCATCAGAAGGAAGTTGGCCGGGGGTTACAACGGTAACTTCCGGATCCCAGAATTCCGTCATTTCAGGTTTCATTTTGGCAAGATCTTCTTTGGAAGGCTCATCTTTCTGGGCTGCTGGTTTTGCTGGTTCAACTTTTTGGGCGATAGAAGCAAAGGATAAAAACATTGCGGCTACCAATAATAGTGTTCTCATAGTTTTATATTAATTAAATTGCTAAATCATTCATTATCAGATCAATTTTATGGGTTGTGGCCAATTCGACCTCATCAAACCCACTCCTGGAATTGAGTTTGGCTTTCACTTCAATGTAAAATTTGATTTTGGGTTCAGTACCGGATGGTCGAACCGATACTTTTGTGCCATCCACTGTAAAGAACTGCAACACATTGGAGGTGCTTTTTTGCGCAATAGGCCTTTCTTCTCCGGTAAGCAGGTTCTTATTGATCAGGGAATCGTAATCTTTCATCCACTCAAGAGGAGAACCTGCCAACAATTTCGGCGGATTCTTTCTGAATTGGACCATCAATTGTTCAATCTCTTCCGCGCCGGCCATCCCTTTGCGAACGATGTATTTCATCTTCTCTTTCGAGTATCCGTATTTGAGATAAATATCCTGAAGCATCTCAAATAGCGTCAGTTTATTCTCCTTGGCCCATGCTGCAATCTCTGCCATCAACGCACATGAACTTACCGCATCCTTGTCACGCACAAAATCGGCAGGCAGGAATCCAAAACTCTCTTCTCCGCCTCCGATGTAAATCTTCTTTCCTTCATTTTCACGGATGACATCAGCAATGTATTTGAACCCGGTATAGCAGTCGTAGTATTCAACGCCGTTTTTGGTCGCAATTTCAGCCACCAGTTCAGAGGTAACAATCGTTTTTACCACATACTCTTTCCCGGTAAGCAGACCGAGCTCTTTCCGTTTTGTGATAATATAGTACAGGAAGATCAGCACAGTCTGGTTGCCGTTAACCAGGATGAATTCTCCCTTGTCGTTCTTGACCGCAATGCCCAATCTGTCGGCATCCGGATCGGTTGCCATCACCAAATCAGCATCCACCTCTTTAGCTTTTTTTAATGCAAGTGCAAGCGCTGCAGGTTCTTCCGGATTTGGAGAAATCACGGTAGGGAAATCACCGCTTACCACATCCTGCTCAGGAATATGAATGACATTGGTAAATCCCATTTTGGCCAGTGCCATTGGGACCAGTTTAACTCCGGTACCATGGATCGGCGTATAAACGATCTTTAAATCGTGCTGCTTTTTGATTGCCTCGGGAGAAAGTGAAATAGTCATCACCTTGTTCAGAAACAATTCATCCATTTCAGCGCCCATAGAAAATATCAAACCGGCATTTCCATTGAAGCGGATATCCTCCACTTTTACTTTTTCTACTTCGGCTATGATATTGACATCGTGGGGTTCTACAATTTGTGAACCATCATCCCAATAGGCCTTGTAGCCATTATATTCTTTTGGGTTATGTGAGGCTGTAAGGATGATTCCGCTTTGCAGTCCAAGCTGACGGATGGCAAATGACAGTTCCGGCGTTGGTCGGAGTGAATCAAACAGGAAAACTTTGATGCCATTGGCCGAGAAGATAGCTGCTGCAGTCTCTGAATAAAGCCTGCTGTTGTTTCTGCAATCATGTCCGATGGCCACTTTGATCTCAGGCAGATGGGCAAATGTTTTTTTGAGGTAATTACTTAATCCTTGTGTCGCAGCTCCTACGGTATAGATATTCATCCTGTTTGACCCAACGCCCATGATACCGCGCAGTCCACCTGTACCAAACTCAAGGTCCCGGTAAAACGCATCAATAAGATCGGATGGATCTTCTTTTTCCATCAATCTTTTTACCTCTGCTTTCGTAGTCGCATCGTAACTTCCATGCATCCATTCCTGAGCTTTCAGCAGTACATTTTCGGGTATTTCATTTATTTGCATCTTCTTGTAGTTTGCTAAGACATAATTTCAGACTATCTCTCCAATAGGGAATCCCGATGCCAAAAGTAGTTTTGATTTTTGATTTATTCAAGACGGAATATGCAGGTCTGGTAGCCGGAGTAGGATATGAAGCCGTATCTATTGGATTTACCCTGCATGTAATACCCCCATGAACCTCAAAAATGGCCTTGGTAAAATCATACCAGCTGGCAACCCCTTCGTTGGAATAGTGATAAATGCCCGGAACGAACCGTTTGCAATCTTTGGCACTCATTTGAAGGATGTTTAGAATCGCTTTCGCTAAATCACCTGCATAGGTAGGGGTTCCAACCTGATCGGATACGATTCCGAGCTGGTCTCTTTCCTGCCCAAGTCGTAACATGGTTTTTACGTAATTATTACCAAAAGCCGAGTACAACCAGGAAGTTCGGATGATGATCGATTTAATCTCAGCCCGCAGGATGGCAGTTTCACCTTCGAGCTTGGTGATTCCGTAAACCGACTGAGGTCTGACGATATCCTTTTCATGGTAAGGCGTTGATTTACTGCCGTCGAAAAGATAATCGGTAGAGATATGAATAAGTTTGGCCCCTGTTTTCTTGCATCCGTTGATAAGATTAACAACCGCTTCGTGGTTGATTTTTTTGGCAAGATTCTTCTCTTTTTCTGCTTTATCTACCGCCGTATAGGCAGCACAGTTGACAACTGCGAAGGGTCTCTCCCCGACAAAGAATTTATCGACCTGCACAGAATCGCAGATGTCAAGTTCTTCTATGTCTGTAAATACAAATGAAAAATCCGGATATTCAGACGAGATTTCCTGAATGGAACGTCCGAGCTGACCCTTTGATCCAGTTACGATTATCTTCATAAAATAGCCAAATTGAATGTTCGATTGTGGCAAGTAAAGGTAATAGAAATGGTTAAATTCACTAGAAAATATCTCTTTTCTGTCTGAATGCCGGCATTAATCGAAGGTCTCTATGTTTTGAATCCCGTTTCGGTTAAAAACGATACGGTATCTTTTGAGGTCCCATTGCTCCCTGTTTTTAGCCTGAAGAATCAGATTCAGATAATAGATTTTCTCTCCATGCACTATTTTGTATCCTGCATCATTGTCAGGAAAGTAGAGTGGAAATTCGGTGTTGTCCATTTTTTGGATGAAATGCGAGATATTCAGCTTAAATATTTCATTGACACCGGCTGCCGGATATTCACCGTTGGTATCAATATTCTCCCTGTTTAGTTGCATTAGGGTTTGGTAGCGGATAACGCGTTCACTGCCCGCACGGTTATTGGCTTCCAGAATGGAGGAACGGTCCCGTTTTTTTACTATTTCAGTAGGGATGTTTTGCTCAGAAATAAAATCCATACTCTCCTTGACCCATCCGACCTCATGGCTATGGGTACTTATTTTGATTTTGTGATCAAAGTAACGTTTGTTGAATTTGTGGGCGAAATAGTATCGCGAAAGCTCTTTAATCCTGTCTTTTAACATGTAACTGACAATTAGCGCGACGAACATCGGCATCGTAAAAGTGCCGTATTTATGCTGAAAAGAGAAGGCAATAACTGTGGCAAATATCATGGACAATCCTGCGGCAAGGCTAAAGAGGATTTGTTCAACCCATGCGCCGTCTTTGCCTTTTTTTACATCGAGATAGAGGTCGCTTTCGGCATACTTTTTCAACATTCCCAGATGAAGTACCAGTTCGTGATTGTTTCTATTGACACCATCCTCAACGATGAGATAGCCTTTCTCTTTTTTGTAGGCGATCTCCTTGTTCACAATTGCAAGCAAAGCCCCTTTCGTCCTTTCGAAGGTTCCCGAATGTCTCTCTTTAAGCGCCTGAATCAGCCTGAAGGTGTGAAATTCAATGAGATTCGACAAAAATTCATCTCCAAATTGAAAGTATTCCAAAAGCTCTTTGGAAACAGTTGGAGACTGGAGCCTGGGAAGGTGAGAGCGGTAGCGGGTTGCTATTTTTTCGATATTTGACAGATAGGATAGAATCGAAATATCCCTGTCATTCTTCCATGTGCCGTTTGCAAGGTGAGAAACCTCTTCTCTCAGTGCACTTTTAACAATCGATAAAAACATCTTCAGCTGGTATTCATAGCTGATCATGTTGACTTTTGACTGATCGGAAAGGAGCTTGTCGATTGAATTTTTCAAAAAGCTGAAAGGAGGAAGTTGTTGATCTGCAATATTCTTAAGCAGATAGGAAGGTGTAATCAACCTGATGTGCGAGGTGAGATCCCGGTAGAATTCTTCTTTGGTGTAAGTAAACCGGTTTATATCCAGACTGTTGGGAATAAAAATCCACATGTTGAAGGCGAAATCATTGATTTTCTGCTTTTCGCTTGCAACGAAACCAACTTTCATCTCCAGAGAGAAGAAATCATGAATCTTTACATTTTCATCTATCATACCTGGATTATGTAAAAAATGTAACCGATTTTTAAAGATAGAAAATTTATGAAACAATATCCGCTTACCGAATGATTGCCAATAATGGGCTTATCCTTTTGCCGGATTTACCACTTTGAATAAGGTATCTTGGTAAGGGCAGAATTGTAGTACTTTGTATCTCCGGTAACCTCTTTGCCCAACCAGGAAGGTTTTATAACTATCTCACTTTCATTGGAAAGCTCAACTTCCGCAACAACCAGACCTAGATTTTCACCATAAAACTCATCTACTTCGATGATATGGTTTCCTGATTGTACCTCAAAACGGGTCTTGTCGATCAGGCCGGGTTCACAAATTTTCAGAAGTTCATTGGCCTCTTCTACCGGAATCTCTTTCTCCCACTCAAACCGGATAGTTCCCGAATCATTGCTCTCTCCTTTGACGGTGAGGAAGCCTTTATCTCCTTTTATTCGAACCCTTACAGTTCTTCCTGGCAGGGAAGAAAGGTAGCCCTGCTGGATTCGGTTGGATTTTAAAGCTTCGGACTTGAAAACCTCACTTGTGACTAAAAATTTTCGTTCAATTTCGAGTGCCATGGCAGCTGTTCTTTAAAAAATGCATTTTGTCGGTTTGATTTGGTTTTTTTCAATTGCAGAGGTTAAAATAAGCAAAAAATTGTCAGGAATCAGCAGAATTGAAGGCCAAAATAGGATTGTTTATTTGAGAAAATAATGTACCTTTGCGCCCGTTCAAAATAATGTCTAATTTATTAATTTTAAGAGAATTTCAAAATGAGTGAAATCAATGAAAATCTGGAGGTAAACGAAACAGTTGAGAATTCTGCTGTTGAGCCTGCTCCCCAGGTCGAAGAAGTAACAGAAGCAACCCCGGTAGTTGAAGAAGTAGCTCCCTTAGTTGAAGAGGCAGCCACAGTTGTTGAAGAGCCGGTTGTTGAAGAAATTGCTCCTGTTACTGAGGAAGTTGCAGTAGTAGCTGAGGAAGTTGCTCCTGTTGCTGAGGAAGTTGCAGTAGTAGTTGAAAAGCCGGCAAAAAAAGAGAAGAAAGTTGCAGCCGAAAAACCAGTACTTGTTGAAACGGTTTTAGCTACAACAAACGAAGAGGAATTTGACTGGGATGCCTTCGAAGGCAAAAAACCTACAGCAGGTTCAACTTCAAAACAATCTATGACTGAGATGTACGATAATACACTCTCTATTCTTCAGGAGAAAGAGTGTGTCGATGGTATCGTGATCTCCATGAACAAACGTGAGGTTGTTGTCAACATTGGCTACAAATCTGACGGTATTGTTTCTGTCAACGAATTCCGATACAACCCGAACCTGAAAGTTGGCGACACAGTCGAGGTTTATGTTGAAACATTGGAAGACAAAAAAGGTCAGTTGACCCTTTCCCACAAAAAAGCCCGTGCAATGCGCAGCTGGGACCGAGTTAATTCTGCCCTCGAAAATGACGAAATTATTACCGGATTTATCAAATGTCGTACCAAAGGCGGTATGATCGTTGATGTATTCGGAATTGAAGCCTTCTTACCAGGCTCTCAAATTGATGTTAAACCCATC
>CAYHQN010000029.1:0-37570 GCA_964358545.1 uncultured Tangfeifania sp. | reverse complement strand
ATTCAAATATTCATAATCTTCAACGTCGCACAATCCCTTTATGACAGTTTAAAAAAATCTGTCATTGGTAGGAGGAACGACGAAGCAATCTATTCTATCCGTACCACTTCCTTTCCCTTTCCACCTTCCCCAACACGTCGATGGCTGTATTCACATTGCTTACCACCTGAAAATCGAACATCCCAACGCAAATAAAATCGGCCCCGTTGCTGTAGGCCCATTTGAACCCGTCTTTGGGTTCGATGGCCCCTGCGGCCAGGATTTTAAATCCCATTACCGGTACCGTGGCCTTGCTGACAAAATCTACCGTTCTCTCCGGGAAGAGGCAGAACATGTTGTTGTGGAAGCGGTTGTGATCGAGGTACTCCTTCCCGTCGACCTCGAACGGGAAACGGAACTCCCTCGGGTGGGCCGACCAGTACTGATCGTGGTGCATGGTCTTCATGTAGTAATCGGGGATAATGCCCTGGTCGCGGCAAGCGATCAGTGATTCGACAGAATGTGCCGCAAGTCCTGCGGTGTAGCCCTGCTCACGTATGTGGCCAAGCATTTTGTCTATGACCTCCAGTTTGTTGTCCCGCACCAGCCAATCGCACCAGTTGCCTTGCACCTGCACGATGTCAACACCAAAATCGATCGCTTTGTCGATGAATTCATAATACAATGCAGGGTTGGTATTGGGACCAATTTTCGCAAGTTCCTTGTTATTCAGTTGCGGATTCACCTGGGAAATTACCTTGATTTTGCTGCCTGTTATTTTTTTGTATTTCGCCAGCAAAGGATTGGAGGCATAGCCGATGTTGATGGTGTTGATCCCCGCCTGTTCAGCCAGGATCAGTGTTTCGTACACTTTTTGTTCGGTATTGTATGCCTTGAAGAGCGAGGAGACGTAGATCAGGTCGCGCGAGTGGGCCCAGCCGCCTATCAGGTTTCCCCCGGCGATCAGTCTGCTGATCTCGTGCTTTCCGATTTTCCCTTTTGGCAACTCCCCTTTGAGCTCGTTGAGCGCAGTCCGCTTCACCTGGATGGTTGCACCCGTCATCACATCGGCACCGTAAGAACGAAGGTGGTGGGCTGCACCCAGTCCCATGACCCCCAGCACCGGCAAAGTGGCCAGGTTCTTCAAAGCCTCCCTGCGCGACCGAACACCTTCCGGCTCTGTAGATGGAGTACTCCTCTTGCTGCGCCACAAACGAATCTGCTCCTCCAGGCTATAGCCCTGCTCCTTGTAAACAAAGAGGAAAAGTAGTGCGGCAGCTTCGATAAACAGTTTGTCGACAATGAAGAGATGCGCATCCCCGCTCATCAACAGATTCCCGTAAGGGGGATAGGCAAAATAGTAAAGCGTAAGCAACAGGGCTCCGGCAAGTGAAGCCACGCGACTGAAGAGTCCGATGAAGAGTGCCAGACCGATCAGAATCAAACCGTAGACATTGAGAAAGTCAGTAATATGCATCAGAAGCGGTGCTGAGGCCAGCCAATGGTATAAAGGAGAGAAGAAGCCTGAAGTGTTCAGGAGATATCCGGAGGAGCTCCAGTTTTCGATCAATATTTTGCTCCACCCTTCGAACAAAAAGTGCCAGCCAATGGCCACGCGCAAAAGAGTGATAAGGAACCGCTCATTCACAATTTTCATTTGAAATTTCATAGGAACAGGATTAATTTGGTTATCCTTAAAGTAAGAGAAATAAACCCCGGTTGGTATTTTTTAAATATTGAGAAGGAGAATTTCTTTCAACTCCCTTTTCCTTCATTCTCAATTAATTGATAGACTTCCTTTTTAAGTTGCGGCAGATGTTTGATTAGGATACCCCAAATATTTTCATCGGAAATACTATCGTAACCATGAATTATTTGATTTCTCAAGCTTATTATTCTTTTGGAATTTTCAATTGGAAACAAAGGATCTTCCTTTAGAATCCTGTTCATGGCTTCACCAATAATTTCCAGGTTTCTTTCAATAGCGCGTTTGAGTAAAAGATCATTTTGGTAGTTGGCAAATATCTTAGGCCTCCCTTCAAAGAAGGAATCTATTTCATCAAGGGCAAACTTAATGTCAAACAACCACTTAAGCAATTTTTCGTTCATAAATGAGATATTTTTCCCTGTCAATTACCTTTCTGAATATGGGATTTCGAATGGCCTGGTTTTCGACTAAATCAACGGGTCTTTGGAACAAATCTTCCAGCTTCTCTTTCAGATCCATGTAGTTGTCAAAATATCTCATTGCTTCAACCTCTCCAAATTGGACTAGAACATCGATATCACTGGATTCATTAAACTGATTGGTAAGAACTGATCCAAACAAATAAAACTCCTGAACTTGATGTAGTTCACAAAGTTCAATCAACTTATCTCTATATAGTTCAATCAGGTTCATGTAACAAAGATAGCTAATTTTACTTATAACTGTCGATATGGTTCGACAGTAATTGTTGGACAAATGAATGTCATACAGGCCTAAAAAAAGAGGCAATTACCATCCCCCGTACAAACCGCCCTGCAATGCCTTCTGGTAGTTTTCGAGGTTAAATTCGTAGAGAAAGGGTGATTTGTGTGCCCCACCGGTTTTGCGCCCTTCCATTTTGTTGAGAATCCCGTAAGAGAGCATTCTTCGCTGAAAATTCCTGCGATCCAGACCCTTCCCCAAAATGGTTTCGTACAACTTCTGAAGTTCCGGCATGGTGAATTTCTCGGGGAGGAGGTTGTAACCAATGGGTTGGTAATTCAACTGCAGACGCAACGTTTCGAGGGCTTTGTTCAGGATCTGAGTGTGGTCCAGCATCAGGGAATCCACCTCATCCAGTGCTTTCCAGCTACACTGGTCGGAGAAAAAATCGGGGGTCGGTTCCGCCTTTGAAAAATCCACCAGGGCATAAAAACCCACCGAAATAAACCGCTGGTTAAACCATTCAAGGCCGGCATCACCCTTAACTTCTATAAGATCCCGGACTGCAGGATTCTTTTGGGAACGAAGCGGATCGCTAAATACTTTGAACTGCTTCAGAAAAATATCACCCAAACCGGTACGCTCCTTCAGTACCCTGGATGCTGCCACTTCGAACGATTCGTCCGGTTTCACAAACCCTCCGGGCAGCGCCCAATCCCTGGTTCTATTCATCCGCAAGAGCAAAACCTTCAGCTGGGAATCGTGAAAACCAAAGACTACGCAGTCGAGCGAAAGATGGTTCAGAAACAGTTCCTGGTAAGAATTTGGCTTTTGATTCACGACAATTTGATGTTTTACAACAATAAAAATGCTTTAATCCTTTTACGTTTTTTGAATTACTGAAGAAAAAGCTTATTATTGTGTCGATATGACGCAATGATACCAATAAAAACCAAAACAAACAAAAACAAGCATAATGAAAATTCCCGACAAACTTGCAACCGGAATCCTCCTGCTGCTAATGACCTTCGGTGCTGCGAATGCACAAAACCCGACTGCAAAAGATGCTTCAGCCAATCAGGCAAAGATTCAAAGCATCATCGCCAAAATGACACTCGATCAAAAAGCGCAATTGGTAATAGGCACCGGGATGTTTTTTGAACTTCCCGATTCGATCAGAAAAAAGATGCCCGCCGGATTTGGAGGGGAAATTGATTCAAAGGATTCTAACTATGTCAGCATGGTTAAAAAGATCAGAAAATATCTTCCCGGCGCGGCAGGCGTTTCATCTGAATTTCCTGAACTGGGCATTGCATCGCAGGTTTTAACCGACGGTCCTGCCGGTTTGCGCATACAGCCACTTCGCAAGGGAGAGGCCAGAACTTACTATTGTACAGCCTTCCCGGTAGGGACTGCGCTGGCTTCATCCTGGGATACCGAACTGGTTTACAAAGTTGGTCAGGCCATGGGAAGCGAAGTAAAGGAGTACGGCTCCGATATTTTGCTGGCCCCGGCGATGAACATCCAGCGCGATCCGCTTTGCGGACGTAACTTCGAATACTACTCCGAAGATCCGCTGGTAGCTGGCAAAACTTCTGCCGCCATGGTGAAGGGCATCCAGTCGAACGGAGTCGGAACATCCGTCAAACACTTTGCAGCCAACAACTCCGAGACCAACCGTATGACTGTCAACACCATCGTGAGCGAGAGGGCCTTGCGCGAAATTTACCTGAAGGGTTTCGAAATTGTAGTAAAAGAAGCCAAGCCCTGGACCATCATGTCTTCCTACAACAAGATCAATGGCGCCTACACTTCTGAAAGCAATGACCTGCTGACCAAAATCCTGCGCAACGACTGGGGATTCGAAGGATATGTGATGACCGACTGGGGCGGTGGCAGCGATGTGGTAGCACAGATGAAAGCCGGGAATGACATGATCCAGCCCGGTCAGCCAAAACAATTCCGTGAATTGGTGGAGGCAGTAAAAAGCGGCAAACTCGATGAGAAAGTGTTGGACCTGAACGTCAGCCGGATTTTGAATATTATGCTGAAGGCCCCTCGTTACAACAATTACAACTATTCGAGTAGCCCTGATATGAAAGCCCACGCTGCCATCACCCGTCAGGCCGCAACGGATGGTATGGTGCTGCTCGAAAATAAAAACAACGCGCTTCCAATTCCGGTAGGCGTTAAGAATATAGCCGCATTCGGAAATACCTCCTATGATTTTATTTCCGGTGGAACCGGCAGCGGCGATGTCAATGAGGCCTACACCGTCTCGCTTTTGGACGGACTAACCAATGCGGGATACAATGCTGAGGCCGGATTGGCAAATACTTACCAGGATTTCATCAAAGAGATGCGGGCCAAACAGGGAAAACCAAAAAATATGATTGCGGCCATGCTGGGGGCCAAAGAACCCGTTGCCGAAATGGCTGTTCCTGCCGATCTCGCCCGTGAAATGGCCGAAAAAGCCGATATGGCATTGATTACCATTGGCAGGAATGCAGGCGAAGGAGTCGATCGCACCAATACGGAAGGTGACTTCCAATTGACAGCCACCGAAAAGGAGATGATCAAAAATGTAACCGATGCTTTCCATGCCAAAGGCAAAAAAGCCATCGTGGTACTGAACATTCCGGGCGTTGTCGAAGTTGCCAGCTGGCGCGGAGTCCCTGACGCCATTCTGGTAGCCTGGCAACCCGGACAGGAGGCCGGAAACTCGGTAATCGATGTTCTCAGCGGGAAAGTCAACCCTTCCGGAAAACTGGCGGCTACCTTTCCCCTCTCCTATACCGATACACCTTCTTCCAGGAATTTCCCAGGTGTGGCCGAAAAGTCTGACAAAAAAGATGCGGCACCCGATCTTTCCGGATTCTCCTTTATGCGCCGTGTGCCCTGGGAAGTGGTTTATGAAGACGATATTTATGTAGGATACCGCTATTACAACACCTTCAAAATACCTGTTGCTTATGAGTTTGGTTATGGATTGTCATACACAAAATTTGATTATGCCGGTATAAAATTAAGCTTAACCGATTTCAGGGGGCATCTGATTGTTTCGGTTGCCGTGAAGAATAGCGGCAGTGTTGCAGGCCGCGAAGTGGTTCAGCTATACATAAGTTCCCCAAAAGGGAAATTGAACAAGCCTGCGGAAACTTTGGCCGCTTTCGGCAAAACCAACCTGCTGCAACCAGGTGAGACTCAAAGGCTGAGTTTTACCATCGAAACTAAAGATTTTGCCTCTTTCGATGAGGCTACCTCATCCTGGATTGCAGAAGAAGGAGTATATAACCTCAAAATTGGTTCTTCATCACTGAACATCAGACAGACTGAAACTTTTAAGATTGCCAAAGAGCTTTCTGCCGGAAAAGTATCAAAGGCCCTGGCGCCAACAAGAGAGATTAACAAGCTGGTTTCGAGGTAAATGCAACTATTTTTTTGATTGAAATATCAACTCAAAAAATCTTCTACGATGCCATCAATATCCGTTTCAAGGTATCCTGCATGGCCGACTTAAAGGCGTCATCCTTGGCAACCAACCGGTACAAATCGAGTTCGCTTTTGCGTTGTTTGGCCATCACTTCGTCAAATATCTTTTTGAAGGCTATTTCGCGGTTCTGGCTATCTGAATTGTCAGCATATTTCTCCCTGAAATCGGGATGAGCCCTCATGCTTTGAGCCAGATGAACGAACTTGACCCGCTGCTCCTCCGGAGTTGCTTCCCAGCCCTGGAACCAACGTTCATTGAAGGATCGGATGATTAAATCGAGCGGATCTACAATGGGTTCACCTCCATGGGTGCCCCGGGGATTCGGATTTTGTGGATCCAATTCAGTTTCTGATGCATCCAAACCAATATTCGCGCTTAATTTTACGCGTTCAAGGCCATAGGTAGAAAGATCGACAGAATTCAACAATTCGTCCAGGGCATCCTTCGTAGGGTCAGCGATGATGAGTTTGGGAATCAGAAATTTCAGAAACCAGAAGAGCTTTTCCCATTTGACCACCTCATAAGGAAGAATGGCGGCCATCTGTCCATATATTTTCACGAATTGCTTCGCTTTAATCTTGAAATCCGCTTTTCCGTTGTCGTCCAGCCCCAAACCGGAATTAAACCGGTCGGCAGCAAAATCAATGATGGGGCTTAACTCCTGGGCATTCACTCCCCTGAAATACTTCTCCACAAAATCTTCCACCTCAATCCATTCATACACACCAACCTCGTCCATATTGGATTTCAGTTCGTGCAAAACATTGACATCCGTTGCCCGGCTCAGGCTTGTGGCAGTGTAGAAGGGATCAAACGATTCTTTGATGTCATCGACCGAGTTAAAGAAATCGAGTACAAACAGATCTTCCGTTTTCTTGCCCAGTTTATCGGCCGATCGGTTCAATCTTGACAAAGCCTGCACCGCCATGACGTATTGGAGCTTCTTGTCCACATACATGGCTGTCAATTTGGGCTGGTCGAAGCCGGTCAGGTATTTGTTGGCAACCACCAGCATCCTGTAGTCATCGGTATCAAATTGATCCCGTGTATCTTTCTCACCAAAACCATTGATGCCCTCTTCCGAATATTCAATTCCATCGACTGTTTTTTTGCCTGAAAACGCGATCAGGACTTTAAACGGATCTCCTTTGGCCTTCAACAAATTGTGAATGGCAAAGTAATAACGGATGGCGGCCTCAATGCTTTGTGTCGCAACCATTGCCTTGGCTTGCCCTTTTAGTTTTTTGGTATTGACTATCCGGGAGATAAAATGATCGAGCATAATTTCCGCCTTGGTGGCAATGGTCTGCTCATGCCGCTCTACATAGGCCCTCAGCTTCTTTTGTGCCTTGATGGTATCGAAAAGCGGATTATCCTCTATCGATTTCTCAATTTCGTAATAACTCCGGTAGGTGGTGTAATTGGCCAGCACGTCCAGGATGAAGCCCTCTTCGATGGCCTGTTTCATGGAGTAGAGATGAAACGGCTTGTATTTACCGTCCTCCTGTCTGATCCCGAATTTCTCCAGGGTATTGTTCTTGGGTGTTGCTGTAAATGCCAGATAGGATGCATTGTCCCTCATCTTACGCGACCGCATGGCCTCCAGAATTTTATCCTGAGGATCAGTCTCCTCCTCTTCATTTGCATTGTGCCCCATGGCCCGGTTTAGGTTGTCGGCAGCCGAGCCGCTCTGACTGCTATGGGCTTCGTCGATAATCACTGCGAACCGTTTGTCGCTCAGATCTGCAATTCCATCCACAATGAAAGGGAATTTCTGTATGGTGGTGATGTTGATCTTCTTACCACTCTCCAGATTCTCCTTCAACTCTTTGGACGAATAGGCCGCGGCCACAATATTTTTTACCTCCGAAAAATCACGGATGTTTTCCCTTAGCTGCTTATCCAGTAATCTCCTGTCGGTAACCACGATCACCGAATCGAACAAAGGATTGGAGATACCCTTGCTTCCCGGCACTGCGTCATTCTCAGGATAGGTCTCGATCAATTGAAACGCTGCCCAGGTAATGGAATTTGATTTACCTGAACCGGCGGAATGCTGTATCAGATAGGTTTGCCCAACGCCTTTGTGACTGGCATCCTCAATCAGTTTTCTGACCACATCCAGCTGGTGGTAGCGCGGAAAATAGAGTGTTTTCTTGCTCAGTGGATCAGCTTCTTTGCCATCAAAGCGGACAAAATGCTGGATGATATTGGCCACACTCTGACGGGTGAGCACTTCATCCCACAAATAGGCTGTTTTATGCCCGAACGGATTGGGTGGATTACCTTTCCCAAAGTTGTGACCCAGGTTGAAGGGCAAAAAGAAAGTTCCGGCGCCATTCAGTTTCGTGGTCATGTACACTTCATCGGTATCCACCGCGAAATGAACCAGGCAACGACCAAAATTCAACAGTGGCTGGGCAATGTCTCTTTTGTATTTGTATTGATTTTGTCCGTGTACTTTGGCATTTTGTCCGGTCCAGTGATTTTTAAGTTCAAGTGTGGAGAAGGGCAAACCATTCACAAACAAAACCATGTCGATCTCCTCTCCCGGGTTGTCCAGTGAATAGCGCAACTGCCGAGTCACACTGAACCGGTTGTTTTCGAAATTGGCTTTTACCCGATCGCTGCTGCTCGCCAATGGCCATTCAAAAAACAAGGTGAAGCTTGCATCGTCTACCTCCAGCCCTTTGCGCAACAAACGGATAATACCATATTTTTTTATTATCCGGTCGAGCCGGTCCAGAATCTTTAGCTTCCAGTCGCTTTGCTTTTGCAGTTTGGCCAGTTCGTCTTTCTGTGTAGTTTCCAGGAAGTCCCAGAAAAGCTTCTCATCAATGGCATATTTGGCATTGTAATCGAAGGGTGAACCAATGAAATAACCCTTGCCGGTCCGGTACAATTCTGCCCGTTCCGTTGTTGAGTCAACAGTTAAACCAAGTTCCCTCATCTCCTCGAGGCATGACCCGGTTAAGCGTTTTTCAATGGCCGATTCAAGGGCTAGTTCGTTGGTTTGGCTTGTCATCTTTGCAATTTATTTTCCAGTTGTTTTTTTAAGGCTATCCCCTTCAGAGACAATCGGTATTTTTGATAATTACTCGTTGGTTTATCCGGCAGTGTCATTTCAATATAATTAGCATCCAATGCCGGCTGAATATAGTTTCCCATAAAGCTTGGCCGGTGTTTTAATTCCAGTTTCTCCATAATTTCCGGTCGGCTCATTTCTCCACTCAATACCAGCAATAATTTTATTAAAAGTTCTTCAGCATGATCGGTAGCATGATCGGTAGCATGATCGGTAGCATGATCGGTAAGGGATTTTGAAATTTCCTTCTCCATTGGTATCCTGCTTGGTTGAGGGATCAATAAATGATCTTTTAATTCAATACCCTTGGACGTTAAACGGTATTTTTGATTCGGACTATTGGGCTTTTCCTGAAAAACCATTTCCACAAAACCTTGATCCACTGCAGGATTGAGATAATTGTCCCTAAAATACTCCCTGTGTTTAAGCTGTAAGGTAGCTTGGATCTCTGCACTTTTCATTTCTCCATTGAAAACAAGCAATACTCTTTTGATTCCTTCTTCAACTTGTCCGGTAACTTGTCCACTAACTTGTCCACTAACTTGGTCGGTAAAGGTGGCTGGTCTCCAAATAATCACTTTAAATCCTTCATCCAATATAATTTCAGGTTCTCTTAATCCAGCTTCTGTTGACAAGTGGAAGATTTCACCAGTACCTGTACCGTAACGTTCAATGTATCCGGCCTGGTAAAGAGACTCTGCCAACAACATATTGGTCGGGTAGGATGCGTGATCTACTTTTAGCTTTTCGATGCTTAATTCGGGGGTCAGGCGACCCGGATTCGAAATCTCAAGTCTGTCAGCAAACAACATAACCTGAACACTCCCGTTGCTATTGTAATCGCGGTGCGCCACGGCATTTACGATTGCTTCGGCTACGACAGCCTGTGGAATTTCATACTTCAAAGGTGCCTGATTGCTTTCGTTACGCATACCAACCGACATCGTGATCTTTGACAATACAAAATCGATGGCCTGGTCAACCTGTTCAAATACATCGCCATTAATTACTTTTTGGTCGGGAATGGGCTTTTGTACATGAAGTCCGTGAAAATGAGCACATTTTACGATGGCAGTAGGAAAAAATCGTTGCGGGTTGTTTGAGAACGCCAGCAGTGCACTGTTGGTCAATTTTTCGCCATACAGCATATTCATGTGCGATAAAACCTTCTTTATCGGAGTACCTTCACGCAGTGGAAAACCTCTTTTTGCCCGGGCTATTCCGATAAATGTATCAATCTTATCCGGCTCAATATCATTTAGAGTTGCCCTCTCATTTAAACTTTCATCAAATGCGGTGAAGCGAATAAGCCCCATGTGCTTCAACAAGGTGATGCACGCCTTGGTCACTTCCGTAATTAATTGATCCACCAATTCGAAGCGTTTGTAAGACAACTGATTTTGTATATTGATGAGAAGCGCTGATTCCTTTGGATGACGTTGAACAGATGAATCCCCTTTGATAAATGCCAGACAGTCCAGATTCAACCTGCTGGCACAATTGTATTCGTGTTCGGTGGGCGAAACCCCTGTCTCATCTTCAGATCCGTATTGTTGTCCAATCAAAATAAGGTAAACCTGTGATTGTTCAATCTCCTCTGTGTAAACCCTGTCGGGTGCATGAACAGCCGCGGGTAGTTTTTCGAACAGGAGGGGTTCGAAGAAGTCGCGCAACAATGCATCTGTGCAAAAATGATTGTAAAGGGCTTCCCTTTCGGCAGCAAATTCGCTTTGGACACTCGATATGAAAATTTTGAACCTTTTCACGCTAACTATTTAGAATCTAAAGATATTGAAAATATGTTAACTCACTTTTATCTTCCCCGTTACCGCCGCATCAATCAAACTCGCCTTGTACTCCTTCAACTTCTCAATTTCCTGCTCTTTGAGGGAAATGGCGGTGGTGATTTTATGGGAGAAGCTATCGATATATTCCGAAATGAATATTTGTTCTTCATCTGGTGGACAAAGAACTAATGTATCACCTAATTCTTCTGCATTTAAATGAGGTTGGGCCGCTCTCATTCTTAACAGATAAAGCTGATCAAACAAAATGTATTTTGATAATAGTGCAAAACTCATAAAAAGAGGATTGATTGTCCTAGGAGTAAAAACCATATCATATCCTGCAATGGATCCAGCGTATTTATTAGGAATTATTGCAGAATCAGCGGTATATGCTCCACTCCTTACAACAATGATATCATTTTCTTTAAGTTCTGGGTCTCGTTCCCATGGAATGTCTTCTGGGTCAACAAAAACAAGGTCTTTTTCGACAATTTTCCCTCTTTCGACATTTGTCGCTCTAATTAATGGCAATCCATTTTCCTTCTCTTTTGGAGGTTGACCTAAGCCATATCTTATTCTTCCTAAATACTTCAACCTCTTTACCTCCCAATGCTCCGGAATCTCCCCAATCCATTCCACACCGCTGTCTTTAAATTTGGTTTTGTGGGTGCGTGGTGGTAGAGACAAGGCATGCCTTGTCTCTACGGTGCCGGTGCCATCATTTTCATTGCCATCAACGCTGTTTGTTTTATCCCCATTTTTGACAGGAATTTTGCCGGTAACGGCACGGTGAATCAATATTTGCCTGCGTTCCTTAAGCAGTTCGATTTGTTTTTCCTTGATGCCAATGGCCTGGTCGATAATGGCGGTTTTGTGGTCGAGAAAGGAGGCAATGGCGGTTTGTTCGGAGAGATTTGGAATTGGCAAAGATGAATACGAGAGTTCAGGATAACTAATATTTTTCCCTTCTCTGATCCCAACCACACTTGTTTGCAATTCAGAAATGAAGGAATAGCTCTTGAAAAGATATTTATAAAATTGGCTGCAAAAATTTCGTTTTGCCTTTAGCACAGTATAGGCTGGGCTAATTATTCCCTCATGATGACAATATTCCAATCCTCCTTCAAAAGACCTTAGGCTGATAGCAAAATCACCTTTTTGAATATACTTGAAAGATTCTAAAGCACCAGAAGGCATAACCATCCTATTTTCAACCCACGTTCTTGGTACTACACCTTGATTTTGAGTAACTGATAAAAGTTCTGCCCCAGGTTTATTCTTTTCAGAATGATCTTTAAACAAATGCTTCATTCGAATACATTCCCATTGTTCCGGAATCTCTCCCAGCCATTCCACGCCGGAGGGTTTGTAGGCGGGGTATTTGGGCGGGTTATTCATCGTCTGTGCGATTTCCAATTTGCTTATTCGATGCAAGCATAAACTGATGCAGTTTTTGTTTCAGCAAGTTGCTGGGTAAATATTCGGTAATGTGAATGATTCGTCGCAGATTCTTTTCTTCGAAATTGAGGCCATATTCCTGTACCAATTGTCGCGACAGGGTAGCGACAATCTGTTGGCCATATTCAGCCCGTTGATTGTTAAGTATTTCTTTGTTAATCCTTGTTCCGATGTTCCAGTAGAGTGCAGTTACACTCGAAGCGACAACCTTACTCACGATTATTCGGGCACTATCAATCAACTGCTTAATATCGGTAAAGAGCTCTTGTTGGTTATGCTGAATCTTATCCATAAGCTTATGCCAATTTTAATATTTCACGAATTAAACCGTCACTTTCGCTTTCCAGTTGCAGAATATCGGCACTTACTTCCTCAATGCTACGAAGCGGTTTGTGCCGGTAGAAGTATTTGTTGAAACTGATTTCATACCCGATTTTGTTGGCATCCAGGTTGATCCAGGCTTCCGGAACATGGGGTTTGACTTCGCGCAAAAAGTAGCCGTAGATGTTTTCTTTCAGCGGCACATTCTCGGTATCGCGCAAGTCGCTTTCGGTTTCATACTCCAGGTATTCGCTTTTTTTTGCAGTCGGGAAATAACCGTAATCGGGCAACTGGCTTTCCTGACAGTCCAGATTTTCGAGCAGTCGTTCCAGCTTTTCGCCGGTCAGTTTGGTGGTGCCTTTGATTACCTTTTCGGCGGAAGCATCGTACCAGGAAACCGCGTTCAGGATGGCGTTTTTTTCGGTGGAGGAGACCGTAGAGACAAGGCATGCCTTGTCTCTACAACACACATCAACCATATCCCTGAAAACATTGAAATCGTTGTACTCTGCTTCACCAATGGCCTTCATCAACTGTTTGGCCGTATTCAGCAAGTCGAGTTGCTTTTGCCAGGTTTCCTTGCTGACCAGGGCACGGCTTTGTTTGGCATTCAGGTTCAGTTCCTGTTTTTCAGCCCATTCCAGTATTGCCTTTTCATGTTTTGAAAGGTCGGTATAAATCTCCTCCCCAAACTGTTCAAAAGCCCACGTCATCGGCTCCCGTAGTGTTTTGTCGAAGCGCAGTTCGGCAATGCGCTCCCCGGTAAATTGGGCCTTCAACCGTTTGGGGCGTTCAACCGTCACTTTGAAATAGCCAAAATCGGCATTGTCGAAAACCTTTGAAGAAATGGTACCGGAAATGTTTTCAATGTTGATTTCCCTGGCTTCCACAGAAGCCATTTCAGCATATACATTCACTATTTCCCGGATATGTTCAGGCGCAAATTCGCAATTTTTATTTCCCAGGTTTTTCCGGAGTTTGCGGTAAAGCTGTCCGGCATCAATCAGCTGAACCTTTCCCTTGCGGTTAGGAACCTTGTTGTTGCTGAGTATCCAGATGTAGGTGGTAATTCCGGTATTGTAAAACAGGTTGTTGGGCATCTGCACGATGGCTTCGAGCCAATCGTTCTCGATGATGTAGCGGCGAATATTGCTTTCGCCACCTCCAGCATCGCCGGTAAACAGGCTGGATCCGTTGTGTACTGAGGCAATCCGGGATCCCGGCTGACTTTGCGTCAGTGGTTTCATCTTGTTGACCATCTCCATCAAAAACAGCAACTGACCGTCTGACGAACGGGGAGTGGCATCGGCATCTTCTATAATTCCCCAATAATTATTGAGTTTTATCTGGAAACGCGGATCGATGATGTCTTTCCCGTCTTTGATGTATTTCAACTCGCTGGCCCACGATTTGCCATACGGCGGATTGGAAAGCATAAAATCGAACGAAGTACCGGCGAATTCGTCGGTCGATAAGGTAGAGCCGACCCGGATATTCTCCGGATTGTTGCCTTTGATCATCATATCTGATTTGCAGATGGCGTAGGTTTCGTCGTTGATCTCTTTTCCATAAAGATAGACATCCCCCTTTGCCCGGATTTCACCTTCCTCATCTTTCACAAAATTCTGTGATTCGGTCAGCATTCCGCCGCTTCCACATGCCGGATCATAGATTGTTATCACGGGCGGAAGCTTGTCTTTTACCGGTTCAAAAATGATATGGGTCATCAGGTCGATCACCTCCCGGGGGGTGAAGTGTTCTCCGGCCTCTTCGTTGTTCTCCTCGTTGAATTTACGGATCAGCTCTTCAAAGACATATCCCATTCCCAGATTGGTCAAGGCCGAAAGTTTCCGTCCGTCGGGATCAACCTTTTCAGCAGAGGTCAGGTTGATGTAGGGAGAGGTAAACTTCTCCAACACATTCAGCAGCAAATCTTTTGAGGCCATGTGCCGAACCTGGCTGCGAAGCTTAAATTTATCAATGATCTCTTTCACGTTGGCGCTGAAGCCATTCAGATAGTCTTCGAAATTGGCCTGAAGTATCTGCTGGCTGTTGGTGGCTGTATCATGCAGGCGCTGAAGTGTCCATGAACTGGTATTGTAAAAAACATAACCAGACGCGTCTATCAATCCGTTTTCATCCCATTCCGTAAACCCGGCTTCATCCCGCTGAAAGGCCACCTCCTCCAGAACGGCATCTTTTGAAGGTTCAAGCAAGGCATCCAGGCGCCGCAGAACCACCATCGGAAGAATGACATCTCGGTATTTCCCGCGGACATAAATATCTCGCAGACAATCATCCGCTATGGACCAGATAAAGGAAACCAGTTTGTTGTGAGCAGCAGTATTCATAGGTAATAAGATCTTTTAAAGAGTCATATCGCTTTAGTGATCATTTAAATAGTTTCACATTCTGCGATTCAATTCAATCAGGTCAGATAGTACAATCAAAGTGAATAAAAGTAGGGAATAATCTCTTGGCAAACAACGGCAAACAGATGTTTAGAATGAAACATTATCTTCCTTGATCCTTTTGAAGAAACAATTTGTAACTTTACCAGAGCCAATCCAACATTTATAATCCTTAAGGCATTACCAATTTTGAAGAACTTTAAAATTACACTGTCATACAGGATTATCGTTCTCCTCATTTTTCTGCTTTTAACAGTGAAATTTGTTCATTCGCAAGAGGTACAAGAGTTCAAAATAACCAAAACTTTCAACCGGACACCCATTACCGAATTTTTCAGTTACCTGGAAGAAACCTGTGGCATCACTTTTTTCTACAGGGAAGAGTGGATCAAATCTTTCGAAATTAATGGCACATTCAAAAACACTCCGCTTAGTCAGATTTTGAACCAGGTTTTCAAAGAGAAAGAATTAAATTTCAAATTCTTTGAAAAGGATATGGTATTTGTTTATCCAAAGAGAACCGATGGAAACGTTTTGGTTGGCCGCAACGAATCACAACTGCTTGTCATTGGTGATCCGCTGAATCAGGTTCAAAACAAAAGGGCAAAACTTCAGGGTAAAGTTCTTGATGGCAAGACCGGGGATCCGCTGCCGGGGGCGGTTGTTTTTAATCCCGAAACAAAAACAGGAGTTGTCTCAGATGCGAAAGGACGCTATTCTATTGAACTGCCTACCGGAGAATTGAACCTCAGAATCTCCTTCATGAATTTTGAAAATAAAAATCTGAAGATTCAGCTACTTCAGGACGGAAATGCTGATCTGGAGATTTTTGAAAAGACCCAAACGATTGAGGAAGTCACTGTGATGGGCGACAACAAAAGGGCCTCAAAAGCCCAGATGAGCATGATCAAAATGAGTGCAGTCTCCATCAGGGAGCTTCCGGTTTTGATGGGAGAAGCCGATTTGATCAAAAGCATGGTGATGATGCCGGGTGTTCAAAGTGTGGGTGAAATGTCATCAGGGTTTAATGTACGGGGTGGCAATACGGATCAGAATCTTGTATTGCTAAATGGTGCTCCCCTCTTCAACACGACCCATCTTTTTGGTTTCTTTTCGATGGTCAACCAGGACGCTGTCGCGGATGTGACACTCTACAAAGGAGGCATTCCTGCTTCCTTCGGAGAACGTTCATCCTCCGTAATGGACATACAACTCAAGGACGGCGCCAATAAATACCTGAGTATCAATGGGGGCATTGGACTTATCAACAGCCGCCTTTCGATTGAAGGTCCCTTGGCGAAGAAGAAGAAAAGTTCCTTCATGATAGGCGGAAGAAGTACCTACTCGGACTGGATGCTTCAAAAAACAAAAAATCCAATGTTCATGAACAGTGTGGCACATTTCTATGACCTGAATGGCACGGCAAATATTGAATTTAGTCCGAAAAATCACCTGAAATTAACCGGATACCTGAGTTCCGATGTTTTTAATCTCAATACAAGCACCCTATATGCCTATGCAAATTCGCTCGGCTCGCTGAACTGGAAATTGAACCTCTCCAATAAAATCATCTCTCAATTAACACTTGCTTACTCCCAATATTCGCTGAAGGTTGATCAAAAAGATCCAGTTCTTCCACCGGATGATTATACCCTGAAATCGGGTATCCAATACGGAAGCCTAAAATACAACCTCCTCTTTTATCCCAACGAGAAGCAGCACATCAGCGCCGGATTTCAGGCAATCAGTTACCGGATCAATCCGGGCCAAATCGTTCCTACGCAAGCCATTACCAATGTTATAAAATCCGAAATGCAAAAAGAGCAATCGGCAGAGATTGCACTTTTCGCTGATGACAACTTTGACTTGTCGGAAAAGCTGTCCATGAGTGTTGGATTTCGGTACACCGGGTTTTTCAGTTATGGTACTGGCAGGGTCTATTCATATGACTCCGGAGTGTCCAAAAGTACACGGTCGATAACAGACTCCACTTTTTTCAAATCGGGTGAGATCATCAAATCCTACCATGCACCTGAGCCACGGCTTGCTTTAAAAATCCAGCTCAGAAACGGCGGTTCGCTTCGGTTGAACTATCAGAGGACCCATCAGTTTATCAGTCAGATTTCCAATTCTGCCGTCATTTCGCCGGCTGATTATTGGAAATCTGCCGGCACTTACCTTGCTCCACTAATCAATGACCAGATCGCTTTTGGCTTTTTTAAAACTCCTGCCAAAGGGAATTTTGAGTTTTCGGCCGAAGCGTACTACAAAAATCTTCAGAATTTACCAGAATACAAAAATGGGGCCCTGCTCCTGATGAATCCCCATCTCGAAACAGACTATATTCCGGCACAAGGCTATTCTTATGGATTGGAATTGATGGCCAAAAAGAGTACCGGACCTTGGAACGGCTGGATCAGTTACACCTTTTCGCGCACCTTTCAAAAAGCCAACGGACTGTTCCGTGAGGAGAAAATTAACAATGGTGCATACTATCCTTCCATTTACGACAAACCACATGATCTCTCGGTGGTAACCAATTATAACATCAGCAGGAGATGGCGTTTCTCCGGAAATTTTGTCTTTTCATCAGGCAGGCCCATTACGCTTCCTGAACAGAAGTACCTGTACCAGGGGAATCAGGTCGTCTATTTTTCAGACAGAAACAGCTACCGGATGCCTCCTTACCACCGGATGGATGTGGCCATTACACTGGATGAAAACCTGCGTAGAAAACGGACATGGAAGGGAAGCTGGACCTTCTCTGTTTACAATCTTTACGGACGTAAAAATCCCTATTCGGTTTTTTACCGTAAGGATGCCTCCCTTCAAAGCCTGGATAAAAATAAAACACAGTACTCCATCTATAAATTGTCAATCATTGGCGTTCCGGTTCCTTCAATCACCTACAATTTTAAATTCTGATGCTGAAAAAGACGATATATATCCTGGTAATCTCAGTTTTCTTCATTTCATGTGAAGAGCTCTATTTCCCGTCCATGAAGGATGCGGGAGGAGTGTTGATGGTCGATGCTTTGGTAACCAACAATCTGTCGCAAAGCTATGTCCGTCTGACCAGGTCTACAAGTTTTTACGATGTGAATGCCCCGGCGGCAGTAACTGGCGCAGTGGTAAATTTGATCGATACCCGCGGCAACAACCTTCAGGGTACAGAAAACGGCTCGGGAAATTTCACCTTCACAAAAAGTCCGGTCGTCGGACAGAGCTATAAACTTCAAATCCGGCTTAACGGAGACACCTATGAATCGGACAGAGTAACCATGCTACCTGCACCTACCATCAGCAATTTTTATGCTGAACGCGTTGAAAGGAAAACATATCAATCCAATAGCAGCGGCGCGCCGGTGGCTGTTACGGTGATTGGTCAGGAGCTCTATGTGGATGCGCCGGTCACTACCACACTGGCCAATTACAGATTTGTTGCAAGAACTGTGCTGGAATGGATTTATGTGGTTCCCAATACACCCATGGCACCAACTGTTTACGGATGGCAATCGCTGTATAATGGCAGCACTTACAACATAGCCGGTCCCAAGCAATTCAGTCAAACCAACATCATAGAGAAGCAGCCGCTGATGTTGCTTCCTTACAATACCACGGATCTTATCCAGACCGGTGCCAGTGTGGCAGGATGGCTTATGATCCTGGATGAATATGGAACCTCACGGAGCTCCTTTGATTACCATGATAAGTTAAACAGCCAGCTCTCAGCCGATGGCAGTCTGTTTGATCCGGTTCAGACCCAGATCTACGGGAACATTACCTGTACATCGGATGCATCGAAAATTGTCTTCGGATTTTTCGATCTGGCTTCCTACCAGCAACACCGGTATTTTATCCAGTTTTCGGATACTAAACCACCCGTAAAGGCTGCTATCCGGAAAGTAAACAGTTATCCGGCCATCCCTGATAACGGGAAATCGGTTAATCTGCATCCCGATTGGTGGGAATAAATGAAGATAAAAGTATGGTAAAAAAATTATTGACCGTATTGCTGCTCGTGGTTTCCCTTTTGTGCAAAGCACAGGAGAAGGAGGGATTCGCACTCTTTACAGACCGTGATCTGTATACGAGCGGCGAAAACCTTTTGATCAAGGTATATGCTCCGGTTGACGAACCTTCAGGGATTGTAAATGTTGATCTTTTCAACAGCAAAGGCAATCTTGTTTCGGCAATTTATCTGGAGATGAAGAATCACGAGGCCAACGGGTATATTCATCTGGCGGATAGCTTAAGTTCGGGAAGTTACCTGGTGAGGGCCACTACCAGAACCAGCCTTACTCAAACGGTGAAAGAGCTTATCGTATCGAACAGGTTTACAGGCATGACCGAATCATCTGTATTCTTACATTTGGCGGGCAATGGCAGGCAGGCAATAACAGCTTTCACGTCACTCCACTTCGAAGGTGCTTCAAGTAGATACAAAAACAGGGAAAAAGGTCATGCAACAGTCCATCTTGCTCCTGAATTCTTGTCTCAAATCGATGGGAATCTGCTTGTTGGAATCACTCCAGTTACCCCGGGGTACCATGCCATGACTTTTGTCGCCGGCTCAAAACCCAAATTTTTCAGGGAAACAGGCAATGAAGGAATCATCATCTCCGGTACCATCACGGATGCGGAAACAGAAAAACCATTCGAAAACGCGCTGGTTTATTTGACCGTACCTGATTCATTGCCGCTATTTAAATATTACACCACAGGAGCCAATGGCCGCTTCTATTTTCAGCTGACCAACTGTTACGGAAAGATACCAGTCGTGCTTCAATGTAGCGACAAAGCGAAGAAACGGATGCTGAAAATCTCACTCACTCCTGCCGACAACATTCTTGGTTCGCTGCCACCACACGAAAGTCAAGCTTTTTCTCCGGAGTTTCAAAAAATCGTGGCAAAAAAGGTCGAATCGCTGAATTTTAGCAAGATATTTGGATTGCACGAACTTGCAAATCAACCGGTTTCACCTAAAAAAAGGGCTACTAATCCCTTTTACGGCATTCCAAACAGGGTGGTCCGTCCAAAACAGTTTATCGACCTTCCAAATTTTGCAGAGATTTCACGTGAACTTTTACCACAGGTGAAATTCAGAACTTACAACCGCAATCCAACTTTTCAGCTCTTCAACTTCCAGCGAAATAATTATTTTATTGAACAGCCCCTAGTTTTACTCAATGGCATTCCAGTCACCGATCTGAATGTAATCAAAGAGATGGGAACCACCCAAATAGACAGAATTGATATTTGCCAGAGCGAACGGTTTTTCGGAAACCTGGGCTTTTCGGGAGTGGTTGCCATTTATTCGACCAACGGGGATTACACCAGGCTGAATGAATCTGACGAACTGATCAAACTCAGCCTGGAGGCAATCCAGCCGGAAGCTGAATTAACTGCCCCTCCGGAACACGCTTCAAAAGCGCCGGACCTGCGTCAGGTATTGCTTTGGAAACCATCACTAAAACCTGGGCAAACTTTAGAATTAAATTTTCAGACATCGGATATCCGGGGAAACTACAGGATATATCTGTCTGGAAAGAGCGTGAACGGTTCGGTTTTTTACACAGAACAATTCTTTGAAGTTAAGTAACATGGAAAGAAGGATGCTTATTGTTTTCATACTCCTGAGTTTGCTGTCAGCTTCGGTGCTCCCGGCGCAGGAAGTGCTGCCCAAAAACTGGAACGGTGAAAGAATCACGGGGGTCAGGTTTATTCCCTATGCCACTTACCAGGGGAACCCCTTTTTTAATGATTCGTTCTTTCCGGGCAAAATTGAATTGACGGATGGGACAATTATCGAAGCACTGCAGTTGAAGTACAGCAGTTACCGGGATGAGTTAATCTATTACAATTCAGAGATTTCAACGCAAATTGTTATAGACAAAATGAGTCTCCGGGGATTCTCATTGACCGACGAAAAGGGTGAAGAGCATCGCTTCAGGCTACAAAACTTCAGTCGCACATTGCCGGAATATCGCTTTTTCGAACTATTGGGCGATGGAGAAATATCCCTTTGGGTCCATAGAAAGGTGCTTCTGCTGACATGTCCTGTTTACGGAGAAGCCGGAAAAGAAAAGAACCTCTCTTACCAGGAGGCCTACAACTACTATTTGTACAACAAAGATAAGGGATCTGAACTTATCAGGATTAGCAAGGGTTCACTCCTTTCCAAATGCGGTCCATCCAACCAGAAATTGGCCCGCAAAATCCTTCGTAGGAACAAGGTTACCATCCGCGATGAAAAAAGCTTTGTCAAGGCATGGTCTCTGATGAAGGAAAATGGCGTGAATATAAATTTCTAAACCCTACACTTCAAAAAATTGCCCGGAAATATATGCATGAAGATCATTTTTAACCCGGGGAAAGATCACATTTCACAGCTAAGTGACCTCTTCGCAACAACTTTTTAGCAAACACAGTGTTATTTCTCTATACATTTATATTTTTGCCGGATATGTGCAAGTGGATTGTTTTCTAACTTCCAAATTGCTCATTACACACATCAAAACGATCACAACGTACTGAAACATTCACCATCTGCCGGATTGATCTGGAAACCACATTACATGAGCGATAGAGCAAAAACAAACGAGGAACTCATCCAAGAGTTGAAGGAATTACAAGAAAAATACAATTCTTTGGCAGCATTTGTTCAAGGCGATAACAACAACGAAACAATGCATTTGCTAACTCATGCAATAAGGTGCATCAGCGAATGCGTGAGTATTACTGACATGAATGACAATATTATTTTTGTCAACAATGCTTTTTTGAAAACCTATCAATACGAAGAGCATGAGCTGATAGGAAAAAACATCGGCATGGTACGCTCACCCAACAATAACTCCGAATTGGTTGAAGTTATCCTTCCCTCAACCCTTGAAGGTGGTTGGCAGGGTGAATTACTAAATCGAAGAAAAGATGGCACTGATTTTCCGGTTTTCGTGTCTGCCAGTATTATTAAGGATTACGATGGAAAACCAATAGCACTTATTGGGGTCACCTCTGAAAAAACCGAACAAAAGAAATTGGAACTTGAACGTCAGGTAATCTTTGAGATGACGCAGGGTGTTTCGGAGACTGCTAACCTGAACGAATTACTTAAGTCAATACATCTTTCGCTTAAGCAAGTACTTTATGCCGAGAACTGTTTTGTAGCGATCTATGATGAGATTACCGGACTCTTTAGCTTTCCTTATTTTGTTGATCAGTTCGATCCTACCCCGGAACCACTGGCCATGAAGAATAGTGTTACCTCTTATGTATACCGCACAGGAAAACCCTTGTTACTTACACCTGAGGCATTCCGAAAGCTCCGGGAGCAAAAAGAAGCTGTATTAGTAGGTTCGCCCTCCCCCTCGTGGATTGGTGTGCCCCTGAAGACGCCCTCAAAAACAATTGGGGTTTTGGTCCTTCAACACTATAGCGAGGAGAATGTTTATTCAAAACGCGATATTCAATTTCTCTATTCAGCAGCCAGTAAAATAGCAATAGCTATTGAGCGTAAGCAAGCTGAAGATGTGCTTCGTGAGAGTGAAAATATCTTGCGCTCCATCACAGACTCAGCCCATGATGCCATTATCATGATAGATGCTGAAGGTCTGATCTCCTATTGGAACCCGGCGGCCGAGCGTATACTTGGATATACCAGATCCGAAGCCATGGGTATGAATTTGCACAACCTAATCGTACCACCGCGTTTTCATCAGGCACATCACACCGCATTTCCTACTTTTCAACAAACCGGACAAGGGGCTGCAATTGGCAAAACACTGGACCTGGCAGCCCTGAGAAAAGACGGAAACGAAATTTCCGTACAACTTTCCCTTTCGGCAATCCAAATCAATAACAATTGGCATGCCGTTGGGGTGCTTCGGGATATTACCGATCAAAAGAAAATAGAACAGGCGCTTGTCAAAGCCAAGCAGGAGGCCGAGATGGCGAACAAATTCAAAAGCATATTCCTGGCAAATATGTCGCACGAGATTCGAACCCCTCTGAATGCCATCATTGGATTTTCACAATTGATGAACCGCGACAAGATGTTGTCTGACACGCAAAAAGAGTACAATGTCGCCATTATCAACGCAGGTGAACATCTTTTGTCGCTTATCAACGACATCCTTGAATTGTCGAAAATAGAGGCCGGCCGGGTCGTATTAAATCCGGCAGATATCGATCTTCATGCGTTGCTGAATGACATTCAAATGATATTCAATGAACCTACCCAATCCAAAAACCTGCAATTTCTCTTGGAAAAAGAAGACGATCTCCCACAGTACATATTTGTTGATGAAAGCAAGTTACGTCAGATTTTTGTCAATCTTATCGGGAATGCGCTCAAATTCACTGAGGAAGGAGGCATCGCCGTTCGGGCGCGCGTCGACACAGTCGCAGACAATAAAAAAATGCTGGTGGTTGAAGTCCAGGATTCCGGACCGGGTATCCCTGTTGAGGAGATGGACAAACTTTTCAAACACTTTGAGCAGACCAGTTCAGGCATCAGCAAGGGAAGTGGCACTGGACTGGGGCTTGCGTTAAGCCGCGAACTGGCCATATTAATGGGTGGGGATATCACAATAACCAGTGAAGTTGTAAAGGGATCTGTTTTTACCTTCCAGGTTGAAATAAAGGATGGAAACCCGAATGCAATTGAAAAAAGTTCACCACAGGGAGTAATCGGGATAGAACGTAGTGATACAACCTATCGGATTTTGGTCGTTGACGACAAGAACGATAACCTGAAAGTGGCTTCTGATCTACTCAAATTGGTTGGATTTGAAACCAATGAAGCTGCTAATGGTGAAGTTGCCATAGAAAAATTCGAATCGTGGAATCCTCACCTCATTCTGATGGACATGCGCATGCCTGTTATGGATGGCTACGAGGCTACCCGTCGGATCAAGTCAACAGAAAAAGGGCGGAAAACGCCAATAATTGCGCTGACAGCCAGCACTTTTGAAGACGAGTTGAACAAGATAAAAGCGCTGGGAATGCAGGGATATATCCGCAAACCCTTTAGGGAAAACGATTTGTTTAACACAATCGGGAAGGTACTCGGGATTAAATACATTTATGAAAATGTAACTGAAGCTCAACCAACCAACTATAGCCATGACATTAATTCGATTGTCCTGGATATTAAAAAACTACCAAATAGTTTGTTGCTGAAAATGCAGAATGCCCTTAATGTAGCCGATCTGGATCTTTTGGTCCAACTGATTAATACCATTGAAACTGATAATTCAGAACTTTCAAAGATTCTCCTGAATCTGGCTACAGATTATAACTACGATCAGTTGCAGGAGATTTTACACATAAAGGAGAAAAAATGAACGAAGAAAATCTGTTGACCGAAGATATTGGCAACATTCTTATTGTAGATGATGTAGCCGCCAACCTGAAAATTTTGGGATTTATCCTTAAAAAAGAGGGCTATAAAGTTCGGCCAGTTCCCAATGGAACATTGGCCTTGCAGGCTGCGGAAAAGGAAAAGCCGGATCTGATTCTGCTGGATGTCATGATGCCTGATATGGATGGATTTGAAGTTTGCAGACGGTTAAAAGATGACCAAAAAATGGTTGATGTTCCGGTCATTTTTATCAGCGCTTTAAACGATACCAACGACATCGTTAATGCACTGAAATCGGGTGGAGTCGATTTCATTACCAAACCGTTCAAGGCAGAAGAGGTTATTGCCAGGGTAAGGACACACCTTAAGCTTTACCAGCAAAGCAGGATCCTTCAGGAACAAAGTAAAAAGCTTCAGGAACTGGTCGCCACCAAAGACAAATTTTTCTCTATCATCGCCCACGACCTTCGCGGTCCGCTGGGAGGTTTCATGTCGTTGACCGAATTGTTGGCTGATGAATCCTTTGAATTTACACCTGCCGAGCAAAAAGAGATGAACCTGGATTTGTACAAATCATCGAGAAATCTCTTTAATCTGCTCGAAAACTTGCTGGTCTGGGCACGCATGCAGCAAGGGCAAATCGTATTTAATCCGGTTCAAATAAATCTGAAGGAATTGGTCTCTGAATCTATCACAGCATTGGAAGATGCCATCAGGAAAAAAGCGATCCTGGTTACTGAGCAAGTACCCGAACGCCAGAATGTGTATGCCGATTCCAACATGCTCCAATCTATAGTCCGTAACCTCATTTCAAATGCCATCAAGTTCACACCAAAAGCCGGCAGTGTAACTGTCTCTTCCTATTCTACAGAAAATAATACCTCAGTTATTGTTGTAAAAGATACAGGTATTGGCATGAACAGTACCATGACAGCAAATCTTTTCCGTCTGAACATTAACAACAGTCGTCCGGGCACGGAAGGTGAACAAAGTACCGGATTGGGTCTGCTCCTTTGCAAGGAATTCGTAGAAAAACATGGTGGGGAGATATGGGTTGAAAGTGTTGAAGATGCCGGCACATCTTTCTATTTCACTATTCCGGCCAATACAGTTTCAAATGAAATTGCCCATGCCGATCAAGTAATAGATAAGATAGGGAATCTAAAAATATTGGTCGCTGAAGACAATGTGAATTCAGAAATTTTGATGAGAATTGTTACAAAATCTTTTAGTAACCGTACCTTGGTGGCTTCTACAGGTGCTGAGGCAGTTGAAATTTGCCGGAAAAATCCTGACCTTGATCTGATTTTAATGGATATTAAAATGCCCGAACTTGATGGTTATGAAGCAACCCGACAAATTCGACTGTTTAACCAAAAAGTGGTGATCATCGCGCAAACGGCCTTCGGAATAGAAGGGGAAAGAGATCGGGCAATTGAGGCAGGTTGCAACGACTACATCTCAAAACCCATTGAAATTTCCACATTGGTAGAGTTAATCCAAAAGTATTTCAAAAAATAGTTGTATTCAACTTGTTCAAATTATCCATGCAGAATATAAATTGGGGAATCATCGGTTGCGGTAATGTGACCGAACTGAAAAGCGGCCCGGCTTTCAGCAAAATAGGTCATTCCAGACTCGTAGCCGTGATGCGCAGGGATGGACAAAAGGCTGAAGATTATGCCAGGCGGCATGCTGTTGCGAAATGGTACTCCGATGCCGCTCAGTTGATCAATGATCCGGAGGTAAATGCGATTTACGTGGCTACACCACCCGACACCCACGCCGCTTATGCCATTGCAGCCATGAGAGCAGGGAAGCCTGTCTATGTTGAAAAACCCATGGCCCGCAACCACCAGGAATGCAAGGAGATGCTTCGGGTGTCTGAAGAGACGGGAATGCCACTTTTCGTAGCCTATTACCGCCGGTCACTGCCTGCTTTTCTAAAAGTAAAAGAACTGGTTGAGAATGGCAGTCTCGGAAAACCTCTGACGGTAAATATTCGACTGCACATGGCATATGGTGAGAAGGACCAATTCCCTGATAAGCAGACCTGGCATACCGATCCAGACATTGCAGGAGCCGGTCACTTTTACGACCTGGCCTCCCACCAGTTCGATTTCCTTGATTTTTTATTTGGGCCAGTCACCGAAGTTACGGGTATCGCCAAAAATTTAGCCGGATTTTACGCTGCCGAAGATACGGTTTCTGCCACCTTCTCATTTGAATCAGGAGTAATGGGAACCGGAAGTTGGTGTTTCATCGTAAGCCCGGAGGCTGAAGAGGATGTTATAGAAATCTCCGGCACAAAGGGAAAAGTAACCTTCTCCTGCTTCCAGCATGTGGATGTACAATTGCTGACCTCCGACGGATTAAAAAACCTTAGTTTCCAAAATCCCGAAAATATATCCCATTTCCTCATTCAGCAAGTCGTTCAGGAATTGCATGGCGAAGGGAAATGCGTGAGTACCGGATATTCCGCTGCACGCACCAGTTGGGTTATGGAAGAAATTGTAAAGACATATTATGCTTAAAGACCTTATCCTTAAAAACCGTAGCTACAGGCGGTTCTATCAATACGAAAGAATAACTGACGTCATGTTACTCGATTGGGTCGATTTGGCGCGCAATTCGGCCTCAGCACGCAATGCACAGTGTATAAAATACATACTCAGCACAGACGAAACCTCCAATGCACAAATCTTTGATCAGTTGGCCTGGGCAGGATATCTGAAGGATTGGCCAGGTCCGGAGGAGGGGGAACGACCTTCAGCCTATGTAATCCTGCTGCTCGATACCCTGATTGCAGACAATTTTATGTGCGACGATGGAATCGCTTCCCAAAGCATTTTACTTGGCGCCACGGAAGCCGGTTTTGGGGGATGCATCATCAGGTCTGTCAACCGCAAGAAGCTTGGTGAACTATTGGACCTTTCCGATCAATATGAAATTATTCAGGTACTTGCGCTCGGAAAGCCAAAGGAAGTTGTAGTGCTGGATGTAATAAAAGATGGCGAAATAAAATACTGGCGCGACGAGAACCAGGTCCACCATGTGCCGAAACGAACGCTGGATGAAATCATTCTGAAAGTCCTGAAATAAAATCATTTAATCAGCACACTTCTGCCACTCTTTGCTGAAGTACGGGCTGCATCCAAAATTTTCACCACAAGAAGGTTGTTATCAAGTGAGTAAAGACCATACTTGGGTTCAGCAATTTTCCCCCAAATGACATCCGCAAAATAACAGAACGGATCCTCATAAACAGCTACCTCTGAGGCAGTAATGGTCACTGCCTTTTCTGTCGTCATGGACTTGCCTCTTGTACGCATCTCCTTGTTGTTCACTGCTACAATATAACCCTCATCACCATAAATTTCCATATCCTTCCTGCTAAACGGCCAGTTCCAGGAGGCCTGAATGATGCACTGCGATCCAGGGTACGAGACGATGATGGTCGCTTCATCATCCACCTTAGGGTAAACATCCGGTTTGAAACGGCGGGTCACAGCGGTTACAGAAACCGGCTTTTCTCCGTTTGTAAGGGCAGTCATCAGGTTGGCTCCATAACAACCAAAATCGACGATGGCCCCTCCTCCGTTTAAGATCGGGTCGGTAAGCCAATTCAGGAAAACAGGATCACACCCAATCTCCTTCGGACCCTGGTGGCCGTCGTGAATCACCACTTTTCTAAGTGTGCCGACAAATTTCTCCTCATTGACCATTTTAAAGGATTGGGCAGTTGAGGGATACCATGAAGTCTCATAATCTGTCAAAAGGTGGATTTTGTATTTCCGGGCCAGCTCGGCCATCCGTTCAGCATGCTTCATGTTCACCGCCAGCGGTTTTTCCACCATCACATGAATACCCCTGGGTGCACATGCCTCCACAACCGCAAGGTGATCAAAGATGGAACCGAATGCAACCACGGCATCGGGCTTCACTTTGTCGAGCATCTCTTCCAGATTTTTGTAAGCAAGGTTCTCGGGGAATTTATACCGCTTTGCCAGCTTCCCCACCAACTCCTGATTGGGTTCACAGACTCCTACCAATTCAAAATCGCCCTTGTCGGCACGGCCAAGTATAAATGAAATATGGCCGTGGGTCATTCCGGCTACGGCCAGACGGATTGGCTTTTGCGGTGTCAATGCCACTGCTTGAAATCCGGCCGGAAGAATGATCAAACTGAGCAATAACGCAATTCTAAGTTGTTTTTTCATCTGATTATAGTTTGTTTTTTAATTGCCATATGGAACTCGCCTATAATCATTCTCCTGTGTGCCAAAAGATTTTCCATGGCTCGTTTCATGATAAAATAGTTGTGATGGTGAGATATTCAAAAATAAGAAAATTTAAGAAGTTTGAATTTAATTGAGAGAGTAATTCGAACTTCCCCCCGTTTGCACCGAGTGGGAAATGAGTTAAGCGTTTGTAATGCAAAAAGAATAAACAAAAAGCCCGGCACACTGGCTGGGCAGCAGTCACGGGATTAACCGGCTGCACGGGCTCGAGGCCCAATTATTCATTCATATATTTCCTTTCTGTCGCCAGCCTCAATAACTGTAACAGTAAGAATTTTGTCATTAATTTCGTAGATAACGCGGAAATTTCCTTCCCTTAATCTATAACCCGGCCGGCCTTTTAATTTTTTGCATCCGGGAGGGCGTGGGTTATTTGCCAGGGTAGCGATGGATGTCATTATTTTCTGGTAATCTTTTTCCGGGATATTTTTAAGCTGCTTATATACAGCTTTTTCAATGAAAAGTTTATAAACGGCCATTGCGCAGAAGTTCAATTTCTTTTAAGGCCTGGTCAAAAGGTATTGGTTCGCTTTTGCGGGTTTTGGCACGGTCATAGGCTTTAATGTCTTCAAGTTCTTCGAGTCCTTCCATTATTTTCTCATATTCCCGGATAGGCAGGATTACTCCCATTTTTTTACCAGTGGTATCGGTAATATACTGTGTTTTCATAAGTTGTAAATTTACCTTGTGGCAAATGCCTGTTTTGTTTTAAAGTTTTGAATGTAATAATTGATGACAATGAATGACCTTTATTGCAATAAAAAGACAAATATAAGGGAACTTTATTGCATAAAAAAGCAAAGTATTATTTGTCGTAAAATGCAGGATTGGAAATCACAAATTGTGATATCCAATACCGAAAAAATTGGATTAAGAAAACTGCCTTTGGTCTTTACAGAACAGGGGGTTGCCATGTTGTCAAGCGTTTTGAACAGCTTGAAAAGAAAGATATCGAACAAGACGATAAAATCATGCATCAATGCCAATTTTTAATTGTTCATTTTTAATTTTTAATTACTTAAACTAGTCATGAGCGAAAAAAATTAAAATCAGTCATCCGGTCGTCGCAACTTTTTCAGGTTATTAACCGCCGGAGGTGCAGGGTTCGTCCTTCCCCCAATTGTTGCATCAGCTCCTGTTGAGGCTGCCGAAAACCTGCCACCGGCAAAACCTGCAACAAATATTCAGGATGCGCTGAAATACCCCCGTAATGCCAACTCCATGCCCGGTCTTTTCCAAGGAGTTGTCACACAAGTGAACCATACCGGTTGCATCAAGGACAAGGTAATACAGCAAAAGGCTGTTGATCAAATGCTGACGGCGGCTATGCTCAATATTACCGGATGAAATCCTGCCTCGGGGCTTTTGGCATCTATTCAGTCAATACCTTCCATTGTCAATCTGCCGATCAGCAGGAAATGACTGATTGCGAAAATCAGTACCAGGTCCAGCTGTTCGCCGGACACCATTACATCTCAATCGTCAACACCACCGGAACACCAGTTGCCCAAAGCGCTTCGCTCCTCCTTGCCAGGAAGCTGAAAGAGCTCCTGCCGGCAGAAGAGGGACTCATTATACCCAAAGAGTTCGGGACTTCCACGTATCTGCTTACCGGAAAACTCAAATTCATCCAAGGTGAACTCGGGCTGCAAAACGGATTGCCCGACTGGAGCAGCTATTTTGAGGGGTTGAAGAAATTCAATCTGTGGTTCCGGCAAAACAAAAGTGATAGCAACAATCTCCGTCAGGCGCTCGTCACTTTTGACTCCCCGGGTGACCAGGATATTTTTCTGCACAATGCATCGCTTGTTTTTACAGATAAAGGTTGGGAATCGAAAGAGGATCAGGCAGAAAAGTGGGTCGTCAAAAAGATCGGAGAAATAAATATTTTTATAGACGTAAGATACTGAGTGACTACTTAACAAGTGCCGATCCAAATGGAAGGACAGTTTTTCCGGCAACATCGTTGATGATGATTGCAGCCATCATATACCAGGCCGAAAAGGCACAAACGAAAAGCTCATATCCGGCCACTTTATTCCATACCGGATCAACGAAATGTCCAAAATCCAAAAGAATAAAGCCAAGTAACAACGTTAGCAAGGTAACTGCCATTGCTTTATGTATACGTAACGAAGCGACAGACAAGATAGCCGTGTAAAGTGTCCAGGCAACAAGGTAGTACCCGACATCTGTTGTGCTTGATTCATAAATCTTATAGAAATTTAATATCCAGATTATTCCCAAACCAATCCAGAAACTGCCGTAACCTACAAAAGCGCTGTATCCAAAGTTATTTCCCGTTTTCTGTTCCTGAAAGCCGGCAATTAGTTGAGCTAATCCGCCAAAAATAAAGGCCATTGCAACAACGGGACCAAGTCCCATGAGTCCAATGTTATGAAACTGAAGTAAAATAGTCGTCAATCCAAAACCTGCCAGGCCAACAACCGCAGGATTTCCCATCTTTTTTTCCATACTGTTTAGTTTTTAGTTCAGACAAATATAAAATTAAGTAACAAGAATAAAATAAAATCATATTTATTTGTTTATATATCATAATATGTGCATAAACATCATTATAAGATATCCTGTCGTTTGGTTAAGGTTATTGATCATTTTACCCCGTTAAGTGTACAAATACCGTTTGATATTCCGTTTTGGCGTTTTCTCAAACTCCTTGTCGACCAAAACAATTGAACTAAGCTGCGCAAATTTGGGAAGTTCCTTGTTCACCTGTTTGCAATTTTCGGCCATGATCCCTTTCAGATGGTTTTCATCGGGTTTTTCGGCTTCAACCATTTCAGGATCGGGGTAGACAAAGGCCACCATTTTCCCTTCCCGTTCGGTGATCACACATTCCAGAACGTATGGATAATTGGAGAGCTTGGCCTCCATCTCTTCCGGATAGATATTCTGACCGGACGGACCAAGCAGCATGTTCTTGCACCTTCCCCGGATGTAAATAAAATTCTCCAAATCGATGACGCCGAGATCGCCCAGTTGGAAGAGTTCCGGCCCAGAATGGCAATCTTGTCTCCCTTTTGTATGCCCGCTTCCCTGAAATAGCAATGAATCTGCCGGATGATTTGTGCAGCTTCGCCAAAAGTAGTTGTTGATCCCTGAAAATCGGAGAAAGCATTGCTTGTCCAGTTCTCCCGGAAACATTTTGTGTAAATTCCAATTAGATGATCGTGCTTCATAAGGTAGGTAATTTATTGGTTTGGAAATCAAGATGATCTGCCATGTATTTCAGTCCGTCCAGGGTCAGGTTTTCGTCGATGATCTGAATTCTTTCGGAGACGTTTTGTAAGACAGAAGATAGGCCACCTGTCGCGATGACCTTCAGCTTCAGCGATAACTCTGCTTCGGTCCGGTTAATCATTGAATCTACCAATCCGGCGAATCCCAATACGAGTCCCGACTGAATGGCATGAACGGTATTATCTCCCAAAACGGAGGGTGGCGCAACCAATTGCACATCCCGCAATTGAGCCGTATTACCTGTCAGGGACTTTAATGCCGTCTGCAATCCGGGAACGATGGCCACACCCAGAATTTTACCTGTTTCGCTGATAGTGGTAAAGGTGATCGCGGTTCCAAAATCAACCACCATGCAGGCTCCTCCGTATCGCACAAAAGCTGCAGTGGCATCGGCAACAATGTCGGTACCTATCTCATCCCTGCTCAAAATCTCAATGGGCAGCTGGTCGTAAACCGATGGTTGTACCAACAATGGTGCATGTCCCAGCAAATGAAGGAGCATCTCGTTGAATGGTCTGATCAGACTGGGCACAACACTGCTCAGAACAGTCTTGGTAATTTTATCCTTGCAGATAGTGCAACTGTTGAACAGGGACCTGAAAATCACTTCATATTCATCCGCTGTTTTGGCGGAATCAGTCTGGATCCGCCAAATTTTCAGCCATTCATTCTGGTCATTCAATCCAAATACGATGTTGGTATTGCCTATGTCGATGGTTAGTATCATACACTCAAAGGTTGCATTTCTGTTTGTCTAAAATTAACAATTTCTCGTTCAACAATGGAAATTGACATTTGACAATTTTGTATATTGGTGCGTCATTAAAAAGAGGGGTTTAGAATGCGGAAATCATTCGTCCAACGCGAAACTGGTACCCATCCTTATGCCAAAATGTTTCTGCAATTTGACCTCCTCCGGCAGGAAACCCGCCGTTTTGTAGATGAGCCCAAGGTCGACCGAAATGCCCTTTAACTGCTTTTTTTGACGGGTCTGAAAGAAATATTTCCCGACCCATTCGACAGCGCCGCCAAATTTGGACTTGCTGTCGTTGAAACCCAGGTCGGCAGGTTGGTCCCAGAGATGGATATTGACAGATGAAAGGAATTTATCTGTCATTGGATAATCTTTGACACCAATCCCTCCGCCAGGAAACCAGTTAAGTTCATCCGTCTCCTCTGTCCCATCCACATCATATTTGACAAAACCCATCAGGTAGTATTGCAGGATGATAGCTTTCCGCATCAGGTATTCAACCGGGGAGAGAAGAAATCCCCCATCATTGAGGAATATAACCGGTAACCGCTCAAATAATCCTCATCGAACTGCCTCATCGTAAAAAGCCGGGCAGGCGAGTCCTGTATGATAAATGAATAAACGGTTTTCTGACCAACGGAAAAATGAGGTATTGAATCTTTCCCTTCCCCTTTCAAATCCGTAATAGCCAAAAGAAACAAAAACACGACAAGTAACAATTTTCCCTTCATCTCTCTTTATGTAATTCCCAATCGTAAGATGACAAGTTAAGGAGAATTTTGACTTTCAAATAATTATTAACTAAATTTGTTAAAAGCTACAGAAAGAAATTAATTAACATGAAAACCAAGCATAAAATTTCCGTATCATGTCTGGCGCTTGTTTTTATTACCTTCAATTGTTTGATTGGACAGGATTTTAAAAAAGACAAATATTTCCGCCAGCGGAAAACGATGGTAGAACAACAGATAAAAGACAGAGGCATTCATAACGCGAATGTGTTGAATGCCCTTATGGATGTTCCCCGCCATAAATTTGTACCTGATGAATATAAAAACTTCTCTTATGATGACAGACCATTGCCAATAGGCCATAATCAAACCATATCGCAGCCTTACATTGTAGCTTACATGACCGAAATACTAAACCCGGATCCTACGAAAAAAGTATTGGAAATTGGCACAGGATCCGGGTATCAGGCTGCAATTCTTTCGCTGCTATATAAAGAGGTTTATACCATTGAAATCATAGGCGCTCTGGGCGAAAAAGCAAAAAGGATATTTGCTGAAGAAGGTTATTCCAACATAAAAGTTAAAATCGGCGACGGCTATCAGGGATGGAAGGAATATGCCCCATTTGATGCCATCATCGTAACCTGTGCACCGGCCAATATACCCCAATCATTGGTGCAACAACTGGCTGAAGGAGGGAAAATGATTATCCCTGTCGGGGAGCATTACAACCAGGTTCTCTATTTGCTGGAAAAAAAAGGAGGCAAAATACGAAAAACGGCGACTTTACCCGTACAATTTGTTCCCATGGTGCGGGAATAATAACTTGTCCCGACACTTCGGGAGAGAGAAAAATCGCTTGCGATTTTTAAACTCAGTGAACTCAGTATTTTTCTCTGAAATTTTTCCAAAGGCAAAAATATCTATACACACTAAATTCTCGATTATTTGAAAATTATTCTCTGTGTTAATTATTTAAACAGTCTCTAATAATTTACCAATACCGGAAATTATGAAAATCTTTAAGCGCATTTTATTCCTGTTTTCCATTGGCTTCCTTTTAATGACAGTATGCGGAAATGACAAAGTATTTTCACAAACAAAGGAAAGCGAAAATGATGCCAGGCTCGATAAACAGGTGAAGGATTTCTTAAACAGGAGCCAAAACAGCTGGCGCGATATGAATGTTCCTGTATCAGACGGGCAGCTTTTGTATGACATTGTTACAAAGAACAAATACAAAAATGCTGTTGAGATAGGTACATCCACCGGCCATTCAGGAATATGGATCGCATGGGCACTTAGCAAGACGGGAGGCAAGCTTATAACCATTGAAATAGACGAAACAAGATACAAAGAAGCGCTGGCTAACTTTGAAAAAGCGGGACTGTCAAAATATATTGATGCGCGGCTTGGCGATGCCCATCAACTTGTGCCGGAATTAACGGGACCGGTGGATTTCGTCTTCAGTGATGCGGATAAATATTGGTACATCAACTACTTTAAAGCGATGGATCCAAAGCTTTCGGGGGGAGGATGTTTTGTTGCCCATAATGTCAGCCGGCGAAACAACTATGATTTTTACGAATACGTCAGCAAACTTCCTGATTACAAGACTTCTATCGATACCAGAGGCGGTGGCGTAGCAATAAGCTACAAAAACGCTAAATAGTTTCCGGAATGGAAAACCAGACGGGTAAAAATGTCCTGCATAAAATAGGCCTTTTTTCAGCTTCAAGTATTGTAATCGCCAATATGGTTGGGGCTGGAATTTTTACAACATCCGGATTGCTTATGAGCGGACTCGGGAACCCATGGTTTCTGATCATACTTTGGGTAACCGGGGGGATTATTGCCTTATGCGGGGCGCTCTCCTATGCGGAATTGGGAGCTGCAATGCCTCAGGCAGGCGGCGAATATATTTTCCTTTCCCGGTTGTACAGTCCCCTGTTTGGCTTTCTTAGTGGTTGGGTCTCATTTGTGGCAGGTTTCTCTGCCCCCATAGCTGCTTCCGCAATAGGCTTCAGTGAGTATTTATTCAGGGCATTCCCTGAACTTGCAGGGATCGGTAAAATTGGCCTATTCCCGGGCGCACATCTTGATAAGATACTCGCGGTAGCCGTTATTCTTATTTTTACGTTTATCCATTTGCGTGGCCTAAAATTCGGGTCGAAAATCCAGAATTGGCTCACCATCATGAAAGTTCTCCTTATTGCAGTACTTATCGTTGCGGGATTGTCGTTCGGGAAAGGTGATTTTGCGCATTTCGCGCAAGGTTCGCCGGCCAATTTTAACTTCAGCACAATAAAAACCATCAGCCTCTCCCTGATGTGGATCATGTTTGCCTACAGTGGTTGGAATGCCTCGACCTATATTGGCTCGGAAATAAAGAACCCTGAAAGAAACATCCCACGGTCGTTGTTATACGGAACAGGAATAGTGGTGATCCTGTATGTCTTGCTAAACCTGGTTTTTGTCTATGCCACACCGCCTGAGGAGATGAAAGGGGTAATCTCCATAGGCGGTCTAACAGTCAAAAATCTTTTTGGTAGTTCAATGGAATTTGTTTTTTCGCTGCTGATAGCATTTGCCCTTTTTTCCTCCTTAAGCGCTTTTATCATTATTGGTCCAAGGGTCTATTATTCAATGGCACGGGACGGATACTTCTTTAAATTTGCCGCGAAAGTTCACCCAAGATACCAGGTGCCTTCTGCCGCCATCATCATGCAGGCCGCCATAGCCATCATCATGGTATTATCCGGGACTTTTGATCAGATACTTACCTATATGGGCTTTTCGCTTGGAATATTTCCCATTATGGCAGTGGCCGGTGTGTTTAAATTGCGGGCTGAAGGTAAAAACAAACGGATAATGAAGGGATTTCCGGTGCATCTTGTCCTGTACCTCTTTTTTGGCGTGACAATACTTTTCCTTTCCTACCTGGAACGCCCGGTAGAATCATCCATAGCCCTTGCCACGGCTTTAGCCGGAATACCTTTTTTTTACTATTTTAAAAAGAAGAAAACGCTGGAGTAGATTAATAATCTTCACAGTACGTTCGATTTATTGCCTCTTACGCGAGTTGGGATGCAGCTTTACGTGCGTTGGAAGGGTTCTTACCTGCGTTGTATCAAATCTGATAAATAGATAGTTGTTACACACTAGTTATGCGCCACCTTAGGAATGCCCTCTGGCAAATAGTGACTTTTTTAATGTTGCAATATTTGGAAACTTTTTTTATCTTTGACTAAAAAACAGGATGCATTACTTTCAGACCAGATTTTTAGAAGAAGCTGACAAATTCATTGCCGGACTTGACGCGAAAACTGCTAAGAAAGTATTTTACGATGTTGACCTTGCGGAACAAACAAATGACCCAAAACTTTTCAAGAAATTACAAGATGAAATCTGGGAATTTCGCACAAAGTTCAGTGGGCTTCAAATCAGACTACTTGCATTCTGGGACAAATCTGACGGCGAAGAAACCTTAGTGATTGCAGCACTCGGTTTTATCAAAAAAGGGGACAAAGTTCCTAAAAGGGAAATCGAACGAGCTGTAAAGATAAGAGCGAATTATTTTGGAAATAAAGCAAAAAGATAAAAAATGGCACAGACAAAAAATACGACCTATTCACTTGCCGAAATGAAAGATAAATATATCGGCAAAGTAGGTACTGCGGAAAGAGATGACTACGAATATGAACTAAGCATGGAAGTCCTGGGCAGAATGATAAAAACTGCAAGGAAGGAACGTAACCTGACCCAAGAGCAATTGGGACAACTTATTGGTGTACAAAAGTCTCAAATTTCCAAGCTTGAAAGTAGCACAAACAGTGCGACAATCGACACGATAATAAAAGTATTTAAAGCCCTTAAAGCTGACATACATTTTAATGTGACGCTTGAAAATCAACATATTCAACTTGCCTGAAAGAAAGGCGGCCACATAACAAAGGCTATAAAAAATGGCGGGTGAAGTGCATAATGTGGCCCCCCGCTGGCGCGGATTTGCAATCCGTGCCCTAAATGAATGTAATTTAATTTCTGTGTGATTTCGGCATTGTTACAGAGCTCGAGAGGATTCTTGTCCGACCGCCAAAACCTAATGCCTTCAGGGGTGGCGAAATGTTCTAGAAGCATATCCCGCATGCTTTCGTAAGGGCACGGATTGCAAAGTCAAGTAGGCAAAGGCATTTCAGCCTAAGCCTCTCACAG
>CAYHQN010000028.1:0-38181 GCA_964358545.1 uncultured Tangfeifania sp. | reverse complement strand
ATTTTGAGCTACCTGTGTGCCATAGTAACCATCATAACTGATTTCTGTTTTTTGGTTGTATCCACCTGATTTGGTCTCAATCAACACCACCCCATTCGCTGCCCTTACTCCATAAATAGCTGCAGCTGAAGCATCCTTCAATACTGAAATTGATGCAATATCAGAAGGGTTTAAAAAATCAATATTGTCAAAAAACATTCCATCAACTACATAGAGAGGCGCTTCGTTGTTTTTGCCCGGATATGATCCGATCCCGCGCAAACGAATGGTTGGAGAGTCTCCGGGAGCCCCTGAACTTACCACTTGCAGACCGGCAACTTTACCCTGCAGGGCTTGCATCGCCTGACTGGAAGGTGTTTTTGCCAGTTCTTCGGACTTTAAAGTGGATATGGAGGATGTCAGGTCTTTGACCTTCTGGGTACCATATCCCACGACCACCACCTCATCTACTGAAACCGATTGTTCCTGGAGCAGAACATTGATAGCAGTACGATTCTGAACCGGAATTTCCCTGGACTGATAACCAATGAAACTGTACACCAGTGTTGCCTGAGGGGTTGTTTCCAGTCTGTATTCCCCATTGACATCGGTAATAGTTCCTGTGGTTGTCCCTTTTACTATAATACTAACGCCAGGTATTCCCTGGCCTGTGGCATCGGTCAATTTGCCTTTGACAATCAAGCGATTTTGGGCAAAAAGTGACGAAACCATAAAAGCCAAACTTAGAAGCAAAATAATTCTCTTCATTTCGAATGTGGTTTTAATTAGTTTTCCAGACCGAAGTTATAGTGACTCATGTTAATTTGGACTATTTCCAGATACACTTTAAATTCTTAACCCATTTTGATGAATCAGAAATAACACATAGTTAATACACCAAAAATATTGCATGTGCTTTAAGATGCTGTACAATAAATAGATGTATAACTTCACTTTGTATAAAAAAGAGTGAATTATTTTTGTGGAAAACATGGAAAAGTGAATAAGGAATCTGTAAATTGCACATTACTTAATTAATGGCTTATTGCAGGAAGCCGGATTAATTGTGAAGATGGCACCTCTTTCTATAAAACTATTTTTAAGGTCCTTCGCAACGGTGGTTGTAATGACATTTCTTTTGATCTGTTTTTCACGGGTTATGGGAAGAGCAGGCATTGTCGTGCCTCAAGTCAGAAACTTTACGAAAAACGTTTACCGGGCCTCGAGTCAGAATTGGTCGGTAGCCCAGGACCATGGAGGCATTATCTATTTTGCCAACAGTATCGGCCTGCTAGAATTTGATGGTGCGACCTGGACTTTACACCCTTCCCCCAACGGGAATATCATCAGGGCGGTGGCTGTGGATGCCAACGACCGTATTTTTACCAGTGGTTATCAGGAATTGGGTTTTTGGGAGCGCGACCGGTTCGGCCATCTTGAATATACCTCCCTAAACGATAAGGCCAAATCTTTTTTCACCCCTAACGTAGAGTTCTGGAATATCTATATCAATGGAGGGAAAGTTATTTTTCAAGCATTTACGCAACTTTTGGTTTATGAAGAGGGCAAAATTACGCAACTCATATTTAAGAGTTTCACCAATTCGTTTTCCCTGGTCAAAGGAAAGATGTTGTACAATGTTATGGATTCTGGTATTTATGAAATGGAAAACGGCGCAGAAAAGCCATTTTTGGTCGGACCCTTTTTCCAACATAAAATAATCCGGTTTATTCTCCCCTTCGAAAAGGATGTTTTGCTGATTGGTACTACATCAAACGGACTGTTCCTATTCAAAGACGGAAAACTTTCGGAATGGAATTCCCCGCTCAACGGCTATTTTATAAAGAACCAGATCAATCAGGCCAGTCTGACTTTAACTGGAGATATTGTTATTGGCACGATCCTGGATGGCATCACTATTCTGGATCATTCGGGCAACCTTAAATGGAGTTATAATACCTCCAACGGATTGCAAAACAACACCGTTCTTGGACTCTTTGTTGACAAGAGCGACAACATCTGGATCGCATTGGACCACGGTATTGATATGATATCGATGAAACAGAACTCAGGTTTTTCGACCTGTGAGGTAAACAATGCAGGTGCCGTTTATGCTGCCGCTCAATTCAATGGCAATACTTATCTGGGAACTAATCAGGGCCTCTTTGTTGGTACCTCTGATCAGGCAAAACCCGGTTTCAAACTGGTCCAGGAAACGCAGGGCCAGGTGTGGGACCTCAAAGTGGTCGGGCAGAATTTGGTGATTGGCCATAACTCAGGGACATTTGTTCTCAGAGACGGACAGATAAAAAAGATTTCAGATGTTTCAGGCGCATTCTGGCTGGAGGCTGACCCATCTGAACCTGGCAGCTATCTTCAGTGCACCTATTCCAACCTGGTCAAATACAAGTTGGTCAACAACCAGTTGGTGCAGGCGAAAGTGCTGTTTAACTTCAACGACCTGATCCGTTTTATTGAATTCGATAACCAGGGAAACTTGTGGGCAAGCCATTTTTACAATGGAGTTTACCATCTTAAATTCAACAATGACCGGGATTCGGTAAAAGTCCTGCACTATTATAATGAGGACTCCATCTTTTCTGCCTATAATCAGGTAAATGTGTGCAAAATAGAAAATCGCGTTGTTTTTACGACCGGGCACCGAATTTATACCTATAACGACCTAGATGATAAAATTATTCCATTTGAGAAGTTAAATGAACACCTTGGAAAATACGCAACAGCAACCCGGATTGTGAATGCTGGTGATCAAAAATACTGGTTTCTAACCGTCAACTTCATCGGATACTTAAAAATTGAAGGCACTGAGGTCGAAGTTATCAAAGAGTTCCCGACCGAACTTTTTAAAGATCAGTTGATCCATAAATTTGAGAATATTTTTCCTACCGGCAATGGAGAGGGAATCCTTTGCCTTGAAAATGGGTATGCACTGTTGAGAACACCGGCGCACACCCTGCAAAATCATTTTCAGGAGGTGCAACCCATTGCTTCTCAGATAGTTGTAAGCCACAATAGTGGGAAAAGAATCCCCGTCGACCTTTCGCAAAAGGAAGTTGTTATGCCTTTTAACAGGAACAATCTGTCGATGCAGTTTGCTTTTCCCTTCTATTCGACCGACAGGATTAATTTTCAGTGGAAGATTGAGGAACTGACCTCTGATTGGTCCGCTAAAAATGAATCGCCCACGCTCTTTATTGAGCGCCTGCCCACCGGTAAATTCAGATTGAAAGTTAAAGCTACCGACGCCTGGGGCAATGAAAGCAGGATTTATTCCATACAGCTGACTGTCCAGTCGCCATGGTATCTGTCGATAACTGCAATCGTCCTGTATTTCATTCTCTTTTTGGTATCCCTTGCGCTATTCCGGCATAAAATGATTGCTAAAATACACGAGAAGGATCGGCTCAAACATGAAGAGAAAGAGCGGGAACTTATCAGGCTTAAAAACGAGAAACTGGAGGCAGAAGTTGCTTACAAAAGCAAGGAACTGGCAAATTCCACCATGTCCATCATCAACAAAAATGAATTTTTGCTGGATATTAAGAACTTGATATCCAATCAGAAAATTCAGTTAGGCACCCGATTTCCGGAAAAATATTTTAATGAACTGATACGTAAGATTGACAACAACATCTCCAGCCATGACGACTGGAAGATCTTTGACACCAACTTTGAACAGGCACACGAGGAGTTTACCAAAAAGCTAAAAACGAGCTATCCTGAGCTGACACCCAAGGACCTCAGGCTCTGCGCATTTCTTCGGATGAACCTCTCCTCCAAAGAGATTGCACCTTTGCTCGGTATTTCTATCAGAGGGGTTGAGAACCATCGTTACAGGCTCAGGTGTAAGATGAACCTCCAGCACGATGAAAATCTTATCGAGATAATTTTAAATATTTGATCAGGAAAGGTATTCCAGGGCATGATTCGTCTGGTATTAGAAGCACGAGGAATAATTGTATGAATTTGAAACCAACTTCATGTTACCTGAACGTCAGTGCAATTTTGATACCTAAAAGTATCAGGAATCCGCCCAGAGTGTAGTTGATGGCCCTTTCGTATTTAAGAAAGGCCTGTTGAATTTTAGGCTGCGAAAGGAAAATGGAAACGATGCTAAACCAGCAAAAAGCAGTGGCAATGACAATGGCAGATATGATCAGGCCGATCCCTGCAGCACAATAAAAAAGATGGATCATCAGCGCTGTGCTGATACCCAATCCGGTAAAGATTCCCGACCGGCGCGAATAACATAGGGTATTCCGGACCGTCATGACGAAATCCGGCCCAGGGCTCATGGCCCCCAGCAGATTTGGTGCATCAGGCATCGGCAAACTGATGGGGCAAAATAGCAAGGCTTCCGGGAATGTAGGCAGCAGACCGGTTTTTGAATTAAAATTTGCTATTGACGACTAGGATAAGCCGAATATTTGCGTATGTTTATTCACAAATCGAGATTCTGAACGATGGATTTTGGAGATTATTTTTGTTTTGGTATCGATGGTATTCAATTAGGTATACCTCTTCATGCAATAGACCGTGTTATCAGGTCTGTCGCGGTGAGTCAGCTGCCAAATCCACCTAAAATAGTTCATGGTTTGATAGATTATTACGGGACAATTGTGCCGGTCATCAACCTCCGGCATCGCCTGGCCATCAACGAAAAACCAATCTCTCCGGATCAGCTATTTTTGATAGTCAATACAACGGCACGAAAGCTGGCGCTTGTAGTTGATTCTGCCGAAGGGGTTATCTCATTTTCAGACAGTGAGCTGATTTCTTCTGGCCGGCTCAATTCGGGTATTGATGCATCTGGTGTATACAGAACAGATGATGGGGTCTTGTTGATATACGATCCCGAGAAATTTTTAACCTCTGAAGAAGAGGTTCAGCTTGAGACATCCATGCAATCAGAAAAAACTTGACAATCCAATCCGTATGCACCATCCGAAACTGCGTGAAATAAGTGCCCGTATTGATGAAATCCTTGGGTTGAATTTTCCAAAGAACCGTTTGGGTGATTTGGAAAGGGGTTTGCTTTCTGCCGCGAAAGAGTTGGGGTTAGTGGATTCTATTGACAATTGGGCCATATTGCTGGAAGACCGGAATGTAGATCCTAAGTATTTAGATGTTTTGGCCAACCATTTAACGGTTGGTGAGACCTATTTTTTCAGGGAAAAACATACGCTGGATGTTTTTCAAACGCAAATTATTCCTGAATTAATGGCAGAGCGGTTCGGGAAGGATCAGCGTATCAACATATGGAGCGCAGGTTGTTGTACGGGTGAAGAGCCTTATACACTGGCCATGCTCCTGATGGAAACAATACCGGATATTACAAAATGGAATATTTCTATCCTTGCAACAGACCTCAATCCCCGGTTTTTGAAAAAAGCGAAAGAGGGAATCTATAGTTCCTGGTCATTTAGAGAGACCCCAAAAGAAGTGCAATCACGTTATTTCCAAAAAATAGGAACTGGCTGGCGTATAGATGAAACCATCCGGAAAATGGTGGATTTCAAACAGGTCAATTTGGCAGAACCCGCTTTTTCTTCTCAACTAAACCTAAATCAGAACTTCGATGTGATTTTTTGCCGAAATGTACTGATGTACTTTTCTCCTGAACTTATTCGTCGGGTTGGCCTGGGTTTTTATGATGCGTTAAGGCCCCAGGGGTGGTTTATTACCAGTCCGGTAGAACTCAGTGATGAACTCTTTTCCGAATTCAGCAAATTGCAGTATGACAAGAGTATCGTTTACCGAAAAACCACTCACAAGCAAGTCTTGCACAAGCCTGTATCCCATTCGCACAAGGCAGATGAAAAATCCCAACGATTGGATTTCGTGGTAAAAAGCAGGAAAACGGTGGCAGATAAGCCTTCAAAGGCCAAACATTCCAATCCTATCGCCGGAGTACAGCCATTTGAGTTGGCAGGGCATTTGTTCCGCAAAGGACAATATGCAGAATGTGCAACTTTGTGTCGTTCAGAATTGTTGAAGGCAGGGCAAAAGCATAACTGGCAACGGCTCCTTTCGAGATCTTTCGCGAATATGGGCCAGCTCGAAGAGTCGCTTCGGGTATGCCACGAAATGTTGAACTTTAACCGGCTGGATGCCGATACCTACTACCTCATGGCCACCATTCTGGCCGAGAAAAAGGAGTTGGCAGAAGCCGTAAAGGTACTTAATCAGGGATTCTATATTGATCCGGACCATCTGATGTCGCATCTTCTGATGGCTGGTATCCTGCGCAGGATGGCAAAAAATACAACTGCAGCCATTCACCTGGAGAAGATAAAAAAAATTCTTACCGGGATGGAAGCACAGGTGGTTTTGGATGAAACGGAAGGACTGACAGTTGGGAGAATACTTGAAATGGTAGAATCGCAATGGATCAGTGAAAGATAATAAATGATAGGGTATGAAAACCAATGAAGAAATATTAGCGGCACGTGCGAAGCTTATTTCGGGGACAAGGTCAGTTCGGAATAAACCCTCCGTAAATGAACTATCTGTAGTTGAGTTCATGCTTGTCCCTGAAAGATATGCCGTTGAAGAACAATTTGTTGGAGAGGTTTTACTTCTTAAAGAGCTGACACCTATTCCGGGTGTCCCCAACTATGTTGCAGGAATTGCCAATATCAGAGGTAGGATCGTTTCCATACTCAATCTGAAAATGTTGCTGGGAATAACATCAAAAGGAATTACTGAGTTGAATCGTATTATCATATTGAAATACAACAAGATGGAATTTGGGATTCTTGCCGATTCCATTTTGGGAAGCAGAAGCTTTCCAACCGGGCAACTTGCAGGGAAGCCTGTCACCCTTAAAGGGGATGCTTCAAGGTATGTGAAAGGGATTACTGCAGACGGACTGGTCTTACTGGACTGCGCGCAGTTACTCTCGGACAAAACGATCACGATAAACCAAAAACAGAAATAATCAGTCATTCATTTTACAAGAAGGAGGAAGCGATGGCACTTTTATCTAATTTTAATACCCGCACAAAACTCATGCTAAGTTTTGGGGTCATTTTTCTGGTCATATTGACCATTATTGTCCAGTCCTATTTCAGTGTTACAGGAATTCGTAATTCGGGAGAAAAACTGGCACAAACACTTTATCTGTCAAAGGACTTGACACAGTTGCATTCTGATGAAAACAGGATCAGGGGTTTGGTACTTGAATTGATGATCTTAAAAGACGAAAAACACATTGCCGAAATCAGTGATCAAATACAAGACCAGGTTAAATTAATTGATACCCAGACGGAAAGCATTCAAAAAAGTTTGATCTCATTTCCTGCCGAATTAAAGATTTTTCTGGGCATTGGTGATGCGATTGCTACCTACAGAAAGAACCGGCAACTTGAACTTGAAATGATAACTTCGCGGAAAATGGAAGAAGCCATGGATTATGCTATTCGTATTCAGGATCCTTTGTACACTAAAATCATGGACGATTTTCTCGTTATCAAGAATAACCTTGACATGGAGGTATCCAACATTGAGACAAACAATTCAAATGTTGCAAGTAGCATCATCATCAAAATACTGGTTGGAGGAGGTATACTGATCCTGATTTCATTGTTTCTTGGTTTATGGATTCGGGGCATGTTAGCCCGCATATTCAAAGAAATCAATGAAGGGGTAAATATACTGGGGACATCAGCGGCAGAAATTTTAACCACCGTCACCGAAGTCTCGACCGGTGCAACTGAAACGGCCACCTCCGTATCTGAAACAACAGTAACCATTGAAGAAATTCGCCAAACAGCCCTGATTGCCGCGCAGAAGGCCCAGGAGGTACTCGAGAGTTCACACCGGGCTTCGGAAGCAGCCGAAAATGGCAAGGAGGCTGTACAACAAACGGTTGAAGGGATGAACCGTATCAACGATCAGATGAGATTGATTTCTGAGAGTGTGAATAAATTATCAGATCAGAGCCGAACTATCGGGGAGATCACAACTACAGTGAATGACATCGCCGATCAATCCAATCTTTTGGCTGTGAATGCCGCTATCGAATCGGCCAGGGCCGGCGAACAGGGTCGTGGGTTTGGGGTCGTTGCACAGGAGATCCGCATGCTTGCCGAACAATCTAAGAAAGCTACGGCCCAGGTCAGGGAAATTCTCAACGATATTCAAAAAGGAATGAACCTGACGGTGATCGCAACCGAACATGGATCAAAAGCGGTTGAAAGTGGAAATCGATTGGCATTAAGAAGCGGTGAAATTATTGATATACTGGCAGATACTGTGAACGATGCAGTAAAATCAGTCATTCAGATATCTGCTTCCAGTCAGCAACAGATGGCAGGCATGGATCAAATCGTTCCGGCGATGGAGAACATTAAACAGGCCAGTGAACAAAACGTGATCGGAACCAGACAAACGCAAACGGCAGCCCACAATCTTAATGAATTGGGGCACAACCTGAGGGATGTAATGGAAAAATATAAATTCTGATAAACTGTGGCTAAATCCCAGGATGATTTTCTACGCGAATTGCTGGCCGATTTCAAGATTGAGGCGGCTGAACATCAGCATGTTATTGCCGAATGCATGCTGTTGCTCGAGAAGCAACCGCCACCTGGAGAATATCAGAAAATTGTTGAAACTACCTTTAGGGAGCTCCATAGCCTGAAAGGGGCGGCACGTGCGGTAAACCAGGGCGATATCGAGCGGCTCTGCCAGGCGATGGAAGGGGTATTTCACCAACTCAAGGAGGGGCGTGCCCTGCTTACGCCAACACTTTTCGATCTTCTTTTTAACGGGGCGGATGTATTGAACACGTTGCTTTCGGGTCAGGGGAGTCGGACAAATAACTTGCCTCAATTATTAAAAGCGATTGAAAATCAAGTGGATGTGATTAATTTGGATCAACAATCAGCAACAAGTGAGCATGCTTTCACACTGCAACAGGTTGAAACGACAGCTTCGGATGGTGAAAGTAAGGTTGCGGTTTCTACCACACAATACGAACCAGTCTCCAATGAACAGCAGACGCAGAAGGAAACTGTCCGCATTGCCACATCAAAATTGAATAGCATACTCAGACAGTCAGAGGAGTTTATATCAGCCAGGGCGGAACTTGATTATTATATCAGGGAGATGGACCGGCTCAATCACCCTGAACTTCAATTGTTGCGAAGGGATTTGGTTAAGTTCAACCATACGTTTTCGCGTATGGTGGATGAATTGGGACATGACATCAGGAACACATTACTTTTTCCATTTTCTTCGTTGACAGACATTGTGCCCATGATTGTACGTGATCTTGGCAGGGAATTTGGCAAAGAGATTGAACTCTCCATTACCGGCGCCGAAACCGAGATAGACCGAAGGATCCTTGAAGGGATGAAAGATCCGTTGATCCATCTGATCCGCAACTGCATAGACCACGGCATTGAAAAACCTGATGTGAGAATAAAGAATGGAAAGCCGGCCCGTGGGACCATAAAGATTTCCATTTCGCAGGAATCCGGACGTAAAGTAGATATTGTACTTTGCGATGACGGTGCCGGGATAGATCGGGAAAAACTCAGGGAATCAGCCTTGAAGAATTCCGTTGTATCTAGCCAAAATCTTGATCAGATGAATGATCAGGAGATTCTTAACCTTATTTTCAGGTCTGGGGTCACAACCAGTCCAATGATCACAGACCTCAGCGGGCGGGGACTTGGTATGGCTATTGTTGCAGCGAAAGTAGAGGGCCTGGGCGGATCAATTACAATTGAATCTGAAGCAGGACAAGGAACGAGCTTCGTTATTTCGCTTCCGTTAAGCTTATCAACTTTCAGGGGGGTAGTCGTAAGGGTATTCAGCCAGTTATTTGTTGTACCGACTTCAGCAATTGAACGGGTCATTCGTATCAATACCCATGATATTATGTACGCAGAATCCAAACCATTCTTGTCGCTGAACGGTGAAAATATTGCTTTGATTAAGTTGGCAGATACATTGGGTTTGACTGAACGAAGACAAAGACAAACAAATGAGTTCAATTTTCCTGTGTTAATCGTGACAATGTCGCATCGTAAAATTGGCTTTTTGGTTGACGAAGTTCTGGCTGAGCAGGAGGGTGTTGTTAAAGATCTTGGCCCACAGCTGGTTCATGTGCGCAACCTGGCAGGTGCAACAGTTTTGGGAAGCGGAGAGGTGATTCCTATACTTCATGTTCCTGAACTTATTGAGTCAGTGCTGAGCATGCATCAGACCGCGGGCACACTTCATCAGGCAGCAGAACCGGACAATCCGACCGAAAAGCAGATAAAGATTCTTGTTGCGGAAGATTCAATTACCTCAAGAATGTTGCTCAGGAACATTCTTGAAACAGCAGGATTTCAGGTTAAAACTGCAGTTGATGGGCTGGAGGCTTTTCAAATTCTTCAAAACGATCCTTTCGATTTGGTCGTTACGGATGTGGAAATGCCCGGAATGAATGGCTTTGAACTGACTTCGAAAATAAGAATGGATGCAAGGTTCATGGCTATTCCGGTTGTTCTGGTAACGGCACTTAGTTCTGACTGGGACCGTCAACGCGGACTGGAAGCAGGCGCCAATGCATATATCGTCAAGAGCAACTTTGAGCAAAGCAACCTGGTTGAGACCATTCAAAGATTGATTTAACATTTATTTTGGCCGGCATGGAGAAGAAAAGAATCAAAGTTTTGATTGTTGAAGACAGTCTGACGGCACAAAACCTGCTGAAGGGAATACTGGCAAGCGATCCTGGGTTTAAGGTATTGGGCATTGTTGGAAACGGAAAGCAAGCTGTTGAAGCCGTTTCCAGGTTGAATCCTGATGTCGTCAGTATGGACATTTACATGCCTGTGATGGACGGCCTTGAAGCAACACGCCGGATTATGGAGAAAACGCCGGTTCCAATTGTCATTGTAAGCAGCTATTACCAACCTTCCGATATGGCCTTGTCATTCAGTATCCTGAAAGCCGGGGCCTTAACAATTTTACCCCGTCCTGTCGGCCCGGGTCATCCTGATTACCTCCAGTCGAGCCGAAGTTACCTGAATACACTGAAAATGATGGCCGGTATCAAAGTAACTAACCAACGGTCAAAACACGCGCCACGACCCTCCATCATTCGTTCGGAACCTGTAAAAACAGCACCAAATAATTATGATCGTACTAAAAAACGGGCAATCGTGGCCATAGGTGCTTCGGCTGGAGGCCCCATGGCGTTGCAGGCCATTCTGAGTCAAATTCCTAATGATTTTTCATTGCCTATCCTCATTGTTCAACATATTGATGCTAATTTTGCAGCGGGTTTCTGCAATTGGTTAAATTCTTCATCAGGAGTACCCGTAAAAATTGCTTCCCATGGAGAAAAACTATTACCAGGACATGCCTATCTTCCACCAGGGGATGCGCATCTGGGGCTGATCGAAGAAGGAATCATTGGTGTGAGCCACGATCCTCCGGAGTCCAACCTTCGACCCTCGGTAAATTATCTTTTTCGGAGTGTGCGCCGGGTGTATGGGGGCAAATCGATCGCAATATTGTTATCGGGAATGGGAACAGATGGTGCAGTGGAATTGAAACTACTCAAAGATGTAGGCGCTCTCACAATTGCCCAGGACGAGTTAAGTTCACTGGTCCATGGTATGCCTGGAGAAGCAATCCTGCTGGAAGCTGTTTGTTTGGTCTCTTCATTGGATGAAATTGTAAAACAGATGATTAAAAATTAAATAAAACAGTAACATGAAAAACATCTACAATTCTTACTCCATCTCGTTGGGGGAGGGGCATATTCTGGCCGTAGAGGATTCAATGGTACAGGCAAAATTGTTACAGCATTTTTTCGATATCAACAACATCAATGCAAAACTTTTTAACAATGCCATTGATGCTTATAAATCCGCTTGTGAAAATCCACCAGTGTTGATTATTAGTGATATAGTAATGCCGGGCATGGATGGTTATGAGTTTTGTTCCAAGCTGAAAAACAACCCGGATCTAGGCCATATCCCTGTAATCCTGCTCACTTCGCTCCGTGATCCCCTGGATATAGTCAAAGGATTGCAGGCAGGTGCGGATAATTTTATCACAAAACCCTACGATGAACAGTACTTGCTTTCGAGGGTTCATTATCTGCTTGCAAATAGCGACATGCGCAGGTCGGGTGCCGGTGACATGGCCATGGAAATAGTTTTTCAGGGGAGCAAATACCTGATTAACTCAGACAAAAGGCAAATTCTAAACCTGTTGTTATCAGTTTACGAAGCAGCCATTAATCAAAACAGGGAATTGAATGAGGCCAAACAGCAACTCGAAACGATGAACATTGATCTCAAAGCTGCCAATGAGGAACTGGATGCATTTGCGCGAACTGTTTCCCACGATCTTCAATCGCCTTTGGCAGGTATCATCGGTTTCGTTCAGTTGATTATCGAAGACGGATCCGACAAATTGGAGGAAGAAACGGTGGAGAACTTGAACTGGGTGCTTCAATCTGCCTATAGAATGTCAGAACTGATCGTTGACTTGTTGAATTATTCCCGGTCCGGCAGGGCCAGTATCAATTGTGAGCCACTCGATCTAAGCGAGATGGTCAATGAGTTGGTAAGTGATTATCGAGTGCGGAATCAGGACAATAAATTCCACTTTGTATCAGAGGATAATCTCATGGTCAATGCAGACAAAGCGCTGATGCGGATTGCATTAACAAATATTCTCAACAACGCTATCAAATACTCGGGAAATGCCGAAAATCCTGAAATTATTTTTGGAAGTAAACTCCTCTATGGCCAAAAGGTATTCTTCATAAAAGACAATGGAGTAGGATTTGATATGGCAAGGGCGGAGAAGCTGTTCAACCCTTTTGTTAGATTGCATACAAGTGTCGACTTTAATGGTACAGGTATTGGCCTAAGCTCCGTAAAGCGGATCTTTAACAGACACGGTGGTGACGTTTGGGCTGAATCGGAACCTGGAAAGGGTGCAACATTCTTCTTTAACCTCGACAGAAAAGGTTGTGAAGGGAAGAACTTGAACCTTTAAATCAGACAATAGACCCTCAAGGTTTTCAAAACCTTGAGGGTCTATTGTCTGAAGGGCAGTTGAAACTATTTTTTCTTTGCAACTTCTTTGTTTGCCTTGTACCTCATATCGGGAGTTCCGTCCTTTTTGGTTGGACCAGCAGGTGCAGCTTTGGCAGTCTCTTTGTTTGCCTTGTAACGCATATCGGGTGTACCATCTTTTTTGGTTGGAGCGGCGGCTTTAGCAGGAGTTGTAGCCTTGGCTGCTTTGGTTTCAGTAGCAGGTTTTTTTGCTGCAGGTTTGGCTGTTTGGGCAAAAATCATCGTGGCACTGAAGCATACCATCATTAAAATTGCAATAAATCTTTTCATCTTTCTCTTGTTCTTAATTTAAGTTAAACATCAAATTGAAAGGGTATCAGACAGCAAAAATGTACCAGAATTTTGTTAATCAGTATTCAAGGATCCCAGGAAACAATCGTTTCCAAAAATAGGGAAAAATTCCAAAAAGCAGCCCGAAAACAGGTTATTTGTATTGCGGGAGTGCGGAGACTTTTACAAATTCGAACCCGCGTTTTCGCAACTCTGGCACGATAATTTTCAGCGCTTCGGCGCTCTTTGGGGCATACCTTCCGCCTGACAGGTGAAAAACGACAATTGAACCCGCCCTGGCAAGGTTCAGCACATTCTGAACGATGGCTTCTGTCTTGCTGTTGAAGGCATCACCGCTGGCAAAACTCCATTTTACAACCCGAAGTCCCATTTTTCTTACCAGGAGCTGATCGGCAGCGTTGGCACAACCTCCGGGGAATCTGAAAAGCGCAGGGGTTTTTCCGGTTAGGCGGGTCAGTATCTCCTGCGACATTCGCAGTTCCCTCTCTTTTTCGTTTTGCGGCAAGGGCGGAAGAGAGTAACAGCTATCTGCAAAAGCCCTGTGGCTGAAAGAGTGGTTGCCAATCTCAAAAAGCGGATCCGCGGCAAGCTCTCTGACTGCCTCCGGATATTTCTCGGCCCAGAGTCCTGTGACAAAGATGGTGGCCTGAATTTTCTCCTGCTTAAGGAAAGCAACAATGGCTGCATTGTACAAAGGCTGGTCCTTCCCGGAAGCAATGCGTTTCAACATTCCGGCGGTCATGCATGCATCAAATGTCATGGCGATTTTCTTTGACCTTTCATTGGGTGTCACAGGTGGAGTCCCAACTGAAAATGTACGGCTGAGAAGTAATAATATGACGATGACAAGATTTTTCTTCATGGTAAGGCTCCAAAGTTAGAATAAAAGAGTCTATCATTTGCCTGCAGAAAAGATCAAAAGCAAATGGGCTTGGATACATGGTTCATTTTGAATGGTTCTCTGGTATAAATTTAGATAGCTATGGAATGGATATTTCTTTAACCTCTACGAGGTAATGGACATTGATTCATGGGCGATTTTCTACAATACTTTATCCGCTACGCGGAATAATTAAATTCCCTTTTTGTCAAAATGATCAAATTCAGGCTTTCCTCGTAGCGGATAAAGTATTGTAGAAAAAAAGAGGTGACCATTTTTAATTTTCCGCGTAGCGGATAAAGAAATCTTGTTTAACGGATAACAATGGAGTAAAATGAAAAAATTTGACTTCCTGCGAGTGTTGATATTCTTATAACTTTATCTTTGAACCACCTAAAGATTATATCACTGTGAATAATTTGACAAAACTACTTTTCTGTTCCCTTTTTATTTGGTCCACCGCACTTCGAAGTCAGAATGTTGCAGAACAACCCGGATTTTTGAAAAAGGCCAATCGCCACGAAAAAAACGGATGGATCTACCTTCACATTGAGGGGAGCCCCAGGGAACGCGGCTATCAGCATGGATCGTTGATGGCGCCTGAGATTAAAGAAAACCTTCGCCTTTTGCGTGCGAGATGGGAATACCAGACAGCGCTGGATTGGTCGTGGTATGTGCAGAAGGCGGGGGAGGTGCTTTCCACGAAAGTGGATCCCGAAAACATGGAGGAGCTGGACGGGATTGTGGAAGGAATGAAGTCGGCCGGAGTAACCACTTCCCGCAATGAAATGGTCGGGCTCAACGGCTATGCAGAATTGATGGGTTATTGGTGGCCTACGGTCAAAGATTCAGTGAAGGTTCAATTTAACATTCAGCCGAAAGAGTCGTGCAGCTCCTTCATTGCAACCGGGAACATGACCGCAGACGGCAAGATTGTATTGGGCCACAATACCATGGATTATTACTACAGTCCGCTTTGCAACATCATCCTGGACATCCTTCCTGAAAAGGGGCACAGGATCCTGATGCAATCAGTGGCAGGTTTTATTCACAGTGAAACTGATTTTTTCATCACCGATGCAGGTCTGGTCGGTTCTGAAACGACAATCGGGGATTTTTTCCCTTTCGATCCGAAAGGTGTGCCTGAGTTTTCGCGGATGCGCAGGGCCACCCAGGATGCTTCATCCATTGAGCAGTGGTGCGAAATCATGAAGCGCGGCAACAATGGCGGTTATGCCAATGCCTGGTTGCTGGGGGATATCAACACCAACGAAATTGCCAGATTGGAACTGGGTTTGAAACAGGTCGCGTTTGAGAAGAAGAAGGAGGGCTATTTCATCGGATCAAATGTGGCAGAAAATCTGAAGCTGCTGCGGTTTGAGACAAAAAAAGACGAGACAAACATCAAATACTCCTCCATTGCCCGTCGGGTTAGGTGGAAAGGGCTCATGAAAAAATATGAGGGCAAAATCAACCTGAAACTGGCCAAAGCCTTCGAGGCCGACCACTACGACACCTACCTGAAGAAGAACAATCCGGGAGGACGTACCCTTTGCGGCCACTGGGAAATTGACGCGCAGCCGTTCGGCCCGTCCATTCCATACAGTCCGGAAGGCACTGTCGACGGGAAGGTGGTCGATGCGACCATGGCCAAAAACATGTCGTTCTCTGCCAGGTGGGGTTCGGCCTGCGGAAGGGCATTCGATGGCAGCAAATTTCTGAAAGAACATCCTCAGTATTACTGGCTGGAAGGGATGCTGGCGAACCGGCCGAGCCAGCCGTGGACTACTTTTAGGGCAGGGGAGAAGAAATAATTACAAATTAAAGATTACAAATTACAAATGGGGTTTGTGACAGTACCAGTATGGAGGTTCTTTTAATTTTTTAATCTGTAATTTGTAATTTTTAATTAAACAATTACCATGAAGATCAAAAGGATTGAACTCTACCAAATGCCCGTCAAGCTCAAAGAGCCTTTCATCATCTCTTTGGGCAAATTCGATTACGCCAGCAACGTGTTTGTCGTCATACGAACCGATATCGGATTGAGTGGCTTCGGGGAGTGTAGCCCTTTTATGTCGATCAGTGGTGAGAGCATGGATACCTGTGTGGTGGTTGGGCAATATCTGGCCAGGATGCTGATCGGGAAGGATCCGACCAATATTGAAATCTGCACGGGCACGATGGATCGTGTCATTTATGGAAACTCCAGCATCAAGAGTGCATTCGACATGGCCTTGTACGATCTTGCCTCCCAACAGGCAGAACTTCCGTTGTATGCTTTTCTTGGAGGTAAAAACAACAAAGTATTGGCAACCGATTATACCGTCAGCCTGGGCGATAAGCACAAGATGGTACATGATGCCTTGTGGATCAAACACCATGGATTTCAGGCTATCAAAGTTAAACTAGGCGAATCGTTTGAAAAAGACTTCGAAAGGGTTCATCTGATCAGGGAGGCCGTTGGCAAAGAGATTCCTTTGAGGATAGATGCAAATCAGGGATGGAGTACCGAAACGGCCATTGCCACTTTGCGCGCGCTCGGCCCATACAACATCCAGCATTGCGAAGAACCTATTCCACGGTGGAATTTCATGGAACTGCCCAAAGTTAGAAAGCAGAGTCCCATCCAGATCATGGCCGACGAATCATGCTCCGACCACCACGATGCCAAAAGGCTGATTGATTTGCAGGCCTGCGATCAGCTAAACATCAAACTCGGAAAATCATCCGGGATTTTCAATGCATTGAAGATCATTCAACTGGCCGAACAGGCTGACATGCACCTCCAGGTAGGAGGCTTCCTCGAATCCCGCCTGGGATTTACCGCTGCTGCCCATCTGGCACTCGCCAGCGATCACATCGTCTATTTCGACTTTGACACACCATTGATGTTCACGGAAGATCCGGTTTCCGGCGGAATAACCTATGCCAACCGGGGAGTCGTGACAATCCCGGATAAAATTGGATTGGGGGCATGGGTGGATGAAGGGTATTTGAAGGGGCTGAAGAAGGTTGAAATATGTTGATTCTTTGGCAGCAAAATACCATATCTCCAAAATAAACTTCCTGATCATTTCTGAAAGTCGAAAATTTGGGGTAACTTTAATAGGACGCAATATTTTTCTGGTCTGCCTGTCCGATTAAGAGAGATGACATAGTCCGAATGCTTGCCTTTTCTGATATTCAAAGTAATAACAGTCTAAAAAATTCCAAATGAAGAAAGAACAAATTCAGCAATTGTTTGAGCAATTTGAAAATGCTGTGTACGAATACAAGGGAATTGAATGCTGGAGTGCAAGAGAATTGCAGGAGATTCTGGGCTATTCAGAATGGCGTAATTTTATCAAAGTAATTGAAAAGGCAAAGGAAGGATGTAAGAATGCAGGGGTGAAAATCACCGATCAATTTGTTGACGTCAACAAATTGATCGACATGGCTAAAGGCGCTCAGCGCCAGATAGATGATGTGGCATTAACACGATATGCGTGCTATTTAATTGCACAAAATGGGGACGCTGCAAAGGTCGAAATAGCCTTTGCTCAAACTTATTTCGCCGTTCAGACAAGAAAACAAGAGATCATTGAACATCGGTTGCTGGATGTGGAAAGAATCGTAGCTCGGGATAAACTATCTCAAGCGGAGAAAAATTTTTCAACAATCATTTACGAACGCGGTGTGGATGAGAAGGGCTTTGCAATTATACGGTCACAAGGAGACAAGGCGCTGTTTGGTGGACTCACTACCTTAGAGATGAAACGAAAACTAGGCGTAGATGAAAGAAAACCTTTGGCTGATTTCTTGCCGACCCTTACCATAAAAGCCAAAGATTTTGCAGTTGAATTGACTAGTCACAATGTTATTGAAAAGGATTTAAAAGGGATATATCCCATTGAAAATGAACATATTGAAAATAATTCAGCCGTACGTAATATGCTGATTGACAGAGGTGTGAATCCGGAGTTGCTTCCTCCCTCAGAGGATACAAGTATTGTTAAACGAAGACTTAAAAGTGAAGAGAAGAAGATCCTTGTAAATGTCAAAAAAATCGATTCAAAAAATCGCTAAGTGTCTTTATTATTGAAACTTAATTTGATATAAAAATATTGCCACATCCAAGCTTTTATAATTCCGTACTATTCAATAAAAATCGTCCATTGTCTATTCTCCATGAGTAGTTTTTGTAATATTCCCCAAAAACCTATCCGACCCATAGATCACCCGCAGACGATGGGCCATCATCTCAATTTTAAAGGTGCCACTTCCCAGATTCTCCCCGTCTGATTCTCCCGGTAAGGGTGTAGCGGAACTGATTTCGATTGTTTTTCCCGTATGGGTCGAAACGCGTCTGTCTGTAATGAACCTTCCTGAGTAAAGTCCTTTGAAGTTGATTAGAATACCCCAGATCCCGATTTTACGAATTACCGTGATGTGAAAAAGCCCTTGCAGCGGGTTGGCTTCCGGGACCTGCATCATCCCTCCGCCATTGAATTTGCCCAAGCCAATACTGGCAGTGAAGAGGTTAACTTCAAGCGAGGCGCCATCGATGATAAATTTGGTAGGTCTGCTTTTGAAGTTGAAATATCCGGATCCTAAACTTTGGATGTAAACCCTGAGACCCTTTACTCCTCTGGATTTCAGTTCGTTGGCGTTTTTTGCCACCAGTGCATCAAAACCGAATCCGGCAATATTGACGAAGTAGCGTTTGCTTTTCTGCCCATCCACATGGCAAGTAATCTCGCCAACATCCTGTTTGACGGATTTACCGGCTATGATGATATCGATGGCTTTCTGATAATGGTCCGGTATCCCGAAGGTCCTGGTCCAGTCGTTGCCGGTGCCAACCGGAATCATCCCAAGTGTAACCTCGTGGTGAGACTGCTGCTCTGCCAGAAAGATACCGTTGACGATCTCGTTGAGGGTGCCATCGCCACCTGCAACCATCAGATGGGTTGCTCCGCGGGTGACGAGCTCTCTTGATAATTCGATGGCATGGCGGGGATATTCCGAGAGGTTAAGCGTGTAGGTAATACCGGATTTTCTTAACAGCTGCTCGATTTTTGTCCGGTCTTCAGCCCCTTTCCCTCCGCCTGCATGAGGATTCAGAATGACCTGCCACTCGATTTCATTATTTTTTGGCATCTGATTTTTAGTTGTGTAGTTAGTACCTGACTACAAATCTAAAAAAAATCGGGTGCAGATATGCCCTGCACCCGAAAATCTATGAGAACAAAAGCCATTAGCGATTGGCTGTTTGATTCCTTATTCTTGTACCGCTGCGATACCCGGAAGAACTCTTCCTTCGAGGTATTCGAGCATGGCGCCGCCTGCTGTTGAGATGTAGGAAACTTTGTCGGCAATGTCGAATTTGTTGACAGCTGCTACAGAGTCGCCTCCGCCAACCAGGGAGAAAGCCCCTTTGGCGGTCGCTTTAACGATGGCATCTCCGATGGCTCTTGTACCAACGGCAAATTTGTCCATTTCGAATACACCAACCGGACCATTCCAAAGAATCGTGTTGGACTCGCTGATGACTTTACTGAAATTTTTGATGGTCTCAGGACCGATGTCCAACCCCGACCAGTTGTCGTCGATGGCATAGGAAGGAACCACTTTTGTGTTGGCTGTCCCTGCAAATGCATCAGCTTCGACCACGTCGACAGCAAAGTGGAATTGTACCCCTTTGTCTTTGGCTTTCAGCAACAGGCTTTTGGCAAGCTCTACATAATCATCTTCACAGATGGAACCACCAATTTTTCCGCCCTGGGCCTTCACGAAAGTGTAGGTCATTCCGCCACCGATGATCAGGTGATCGACTGAATTCAGAAGGTTTTCGATGATGGTAATTTTGGAGGAAACTTTGGAACCTCCCATGATGGCTGTGAAAGGGCGCTTTGGCGCTTTGAGTACCTTATCCAGGCTCTCTATTTCACTGGCTACCAGCAGGCCAAACATTTTGTCGTTGGGGAAGAATTTTGCAATAACCGCAGTTGAGGCATGGGCCCTGTGGGCAGTTCCGAAAGCATCATTGACCCAGCAGTCGCCCAGGAGAGAGATCTGACGGGCAAACTCTTCGTCGCCACCCTCCTCTTCAGGATGAAAGCGCAGGTTTTCCAAAACCAATACTTCACCGGCTTTAAGGGCAGATGCCATTGCCTGGGTTGCTTCACCAATACAGTCAGGGGCCATTTTAACAGCCATACCACCCAGTAATTTACTTAGGTGAGGCACAAGATGTCTCATGGAAAATTTGTCCTCAGGGCCCTTTTTGGGGCGCCCCAGGTGAGACATGATGATCACAGCTCCGCCTTTGCCCAAAATGGTGTTGATGGTCGGCAGGGCGGCAGTCATGCGGGTATCATCGGTAATTTCGAATTGTTCGTTGAGCGGAACATTGAAGTCAACTCTGATTAAGGCTTTTTTGCCTGAAAAGTCATAAGTTTCAATCGTCTGCATATCGTTGTAATTAAATTTTTTAAGAAGCCCAAAGATAGTGGATATCTGTTGGATAAGCCTCTTTTATGTGTTAATTTATTACTAATTCATCAGGAGTTTTTGTAGTCAGGATAGCCGGTGGCCTTTTTTTTTTACTTTTGAGGAGCGGGTCAAAAGTGCTTAAATGAATTATGCAATTTAAAGATGTCATTGGACAGCGCCCAACAAAGGAGCTGTTTATTCAGTTGGCAAAGGAGCAACGAGTTCCCCATGCTATGCTACTTGTTGGGCCTCCCGGTAACGGGAAGCTTGGCATGGCTTTGGCTTTTGCACAGTACCTGAATTGCCGCGATAAGACTGAGAACGACTCCTGCGGTGTCTGCAGTTCGTGCCTGAAATTCAGAAAGCTGATTCATCCGGACCTGCATTTTACCATCCCTGTTATCAAAACATCGTCCATCTCCAAACCCACCAGCAGCGACTACCTCGCCAAGTGGCGAAGCTATTTCTTGGCCAATCCCTACCCAATCTACGAAAGGTGGAACCAGCTTATCGCAGAGGAGAACAAACAGGGGATGATCTATGTGGATGAGGCTGCCGAAATCATCCAAAAGCTGAACAGGAAATCCTATGAAGCCGACTACAAAGTCTCGCTGATCTGGCTTCCTGAGACCATGCACCTGACATGTGCCAATAAAATCCTGAAGGTGCTTGAAGAACCTCCGGCCAATACCCTTTTTATCCTTGTAACAGAGGAGGAACAGCGATTGATCAGCACCATCCGGTCACGTTGCCAGACCATCCGGATTCCACGAATCAATGAGCAGGATCTTGCGGGGGCCCTGGCCAGCCATCCTGATCTGGGAGAAAACAATCCCTCTGTCGTTGCCCGTATGTCCAACGGAAATTATATTCTTGCGGAAGAGATGTTGCGCGAAGATGAGGTCAGGTTATACAACCATAGGCTTTATACCTCGTTGATGAGGTCGGGATATGGTCGTAATTTACAGGAGTTGCTCGCGTGGTCGGACGAAATTTCCTCCATTGGCAGGGTCAGGCAGCTTAGTTTTCTGAGGTATTGCAGCGATTTTACCCGCGAAAATTTTATGTCGAATTTTAAGCAACCGGTTCTGGTTACCATGAATGAGGATGAGGAGAAGTTCGCCAATAAATTTGCTCCCTTCATCCACGACAAGAACGTGATCCACCTCTTTACCGAGTTCGAAAAATCTTTGAAGGACATTGCCTCCAATGGTCAGCCCAAAGCCGTTTTCACCGATATGGCGCTCAAAGTTTCCAAGCTGATCAGGCTCTAATCCCCGGTAGGCAGCTCAATTATATTCCTTATTTTGGGAGTATGATAGTTTTCGCAGCAGTCCATGTGATTCGCTCCGTTAAATTTCATTATTTTTGTACAGATAGAAGAAAATTACAACTTAGATAATTCATGAACACTATACAAAAGACCGCACGCGGATGCCCAGGTCCTGCGCAAACACGTAGCTGTGCAAAATTGAATGTATACAACTGGCTTTCTGATGTTCCCAATACCATCAATCCAAACGATATAATAGAGATCCGTTTCAAAAATACCCGCAAGGATTATTTCAAAAACGTGGATGAACTGCCCCTGAAACCGGGGGATATTGTTGCTGTTGAGGCCAGTCCGGGTCACGATATTGGCGTTGTTTCACTCGTTGGCGACCTTGTTCTCAAGCAGATGAAACGACATAAACCCACCTTCGTGGATGGTGAACTCCGTAAAATATACCGTTTGGCCAAACCTGTCGACATTCAGAAATGGGAAGAGGCGATCCAAATGGAGCATGAAACCATGTTGAAAGCCCGGAAAATTGCCGAAGACCTACGCCTGAAAATGAAAATCGGCGATGTGGAATTCCAGGGAGATAAGACCAAAGCTATTTTTTATTATATTGCGGATGAGCGGGTTGACTTTCGTCAGCTAATCAAGGTATATGCCGATACCTTCCGGATACGTATTGAGATGCGCCAGATTGGCGCCCGTCAGGAAGCCGGCAGAATTGGAGGGATTGGGCCATGTGGCCGCGAATTGTGCTGCAGCTCCTGGATCTCCAATTTTGTGTCGGTCACCACCAATGCAGCCCGTTACCAGGAGATCTCCCTGAATCCGCAAAAGCTTGCCGGACAGTGCAGTAAACTCAAGTGCTGCCTGAACTATGAACTGGATTGTTACATCGATGCGCAATTGGATTTCCCTCCTAATAATGTCCAGATTGAAACCGAAAAGGGGAATTTCAACTACCTGAAGGCAGATATCTTTAAAGGGATTTTCTGGTATGTGAGAGAAAACTACCAGGGTGGTGGCGTCATCGGCGTATCTGTGGAGAAGGTGAAAGAAATCATTCGGTTGAACAGAAGTGGCAAACGCATTCCTGATCTGACCGGAGATATCATTGAGATACCGGAAGATGCAGTTCCGACTTACCAGAATTCGACAGGCCAGGAGTCGCTCGACAGGTTCGACCAGGGTTCAAACAAACTAAGGAGAAAGAAGCGTCACAAACCAATTCTGACACGTAAAAACAATTCTAATCCGAACAATGAGACTTCACAAGATACTCCAGACGAGTAAGGCTGTTCTGCTCCTCTCTTTTGTTGCAGTTGTGATTTTCTCCTGCAACAGAAAGATTGTTTTCAGCGATTACAAATCCTTGAGCGGATCCAAATGGCACCAGGATTCCATTCTTAGATTCGACATGACGGTACCTGACTCGACCAAGATCTACAATCTTTATCTGAACGTTAGAAACGACGGCAGATATGGTTACAGTAACCTCTGGTTGTTTGTCAAGATTACTCCTCCGAAAGGTAAAGTCCTCAATGATACCATCGAACTCTCCATGGCCAATCCAGACGGAAAGTGGTTGGGCTATGGTCTTGGTGACATCTACGACATGAAATATCCCTACAAACAGACTACGATCTTCCCTTCGGCCGGCTACTATCGTTTTGAAGTACGACAAGGTATGCGCACAGAAGACGGCGTTTTAAGAGGGATCCGGGATTTTGGCATAACCCTCGATAAGGCCAATTGAAGAGATATGAGCTATAAGTTATGAGTTATGAGATGCTTTGATCTTGATTTAGGGCAAATGCAATTTTCACATTTTCACATTTCCCAATTTTCACATTAGCATTCCATGAGTAAAAATAAACTCTCCAAATTTGCAGAGGTGCACGCGCTGCCGAATGTGGTGGAGGTTTCCTATGCGGAGTTGCTAAAAGGGCCATATGAGCTTCGAGGCAAATGGAGCAGTCAATTTTTTGGCAATGACTTTCCGGTAGTTCTGGAACTGGGTTGCGGAAAGGGGGAATACACCGTCGGACTGGCAGAAAACTTTCCTGAAAAGAACTTCATTGGCATCGACATCAAAGGTTCCAGAATCTGGACCGGTGCAACAGCCGCACACGAAAGAGGATTGAAGAATGCCGGATTCCTGCGAACCTATGTCGAATTGCTTCCCTCATTTTTCGGACCGGATGAGGTTAGTGAAATCTGGATCACCTTTCCTGATCCACAAATGAAAAAAGGGCGCAAGCGACTTACCTCCACAAAACTTCTGGCCCATTACTGCAAAGTGATGAAGCCCGGGGGGATTGTTCACCTCAAAACAGATAGCAACTTTCTGTATCAATATACAAGCGCCCTGGTCCATTTGAACGGTTTTAAGGTGGTAGCAGAAACTGATGATTTGTATGCTTCAGCGTATGCGGATGAAATCATGGGGATCAAAACCTATTACGAACAACAATGGCTCAGCCGGGGATTTACCATCAAATACCTGAAATTTATTCCCCATGCCGAAAACCTGATCGAACCCGATCTGGGAATCGAGTGGGACGAGTACAGGAGTTTTGGCCGGGATCGGCGGAGCAGGGTCGTTGATGGAAGAAAAGGGGAAGATGAGAGTTGAGAGATAAGATTTGAAAGTTGAGTGTCATAGTCCTGAAATTGGTTTACAGAAAATGTATACAAACAACAGGACGAGTCTGCCCAAAGTTCCGTTTTATTTCATTGCCGTCTGCTTTAGCTGACGGATAGGGAATGGTGGTGGATTGGGGCTTTAGCCAAAAATCTGATTATTTGGCTAAAGCCGGATTATATCTTGACCCATTTCTCCCGTCAGCTAAAGCAGACGGCAATGAAATAAAACGGAGATATTGAAGACAAATCATACCCCGCAAGAGTTAATTTATTTCTCTTAATTTGTGTAATTTGTGGTAGGAGAGGGTTTATCCGTGTAATCCGTTTTAATCCAAGCAATTGTTTTTATGAACGATTTTTACGAAAAGGTATACGAAACAACCCGTTTGATCCCGCCTGGCAGGGTGACGAATTACGGGGCCATCGCGCGCTACCTTGGCACCGGATTGTCGGCCCGTGTGGTTGGCTGGGCGCTCAACAATTCGCACCAGCAGGAACCTTTCGTTCCGGCGCACAGGGTCGTCAACAGAAATGGATTGCTGACGGGCAAAGTCCATTTTCATCCGCCTTCCGCCATGCAAGAACTGTTGGAGAACGAAGGTATCACGGTGGAAGATGATGCGGTGGTCGACTTTAACAAACACTTTTGGGATCCGATGAAAGAGTTGGAATGAGCCTTCCTTCAATAGCCGAAAAAGGGAATTTAAACAGTCACAACAATAAAATGCATCATTCGTAACCAAAATATTTGCTTGGACGTAAAAGTCAGTAAGTTTCTTATCGTAATTAATATTGTGCATAAGTAACACAATCTCAATGCAATAATGTTTTGTAATTTTTAATCTGTAATTTTTAATTTGTAATTCAATTATAATGGCCCTAATACCAAAAAATATATCCGACACCCTCAGGAGAATTCATTTCCCCGGCTCAGATAAAAGTATTGTAGACCTGGAGATGGTTCAGGAGATCCGTATCGCAGGTAAGAAAATCACTTTTTCTTTGATATTCCAGAAAGAAGATGATCCTTCCATTGGTCCGGTTTCGGAAGCGTGCAAGGACGAGATTCGACGCGAATACGGCAATGATTTTGAGGTAACAATAACCCCCAAAAGTGCCAACAGGATGAGTCCGCCTGTGCTGCCTGGTGTTAAGAACATTATAGCCATCGCATCCGGCAAGGGTGGTGTTGGTAAGTCAACCATGGCCGTCAACCTGGCCGTTACATTGGCCAGACGGGGGGCCAAAGTGGGTTTGGTCGATGCAGACATTTTTGGTCCTTCGATACCCAAGATGTTTGGCGAAGAGGATGCGCGTCCCTATTTCGAAAAGATTGATGGTCGCGACAGGATCGTTCCCATTGAGAAATTTGGCGTTAAATTCCTCTCCATTGGTTTCTTTGCCAACAAACAGGATGCCCTTATCTGGCGTGGCCCTGTTGCCTCCAATGCCTTGAAACAGCTGATGATGGAAGGAAACTGGGGCGAACTTGACTTTTTGCTGGTCGACCTGCCACCAGGAACAAGCGACATTCACCTCACCCTTGTTCAGACGGTTGCCGTCACCGGCGCGGTTATCGTTACCACACCTCAGGATGTTGCCCTGGCAGATGTTGTGAAAGGCGTATCCATGTTCAACAGCAAGTCGATCAATGTGCCTGTATTGGGTATCATCGAAAACATGGCATGGTTTACTCCTGCTGAACTTCCCGAAAACAAGTATTACATTTTCGGCAAGGATGGCGGGAAAGAGCTGGCAGCTTCGATGGATCTTTCTCTGCTGGCTCAGATTCCGATCGTGATGCGGATCAGGGAGGGTGGCGACAGTGGTTTGCCGGCTGCATGCGATGAGGAGAGCGCTTCGGGAGTTGCGTTCGAACAATTGGCAGATGCGCTGATCGTACAGTTGGAACACAGGAACATTTATTTTGAACCTACCAGAAAAGTAACCGTCAAGCGGAAGTGATTTTTTCAGCAATTTTGAGTTAATTTGTGTGATACATTTATCCAAAATCGCTTGAAGGGACACGCATTAAATCAGTTTTTTTATCTGCTGGTTCTACTGTTTTCTGTTGGATGCTCCACTCAGAACAATACTGCCATATCCCGGTTTTACCACCAGTTAAACTCCCAATACAACGTCTATTTTAATGCGAAGGAGAGTGTTAAGGAGGGATTGATGCGGATGGACCGTCAGGTCATTGAGGACTATACCCATCTGTTACCGGTTTTCCCGGAAACCAATCCTGCCGCCTCGCAGGTGGCAATATCGCAAATGGAATATGCTGTGCAGAAGTGTCTTAAATTGATTGCGACCCATTCTATTACAAAGAGTCCAAAACGAAAAACCAACACCTCCGAGGCATACACCGCGTTTGCCTACAAGGCTGAATACAACAAGTGGATTGATGATACTTATCTGCTGATGGGTCAGGCCGGATATTACCAACGCGATTTTCACAGGGCGCAGGAGAGTTTCAATTACATTTTGCACAATTTCTCCGATCAGCCAAGCAGAAATCCGGCTTTTCTTTGGTTGTCAAGATGTTATATAGAGACAGGCGAATTTGACAAGGCGCTTCAAATTTTAAAGTTGCTTGAGCGGGATGGCAGTCTGCCGGCAGAGGTCAAAAAGTACCTTACGATTGTGAAGGCCGACTATTTCATCACCATCAAAGATTGGAAAGAGGCGGTCTTTCAGTTGAATCAGGCTTTGAAGATGGATTTGACCAGAAAAGAGAGGGGGAGATACAACTTTATCCTGGCTCAACTCTACCTGACCCTGGGGCAGAACGATGAGGCTGTGGCTGCATTCCACCGTGTTGTCAAATCGAGGCCACCCATCAGAATGGCCTTTGAAGCGAAAATATCACTGCTGGAATATGCCAGCAACAACCTGGAAGAGGTCGATCTGGCCCTTGCCAAAATGATCAGAAACGGGAACAACCGTCCATACCTAGACCGTATTTATTATGCCAAAGGTGAAGTGGCACTAAAGTCGCAACGCAGGGAAGAGGCATTGAAGGATTTTAGATCCTCCGTAACCTATAGCCTCGACAACAACAACCAACGGGCGCTCTCCAGTTTAAAAGTGGCCCGCCTATCACTTGAAGAGAGTAACTACCGGATGGCTTCCTGTTATTACGACAGTGCACTGGCAGTTGTTGGGTCGGGTTATCCCGGTTACGATGAAATTGTCTCAAAAACCAACGGTTTGGCAGCGCTCGTAAAAAACCTCGACCTGATAGGGAGAGAAGACAGTTTGCAAAAGGTTGCCTTAATGAAAGAAACTGATCGGCTTGGTTACATCAACAAGGTGATTGCCAAATTGGCTGAAGAGGAGAGTAAAAAGCAGGCAGAGCTGCAAAAGGAACAGAACAGTGCAAACTATTTCAGAGGTCAGCAATACCGTTCAAATTTCGATAACCAGTCGAACAACAGCTCATGGTATTTTTACAATCCGGTTACGGCAGGACTTGGGAAAACCGATTTCCAGCAAATTTGGGGCAAAAGGAAACTGGAGGACAACTGGAGAAGAAAGAATAAAATTTCGTTAAACCCGGGTGAAAATGATTTGGCTGATGCTGATATGCAGAAAAAGGAGTCGCAAAAACCCAAAGAGTCCGATCCCAAAACAGTCGAATATTACCTTCAGGACCTGCCATTGACAGACTCCTTATTGCGCGCTTCGCACGATCGGATCAAGTCGGCTTATTTTGCGGCCGGTAGAATTTATGAGAGCGTGCTGAACGACGACACCCATGCCATAGCCATGTATGAAGAGCTGAATGTCAGGTACCCTGAAAGTATATATGAGCTTCCGGTATGGATCGAATTCCACAAGATGAAGTACAAGGAGGAGCTCTACAAGAATAAAATCACCCAAAAGTACCCTGAATCGAATTATGCGAAATTTCTGCTAAATCCTGATTTTCTGCACGATATGGAGGTCCGAAAGCAACAGAGAGAGCGTAAATATAGTGAAGCCCTGACCTTGTACAAGAGTGGGGATTACAGCGCTGCCGGGCAATTGGCGACAGAGGTGATGGCACTTCAGCCGGACAGCCTTTTGCTGCCCAAGGTGAAGTTTATTGATTTGATTGCCAAAGGGAAAAACGCTTCACAGGATGAGTTTTCGAAAATGCTGGATCAATATCTTACCGATTATCCCAGCTCGCCGGCAAATCCGGTGGTTGTAAAGATCCGCGATTTGGTCCGCCAAAATAGCCTTGCCGAATTGGAGAAGATGATCTCAAAGATGGATTCAGCCTCCCTAAGCAAACTGTCGGAAAAAACCGCTATCAGAAAGGATGATGCTTTCGGAGGAAAATACACCTATGATGAAGAGTTGTTCCACTATTTTGTGCTCTCCTTCCCGAAGAGCGCCAAAATTGATGTCAACCGCCTGATTTTTGACCTGGCTAATTTTAACATCGATTACTATACATCGATCGATTTTGACGTCGAAGAGGTCAGGTTAAATGATGATATACAACTTGTTGTGGTTCGAAGTCTTTCAAATAAAGAGGAAGGCCTGGGCTATTTTGGAACCATCCTCAAGCACAAAGAGGTATTTAATACATTAAAAGGTGTTGACTTCCACTATTGTCTGGCCTCTTCGCCAAACTACCGAAAAATCGTTGAAGATCAGGATCTTCTGCAATATCTGAAGTTCTTCGTACAGAACTACAGCAAGACTTCTTCCCCAGTTAAATAATTTACACCCTCAAGGCTTTTAAAACCTTGAGGGTGTAAAAAAATAGCCCATTGGGGCTATTCCATCATCTGTTTTTATTTGGTTATTTTAATTGTGAAAATGATTGGAATTTATTTTAATCAACCTGGTAAACGGCTCTAAACCAGCTTTTGTGTAGCAAATATCTTAAGAAGAAGTAATTGGCGTTCGGAATTTTCGGAATACTTGAGATTTCATTGAATTTAATGTGCATAAAATCAGATAATTAACCAAATTTGTTACCTCATGAAAAATCTATTTATGTTCGTCACCATTCTGTTGGTGTCGGTCGGCGTGGTTTGTAAATCAGACGCTCAACAGGCTGCGAAACCTGTGAAGGGAAAAGTTGCTGAGACTTATTCCCGGATCTCCCTGACTTTTTTTATGGGTTCTACGGCCGGAGTAAATTCAGCTCCTGCTGATGCAGCCATGAATATAAAGTTCTCGGATAAATATTTTAACCACAACCTGAACAATCTTGTACTTCCCCTCGGACAGGATTTTAAAATGCTGACCTACGATAAGAAACGTTCTTACCTGCGGGAAATGCTCACCAAAGAAGGTGTTGGAAGGAAAATGGTGGCAAAATGGTTCAACAGACAGGAGAATGGAATGATGGGCCTGGATTATGTTCATCAATGCGGACTATACAATGCTACCGATCAAGACGTAAAGATGGCAGTGGCTGCAAAACGCGGAGATGCGTTTTTGAAAGATGCAGGTCAGAATCTCGTCAATAAAACATATGTACTGATTTTGGTTCCAAACGATGTAAAATCCAAGGACGATGGCAAAATAAGAGGCTGGGATTGTCAGTACGATTTCTTTTTCTACCAGTTGATTTTTACTCCTGATGTAGTAGCCAATTTCTACAATGTCTGGCCTTACGAGGATGACGATGCGGCAGCCAAACAGATGAAAGTAGCTGCGTTCGATACGCTTACCTTCAAATTTGCCGATGCTTACAGCAAATCATTCCAATCAGCTTCAGTCAGCGAGACCTTGACCAACAACAAAAAACCAAAATCACTGGATCAGCTGAAGAGTGATCTGGCAAACCGCATGTACGAAAGTGCAACCTTTCTGCTGGATAAAGATTTGGAAGATTTCAGGGTGAAGGTCAAAGTCGAGAAGCTTCATCCAACCCGCGCAAAAATTGGCAAAAAAGAGGCCTTGAAATGTGACCAGCAGTTCTTTGTCTACCAGTACAAATTTGATGAATCCAAGGGGACTGTTTCTCCTGTCCGTCAGGCAGTTGTCAGGTCAACAAGCAAAATTGCCAACAATAAGATGGTTGCAACAGGAGCAAGTCCGATGAGCAGTTTCTATCAGACCTATGGCGGAACCATCCGGGAAGGAATGATCCTGCAACAAAAGCTGGACTTCGGAATCTCTCTGGTAGCGGGTTTTGAGAGTGGAGGTATCGGCGGAATGAGTGGTGGTTTAATGCTGAGAACCGGTCAGTTTACCAATGTAACAGGCTTGTACCTGATGATCGATGGAGGATATGATTCTGGTAAGCCAACAAAAGCAACGACTTTCACAGAAAGCAAATATAATTTCCTGAGGTACTCTATTGGATTGGGAAAGGGATTACGACTGGCAAGAATCGTTGAGCTAACACCAAATATTCAATACGGGATCGAGCAAACAAAGGACAAAACCTACAAGGACATAAGCACCAGTATCATTAAGGCCGGGGCAATGCTTGGAATCAACCTGATGCACAACGTTTACCTTGTTGCACAAGCCAATTATTATACCCCATTCGGGGATATCACCGTGAAAAATCAAAGTGATACAAAAAGTACGCTCAAGGGTCAAACCTGGGACACCGAGTTCAACGACCGCAAAGGTCTTTCTATCATGGGTGGATTACGGATTGAGTTTTAATCTATCAATCATCGAATATTATGAGAAAGTGCATTTTTACAGTTATCATTTTTGTATTGGCGCTGGCTATCGCTGTTGGTCAGACGCGCAAAGAGAGGAAAGCCATGTACGACAGTCAGTACAATTACGAATTGGCTTGTCTGGGTGTAGGACAGGATGGAACCAAGCTTCTGAAGGTTTGGGGTTACGGCAAAAAGGTCGACAACGCGATCTATGATGCCAAGCGAACTTCGGTGGCAGCAGTCATTTTCAGGGGAGTTCCTGCCGGGAATGGCGCGGCGCCAACACCATCTCTCTTACCGGTTGACGGGTACGAACAGCACATGGATTTCTTTGATGAATTCTTCAAAGACGGCGGAATGTACCTCAGCTTTGTCAACCTCACCACTGACGGAACCCCCGGAGGATCCGACAATATCAAAATGAGCCATGGTTACAAAGTAGCTGTAAGCGCTTCGATCAACTTCAATGAACTGCGCAAATACCTGCAGGACAAAGGAGTTGTTAAGAGACTGGACGCGGGGTTCTAAATCATGCCTGAAGAAAAACACTTGATTGATACACATAAAAAAGAAGCTATATGAAAAAAATCTTTCTAACTCTCTTTTGGGGAGTCATCTCTCTCCTCCTTTTTGCCCAGGCAAAAAAACCGGTTATCATGATCGTTCCCAGCGATGTATTTTGTGTGTCGCACGGATATACCATGACAGTCAATGCCAATGGGAGAGACCAGGTTCTGCCGGACTATAAAAAATGCATGCAAAGCAACGATGAAATTCGAATGGTGATTACCAAGATGGGTGCCATCATGACCGACCGGGGATTCCCTTTGAAAGATCTTGAGCAAACCCTCAAGAGCATCGATACCCAAAGCGCCGAACTGGCCATGCTCACTTCAAAAGGTGGGGCCGCCGTTGTTGAAACTCCGATCGATGTACTGAAACGTACCGCAAAAGCGGATATTATCATGGACATCGACTTCAATATAAAGCGTCAGGGCCCAAGTAATTACATCACTTTTAACCTTAGGGGGCTTGATGCTTATACCAATAAGCAGGTTGCAGCAGCAGCAGGAACAGGAAAACCCTCTTCCGCGGCCAATGTCGATCTGTTGCTTGAAGAGGCGGTTCTTAGCCACATGGATGCATTCAATGGTCAGCTGCAAAACTTCTTCAATGACATGTTTACCAACGGACGCGAGGTCGCACTGGTCATTCGCGTATGGGACAATGCCGGAGTGGATCTGGAACAGGAGTTTGATGTGAACGGTACCAATGACCAGCTCGACTTTCACATTGAAAACTGGCTGACAGCCAATACGGTAAACGGAAGATTCTCTACAATTGACGCTACCGCGACGATGCTTCGTTTCGAGCAGGTTCGTATCCCAATGATGTTCAACCTCAACGGTAGGGAGACCGCCATGGATACCAGGAGATACATCTCAAACCTCAGCAGATACCTGGCAGGCGCACCCTTTAACCTGCAGTGTAAAATCTATCAGCGGGGTTTGGGTGAAGCATGGCTGATTATCGGTGAAAAATAAACCTAAATCGGATACTCATGAGAAAAAATAGTTTAATCCTCGTTCTGTTTATGGCAATTAGCCTGATGGGAACAGTACAATTGGTCGCCCAGAACAGCTCGGGCGCCAGCGATGACTTTGCCAGGATTGCCATAGCGCCAACCATTCCGGATGACCTGAAGAAACTCCCGATGGGAACGCAGGAGATGTTATTAGGCAAAATGCGACAAATCATTGCTTTAAACGGAATGAGTGCGCTGGACAACGGTCCGCTTTTTATCATCTTTCCACAGTTGTTGGTTCTCAGCAGTGATGTTGCGCCAACCGCCCCTCCAACTTTTACCTACAACATGGAGCTGGTCCTGAACATTGCAGACCGCTATACCGGCAACGTTTATGCCAGCGCTTCACAAACACTGAAAGGTGCCGGAAAGACTGAACAGGCGGCCTACAACAACGCTTTTCAGCAGGTCAACATCCGCAATGGCAAGTACAAGGCAATGGTCGAAAAGGCCAAAGAGGGGATCGTTGAATATTTCAATGCCCATTGCGACCTGGCTATTTCAAGGGCCAAAAGCCTGGCGGACCAGTACAACTGGAGAGGCTCTTTGGGCATCCTTAATTCAGTTCCGCCTGTTTGCAAGGAGTGCTTTGACAAATGCAACGAAGCCGCCAGCGAGATTGGCAGAAAAATGCCGGTTGTGTTCACGGTAGAGGAAAAAGCCAAAATAGAGAAGGAGCCTGAATACTCGGAAGGTCAGACCATTGATCTTGGAAACAAAATCTTCCTGCGGTTTAAAATCGCCAAAAGGATTGGGGATAAAATTTACGTCTATTTTGAATTGATCAACAAAAATGCGGAAGATTATATTCAGAAGATGTACCGATTGTACGAGACCATGCTGATCGACAACAACGGAGATGAAAAACGGATCACTACCATGAAAATAGGCTCCCGCGAGAGTAACAACTACCTCGATGTGACCATTCTTCCGGAGGTAAATACAGAGGTGATCTGCGAATTTCCGAAAATTAATGAGATCAAATACCTGCGTTTTTACATCAACGACAACTTCTTTAAATTCAGAAATCTGCCGATTACCAAATAACTTTTCCTTATGAGAAAGCAAACACTGTTCTCGCTGATCGCCATCCTATTTCCGATGGCGCTGATTGCCCAATATTCGGTTCAGGAAAAGAGTGGCAAAAAGCCAGACTGGACCATGAGTATGGAGAAAAATTTCATCGTTGGAATTGGGAACGGGGTGGCCATTGAAGATGCCAAAGAGAATGCCATGGTGAATGTAAAGGCACAGATCACTACGGCTGTGGCTGATTTCATCTCTTCCACCTCTGTTTCTAAAACCACGGAGATTACAGCTGATAAATTGAATGCCCTTTACCAGAGTTTTTCGAATGTCATTACCACCCAATCGGGGAAACGCGACTACCTGCAAGGGGTCTCAGCCTCCAATGTAGTGGCTTTTTACTGGGAAAAACTGGTAGATAAAAAGGCCAAAGCCCAGAAGTACCAGTATTTTGTCAAATATCCATTCAGCCAATTCGATCTGGACGATCTGGTCCAGGATTTCAGGATGAAAGATCAACAGCTGACAGATGAAATGAACAAAGTGTTGGTTTTACTCGATACCTATACTTCCATAGAAGAGCTGATACAATGTCAAAGCCAGCTCTCCAAACTTGAACAGATCTTCATCGACGAACGCAAAAGCAAATGTCAGGTCGGCATCGAAAAATGCAAAGCCTTGCTGGCTTCGACCTATCTGGCAGATGCCGGAAGCGAACTGGGGAAAGTAAGGTTCAGCCTTAAGATCGGCGATAAAATCGTCAGGTGCGCCAAAGTACCGGTCATCAACTCCCAATGTGCTAAAATCGAAGACCGCCGTCTCGGGATCGATGTCTGCGAAATTGCTTACCGGTTCGACGAATGCTATGATGAACCCGGAAACAATGTGAAGGTTACCTACACGATTGGCAACAACAGGCCTGAAAAGATGTTCTATTTTGACATTGCCGAGACCAAAGCAGAACTGATGATCAGCGGAAATATCCGGATCCAGGGAGGTGACGTGGTCGGAGACAAAGTAACCAACGCGGTCATTGTCATCCCGATCAAATCGAAATTTGACAGTCCGTGCGCGGTGACCAACCTTAAACTGGAGTGGAAAGAGGGAGGCATCATCCTCGACCTTCCGGTTACGGATACTTTCAGCGGCAAAGGCCAGCACGATTTGAGGGTAACTATTCCGAATGAGCTGCCAATTTCCAAAATTTCGAATGCAGCAAAACCGTTCAAACAGTTGAACGGATCCATCCTCTACAATTCGGTTAAAACCGGCAAGAGTTCGGCTATCAGGATTTACCGGTTAGACTATACCACCGGATGGTGATGGCATGGGGCAGAGGGCAGAGGGCAAAGGGCAAAGGGCAAAGAGCATGGCGCATGGCGCACGGATAAGGGGCAGCAGCTAAAAGCTAATAGCCGAACTCAATATAACAGATTTTTAACAGATGTATAAAAATGATTACAAACACTTTAAGCTAAACAAAATGAAAACAAGAAGAATTTTTACAATGGTAATTGGAATCTCCTGCTTCGCATTAATGATCTGTATGTCAGGATGTAAGGCCAAACAGGTCGTTCCCAAAGGTGAAGAAATAGTAGATCTTCCCTGCAACGGTCCTGAATTCTTTAACAAAAAAGGTCTGATCAGGGCCACGGCATCGGGCGAAAGCCAGGATCAGATGCTTGCCAAGAAAAAAGCCCAGGCCAACTCCAGGGAACAACTGGCTGCTACCCTGAATGTAACCATCAAGAGTGTGGTAGACAACTACTACAGCTCAAAAGCAATTGACAATGTAGAACAGGCCAAAACCCGTTTCGAAGGTTTAACCCGTCAGGTTGTTGAACAACAACTTTCCGGCGTATCAACCATCTGCGAAAAGCTGACCAAAACCAAGCAAAACACATTTAAGTGCTACATCGCCCAGGAGTTGAACGGAGAGGAGATCCTGCAAGGTATTCAGAAAAAAATCTCTTCCGACGAAAAATTGAGGCTTGATTTTGAATATGAAAAATTCAAAAATGAGTTCAACAAAGAGATGGATAAAGGTTCAAAATAAATTTATTGCACTGTTTCATAGATTGTTGATTTATTATCCGGCAGACTGTTTCGAGACGGAACAGTTTGTCGGGTAGTTTATCTTATTGGCAGTTCATTTCGTTTTAACTTACAACATTTTGGTGCCATGAAGAAGAATGTAGTTTTGATCCTGGTCCTTATGCTGGCCTGTGCCTTCCCGGTAGGGGCCCAAACTTTCGAAGAGTACCTTAAACAGCAGCAACAACAGTACAATGCTTATGTAAAAGAGCAGCAGGAAGGAATGCAAAAACTGCAGCAGGAGTACAACGATTTTGTCAAAAAACGAAACGAAGAGTTTGCAAAATACCTCGAAAAGGAGTGGACCAATTACAATGCCTTCAAGGCAAACAAACCCATCGAGGCGCCCAAGCCACCGGCTCCTGTCAAATATGAAGCCCCAAAGGCCCCTCCTGTTCCGGTGAAGATCGTTGTGAAAGAGCTCCCACCAATAGCACCACCCAAAGCTGAGCAGGAACGTCCGCAGTTGGTGCCGATTCCGGAAAAGACAGTCAGAAGGATTGAGGTTCCCATTGACTTCTTTGGTCAGAATCTGGTTATTAAAGCAGATCCGCGTTTACTCGATTTTGCGCTCGGGAGGCCAGGGCAGAATGAGGTCGCCCGTTTCTGGCGTAAAATGGCGGATACAAACTATGGGGATTTACTCCTGCAAATCAATGTTCTGAAAGAACAACTTAACCTGAATGACTGGGGCGTGTATCAATTGATCAGCCAGTTCTCGGGAAGAATAGCCGCGAAAAACAACAATACAAAAGTTCTCTACAATTGGTTCTTGATGACGGTTTCAGGATACCAAACCAGATTGGCTTATTCCGAATCGGCCAATAAATTGTACCTGCTGGTCCCATCCACCAACAATGTTTTTGGGTGCCAGTTTCTGAAGTTTAACAACCAGGAGTACTATTTCATCTCCAACTTTGGGGAGGAGGTCGGTTCGGTCCTGACTTACGATGAGGAGTACGGAGATGCGAAAAAGAGAATAAGTCTTGCCGTAACCAAACCGCTCAACTTTATCGAGAAATACATCACAAAAAAGTTTAAATTTTCCGGGGAGTACCCCGAAATGGAGGTTAATGTGCCGCAAAATGGGATGGCCTTTTATGCCACCTATCCGCAAACAGATTTCTCAGTTTACATGGGAGCTCCGATGAATCCTGGAATCAGCGAGACACTTTATAACTATTTTGGCAAGAATTTCATAGGGAAAAATCAGGTTGAGTTAACCTCCGGATTGCTTGAATTCACTCAAAAAGCGTTTGCCTATAAAACGGACCAAGCTCAGTTTGGGTATGAAAAATGGTTCTTCCCGGATGAACTTTTCTACTATCCCTTTTGTGACTGCGAAGATCGCGCCGCACTTTTCTCCTGGCTGGTGTACAACATCGGCAAGCTTGATGTCGTTGGCATTCTTTTCCCCGGTCACATGAGTACAGCGGTACTTTTCCCGGTTGATGTTCCCGGCGATTGCGTCTTCTCCCATCAAAAGCGTTTCACCATTTGTGACGGTACTTTTATCGGAGCGCCTATAGGAAGATGTATGCCTCAATTTGTGGGTAAATCGGGCGAAATCATTCCGATGCCCGGTATCAGTGCCGCAGATTTGCTGGCCGACAAAATCTGGGAAAATGTTAACCAGCACGGAGGCTATCCTGGGGATGGTTCTTCAAGTGTTGCTGACGGTCAGGGGAATCTGATCATCACAGGATGGTTCGACAAGGCTTTCACGCTAGGGAAAGCACCGGTTAATCCCACCGGAGGCCGCGATCTCTTTGTCGCATCCTTTAACCAGGAGTCCAAAGTCAATTGGGTAAAGATACTGGAGGGCAGTGGCGCCGAATATGTTACCGGTATTGTCAAAGATCCCGCCGGGAATTTTGTTATATCAGGAAATTTTTCCGGGAAATTCCAGGCCGATACCAAATCCATTCAGGCAGAAAAGCCGGATCAGTCCCTGTTTTTGCTCTCCATGAAACCGGGAGGGGCAATCAACTGGCTGACTCCGGTATTTTTTGAGGCGACAAGGACCCGCGAAAATATCTATTACCAGGTGCATCTCGACACCAACGGCAAACTGCTGGGAACAGAATATCTACCTCAGCAAAACATGTACTGGAAAAATTTGCTTTTGCTTGATGAAAAAAACATCCGTACCGTCATTCCATTTCCAAAAAATCAAA
>CAYHQN010000027.1:0-38495 GCA_964358545.1 uncultured Tangfeifania sp. | reverse complement strand
AAGATGTTGTGCTTGTAATAAATTTTTATTCAATAAAAGACGGCGACCATTTGGCCGCCGTCTTTTTAATCAATGAATCTGCTTTTGCTCGATGAAACTACTGTGCTAATGTGGTCTGCACGTATTTCGGTCCATCATTTCCGGCAATGGGCCATACCAAGTTATTCTTGTACCAAATTTTTGCAATACTGTGGCTATTAGATGTTTGTGTGACTTCCGAGATGATTTTTATTTCTTCCCTCCCACTTACGGCAATAACTGTTATTGAATTGTTATTTACATCAGGATTGCTGAAAATCGTTAGGAAATATTTGTTTCCAAATGAATTATCGGGTTTATTCACAGTGAAGCCGGCAGGATTGTCCAGCTTGTATGCATTGCTGGTACTTAAATAGGTCTCCCTTTTGCCATTTATCTCGTAGAATATGTTAATATCACCCGCTTTGATGGCGTTTGGGGTATTGGGGTTCAGTAGGTCTTTCCCATCTGAAGACTCAATAGTTAGATTAATCATTAAATCTACTATGGCTCCTTCCTGGCTGATCTTTTTACAAGAGAATATGGAGCCAAATAAGATACAAATCACTAAGTATTTATTCATGATATTTATGGTTTTATATTGACAACAACCCCACTTCTGTAATTAAAGGTGTGATTGTCAGGATTAAAATTATCAAAAGCATAAAATCCATCATAACTTCCAGCCCAGCCCCAATTCATATGTAAATATAAGGTAGAAACTCCAATTTGGCAATAATAAGCTGAAGAAAAACCATCAGACACCCAGGCATGGCCATTACCATATATTTTTAATATCCACCAACCCACATTCTCACCTCCCTTGAAAATTACCGGTCTACAGCTTCTAAGTTCATTTTTAACAACATCATAATTTGATGTTCCTTCATACCCAATGTATTGAGCTGAAGAGTAACCGAAGCCATTTATTAAGCCTGATGGTACTGCAGATTGTGCATCTGCTGAAGAGCCGTCACAAGCATATTGCATATCGACTTTAACACCAATATCATACATCAATCCAGATATCTCTGTAGAGCCAAAAGAAGAAGAACTTGTAACAGAATTCGGCATGTTTGCCCAATTGTAATTAGTAGGATAATTGTGATATTTCATTACTTGAGCCATTGCCGTTGCAACACATCCAGTAGGCGCCTTATTGCAATATCCGGGATCATTACAATAAGGCATTAAGTTATTATATCCACAACCTTGCGACCATTGTGTCTGCAATAAAGGTCCTACAGTTTCGTACTGATCTTGGCAGGGAGTAACTCCACAACTATCAATTGGAGAAATTACGTTTGCTATATATGAAACACTAGCTTGCATAACACAGGCATTCCACATTGTTAAGTCGCTAGAAGTTGGCTGCTTTTTGGCCTTTTTGGTTTTCTTGACATAGCTTTTTGCGTATTCAATCCAATCCATTAATCCAAATGGAATATCTGTATCAATATTGGGGAATGAGCCATTGCTCGAATAAGCAAGTATGGGCATAGCACGCTTGTCAGCAGATAACACAACAAATCCCCCTTCATTATAATTGATTACATGGCAGGTCTGCTGATTCTCGTCATCTAAAATTGTTTTTAGATTCTTTACGCTTTTTTTGATTAAAGTTGCGGATTTGTTATTCGATAAAAGTACCCCATTGACAACTATATTTGATGCAATTGATTTTGCCTCTTGAAAGGAAACCGAGTATGAATTTTCGTTTTCAATTGGTTGCAGATCGCTCTTTTGACATGATATTAACAAGAATATGGGGAAAAGCAAAAAGGAGATTATAATTTTTGTAGTCATATTATTTATCTTAAAATACTCTTATTTTCGGTTTAAAGTTTTAGAATCGAAGTTCTGCTCTTGAAAGAAGGATAGAACCAACTTTGTGGCCGCATCGGAAAGCAGAATTACCTGTGATCTTTCGGAATGTAGCAGGGAAATTTAATCCGGTGCGGCCTTTCAGATAAATTTGTTCTGACATAAACAAACAGTTTTTGTGTTGCCCATAGAAGCAAAGATTTAGTTGGATATTAGGTTTGTTCGATCTGAATTCTTAGATCGCTGGGTCAAGTTTATATATTAATACTTCGAAAAGGCAAAAGGTTACCCCCCCAATGTTAATTAATGTTAAATTACTTGTTTCTCGTTATTTTGCTAGGGCAATAGACTCTTGATAAACATGCACTTTGTCGGAGGACAAATAGCCTACCTGTCATATCTTGATCCGACATCTTTTCTGATTACATACAATGGTACTGACAAAAGAAATCCCCTTTCGTTTTTGTCATCCAACTGATTTTCCGAAACATTGATCAGTGCTATTAACAAGTTATCAACAATATACCATTTGAGAACGAACAAAATTGTTAACAACCTGTTGAGAAATTGTTTAGTGTAATAAAGTGTCAGATATTGTCATGAAGTGTAATAATTTATATCTTTACCAACTATCCGATAAGTTAAGTAAAGATGGTCTCGTTTTCGAACAAATATAGTGCAACCGTTGACGGTAAAGGGCGTCTCGTCCTCCCGGCCCCTTTTAAAAAGGAGATGGGAGATGCGCTCGAGTCTCTGTTTGTTGTCGAAAAAGACGTTTACGACGCCTGTTTGAACCTTTATCCTCATGCTACCTGGCTGACAAAGGTAGAAAGATTGAAGAAGAAGCTGAACATGGATGATCCGATCCACAGCAAAATGTTGTCGAGGTACTACGAAGAGATTGTGACGGTGACGATGGCCGAAAACGGTCGCTTGAACATTCCGGACGATATGCTTCAGTATGCCGGCATCACCAAAGAGGCGGTATTTACCGGACAGGGCATGCGAATGAGGCTTTGGGAACCTTCCAGGCATCTGGCATCAAGACTTAGCGATGAAGATTATACCCGGTTGTACAAAGAGCTTCTTGGTGGACCAATGGATAATTTTTAACAACGTAATATTCGTCGCATGAGTGAATATCACATCCCGGTCTTGCTGAAAGAGAGCATAGACGGATTGAACCTGCAGCCCAAAGGCATCTATGTGGATGTTACATATGGGGGAGGGGGACATTCGCGCCTCCTGCTCGAACGGCTCCAAGGGGGAAAACTGGTAGCCTTCGACCAGGACGAGGATGCGCTGCGAAACCTCATCGACGACGAGCGGTTGATCTTCGTCAACAACAACTTCAAATTTCTTAAAAACTTCCTGCGTTACCACGGCATCTCAAAAGTTGATGGTATCCTGGCCGATCTGGGGGTCTCCTCTCACGATTTTGACCAGCCCGACCGCGGTTTCTCTTTCCGTTTCGACGGGAAGCTGGATATGCGTATGAACCAGTCGGCCGAAACGGATGCGGTAAAGGTGATCAATGAATACGAAGTCAGGAAGTTGGGCGTGATGTTCAGGGAGTATGGCGAGATCCAGAACTGGCGCAATCTCTCCGAGACGATCGGACAGGCAAGAGACGCCGGCAAAATAGTCACAGTCACCCAGTTTTTGAATGCCATATCACGTTGCGTGCCTGCGAAGGTTGAGAAAAAATACCTGGCACAAGTATTTCAGGCCTTGCGCATTGAGGTGAACGGCGAAATGCAGGCATTGGAAACATTTTTGGAAAGTACCCTGGAGTTGCTAAACCCCGGCGGACGGTTGGTGGTCATAGCCTATCACTCACTGGAAGACCGAATGGTGAAGAATTTCATGCGGTCAGGTCGTATTGACGGAAAGAGCGAGCAGGATTTTTATGGTCATTATCATCTGCCATTGGAATTGATCACCCGAAAGGTGATTGTTCCCGGTGAAGAAGAGACTACAAGGAACCCAAGGGCAAGGAGCGCCCGGTTACGCATTGCACAAAGAACGGCATAATGGAAGAGCCAAAGAAAAAAATAAAGTTTAATCTGGGAGAGCTGCTGAATGGCCAGTTTTTCGAAAGCGAACTGTTTGTAAAAAACAAGCTTCTGCTCTTCGTCATCTTCCTGATGTTGCTGGCCAACATCTCGGTGAGGTACAAAACCGCCAAGGTTCTGCGGGAGGTGGATACCATGGAGCGGGATGTGAAGGAGCTGAGGGCGCACTCTATCGCGGTAGCGGCAGAGGTGATCAAGCTGACACGCCCCTCCGAGATTCTTGACAGGATAAAAAACAGCAACCTCGGGCTCGAGACTTCCAAGGTTCCGCCCAGAAGAATTTATGTCGACAAAATAGAGTAATGGAGATAAAACAAGGCATATTGAACAGGTTTAAGGTGGTCTATTTCGGGATCATCGTGATTGTCCTTTGGATCTTCGTTCTGCTGATTAAGATACAATTCTCTCCAAAATGGAGCGAGAAAAGCAAAATCTTCCAGGCTAGAGAACTTACTGTGCAGGCGCGGCGCGGAACCATTTGTGCCGCTGATGGCAGTCCGCTGGCTGCATCCATTCCTCACTACAGCCTGAGGATGGATTTGTGCGTCCCTCCGCTGAAAAAATATTTCGCCCGCGATGTCGACTCGCTGGCTTTGATGCTCTCGCGCTTCTTCCGCGACAAATCGGCATCTGCCTACAAAAGGGCATTGACAGAGGCATACAGAAAAGGGGACCACTACTTTTTGATATCTGCCCACAAAGTTGATTACGATGGACTTCAGAAAATAAAGAGGTTTCCAATCTTCAGATATGGTCAGTTCAAGGGCGGTCTGATCACAGAGCAGGATTACGAACGGATCTATCCGCTGGGCAACCTCGAGAGCAGGACGCTGGGAAAGATGAAAGAGGGGGTTTCCAAAGGCAATCCGGCACAGGTTGGGGCTTTTGGCCTGGAGGAGTCGTTTGAAGAAGATTTGAGAGGTGAACCCGGTTTGGCCGAGAAGGTGAATGTCTCTGGCCGTACCATGGAGGTTCATCTGGATGAACCAACCGATGGCCGCGATCTGATTACCACCCTCGACGTGAAATTGCAGGATCAGGTATCCTACTCCCTGCGCAAAATGCTGGAGAAAACGATGGCGAAATATGGTACCGCTATTCTGATGGAGGTAAAAACAGGCGACATAAAGGCAATTTCCAATTATGGCAGAAACAGCGGAGGTCAGCTTATCCAGGGTTACCAGAATTATGCCCTGGGAGCGGCAGGTTGTACCGACCCCGGTTCGACCTTCAAACTTGCCTCCCTGATGGCCGCGATGGAAGATAGGAAAATCGATACCTCTACCATCGTGGATGCAGGAATCGGTGTTTGGATTAGCAAGCATGGAAGACAGACATGGAAAGTGACAGATTCTGATCACGAGAAGAAGGGTGGATATGGCAAGATCACGGCCAAACGTGCCTTCGAGGTATCTTCCAATATCGGTGTAGCCAAACTGATTACCCAGAGCTATGCCGGTGAAGAGAAAGATTTTTTCAAAAGGATCCATCAGTTTGGACTGGATGTTCCGATTAAGGTCGGCATCAGCGGCGAGAGTGCACCTTACCTTAACCATCCCGGCGAAAAGACCTGGTCAGGAGTCAGTATGACGCAGATCTCCTACGGTTATGAGATGAGGCTGACGCCGATACAAATCCTCACATTTTACAATGCCGTTGCCAACGATGGTTGCATGATGAAGCCCCGGCTGGTCAAGGCAGTTGTGGAAGAGGGCGAAGTGCGTGAAAGTTTTGGCACCAAGACCATCAAACGCTCAATATGCTCCAACAGCACGCTGCGGCAGGCGCACGCCATACTCGAGGGGGTGATTGAACGGGGTACAGGGAAAGCATTACAGGCATCAAATTACAAAATTGCGGGAAAGACCGGTACTGCACAGGTGGCCAACCGAAATGAGGGTTATGGCCGCAATGGCAGTAGGGTTTACCAGGCCTCCTTTGTTGGGTATTTTCCTGCCGATGGACCCAAATATTCATGCATTGTGGTGATCAACCACCCGCTTGGGGATTATTATGGTGGATCCGTTGCCGGGCCTGTTTTCAAGCAGATAGCGGATTATGTCTATGCTTATGATTTGGGTAAGAATGAGGGTTTTAAATATCCTGGTAAGGACATACCCGAAGATTATCCCGGATTAGCGGCGGGAAGGAAAAAAGATATTGCGAAGGTACTGAACGAACTGGACATCATGAATGGCTGGAGCTTTTACAAATCGGAATGGGTTGAGGCCAACAGGGAAGAGGACGGAGTATCGGTCACCAGCAGGGAGCTCAAACCCGGGACCATCCCCAATGTGAAAGGAATGGGGGTAACAGATGCCGTGTATCTGCTTGAAAAATCGGGGTTGAGGGTTTCGATGAGGGGATTTGGAAAGGTAAAATCTCAGTCTTTAAGGGCGGGTGATCCAATGAAAAGAGGACAAAATATCACGCTAACATTAGGATAATGATGAGATTAGAAAATATATTGTTGGGCATCGGCGGTTTAAAAGTTGTTGGAGACACCGGAAGGGAGATCTCCGGTATCGCTTTCGATTCGCGCAAGGTGATCAGTGGTTCGCTCTTTGTGGCCACCTCAGGAACGCATGCCGACGGGCATCAATACATCCGGATGGCTATTGAAAAAGGGGCATCGGCGGTATTGTGCGGTGTCCTACCGGAGAATCCGGATCCTTCAGTAACCTGGATTCTCTCCAATAACAGCCTTTCAGACCTGGGTATGGCAGCGGCCAATTTCTACGATCATCCTTCCGAAAAAATGAAGGTTGTGGGTGTAACCGGCACCAACGGTAAAACGACTACCGCGACACTTCTATACCGTTTATTTACGGCACTGGGACACACCTGCGGTCTCTTCTCCACGGTGTGCAACTACATCGGGGGGTTTAGGACGGTAGCGACACATACTACGCCTGACGCGCTACAAATTCAATCAGTCATGGCCGAAATGGTGGCTGCCGGATGTACCCATTGTTTCATGGAGGTTAGTTCGCATGCCATTGATCAGCAGCGAATTGCAGGAATTTCGTTCGATGGGGCCATCTTCAGTAACCTGACGCACGACCATCTCGATTACCACAAGACATTTATCGAATACCGCAATGCCAAGAAGCGATTTTTCGATGATCTAACGCCCGGCGCTTTTGCCCTGACCAATGCCGATGACAAAAACGGTTTGGTCATGCTGCAAAACTGTACGGCAAAAAAATATACTTATTCGGCCCGAACCATGGCCGACTTCAAGGTCAAAGTGATCGAAAGTCATTTCGACGGAATGCTTTTGAACATCAACGGGAAAGAGTTCTGGAACCATTTTGCCGGTAATTTCAATGCCTATAACCTATTGGCAGTCTATGCTGCCGCTTTGCTTTTGGGCGCTGATAGCGAGGAGGTACTGCGGGTGATGAGCCTATTGAAACCGGTGGATGGCCGTTTCGAGATATTTCGCTCACCAGTCGGATTTTTTGCCGTGGTCGATTATGCCCACACTCCTGATGCACTCAAAAATGTCCTCTCCACCATCAATGAAACCAGAACCGGTGATCAGCTGGTGTTCTGTGTCGTTGGGGCCGGCGGTGACCGCGATAAAACCAAAAGACCGGAGATGGCCGCTGAAGCTGTCCAGGCCAGCGACCGTCTCATTCTGACCTCCGATAATCCAAGGTCGGAAGAGCCCGAGCAGATCATTGCCGATATGATGGCAGGTGTACCTGCTGCCATGCGTGCAAAAGTGGTGGCCATCACCAACAGGAAAGAGGCCATTCGTACTGCCTGCATGATGGCCCATCCGGGCGATATCATCCTGATTGCCGGTAAAGGACATGAAGATTACCAGGAGATCAAGGGTGTAAAATACCATTTCGATGACCGTGAAATTGTAAATGAAATTTTTAACGCATCTACACTTAACTAACCATGCTTTATTACCTCTTCAGATACCTTGAAAATTTTGATATACCCGGTGCAAGGATGTTTGAATACATCTCCTTCCGGTCGTCGATGGCTGTTATTGCAGCACTTTTTATATCGACCATTTGGGGGAAACGCGTCATTCGCATGCTGCATAGACAGCAGATAGGCGAGGAGATTCGTGATCTCGGACTGGAAGGACAGATGCAGAAGAAAGGAACACCAACCATGGGCGGAATCATCATATTGACCTCAATTTTGATACCGGTCCTTCTTTTTGCTAAACTCGACAACGTGTACATCATCCTCATGATCATAACTACCGTATGGCTGGGAGTGATTGGGTTCATCGATGATTACATCAAGGTTTTCCTGAAAGATAAGCAGGGACTTGCTGGCAGATTTAAGATCATGGGGCAGGTGATGCTCGGTTTGATCGTTGCCGGAACACTCTATTTCGACGACAGCGTGATCGTTCGCGACCAGGTTTATCTTCCCAACGGGAGGGTGAAAACAGAATCAGTCATCAATGCAGTGACCGGGAAAAAGGAGTACAAACAGGTCACAATCGACCGGAAATCAACGGAAACCACACTGCCTTTCATCAAAGACCATCAATTCGATTACAAATGGCTGGTAAGCTTTACAGGTAAAAATGCCGACAAAGTGGTCTGGTTTCTCTATGCCCTGATCATCATTTTCATCATCATTGCGGTGTCGAACGGGGCAAATCTCACGGATGGGCTAGATGGGCTGGCGACGGGTGTTTCGGCCATCAGCGGAACCACCCTCGGAGTCTTTGCCTACCTCAGTGGTAACTTCATCTATGCCGGATACCTGAACATCATGTACATCCCGTTTACCGGTGAGCTTACCGTCTTTATCTCCGCGTTTATCGGGGCGTGCATCGGTTTTTTATGGTACAATTCCTATCCGGCGCAGGTATTTATGGGTGATACCGGCAGCCTTTCGCTGGGAGGTATTCTGGCGGTCTTTGCCATCATTATTCGCAAGGAGATCCTGATTCCGTTGCTCTGCGGCATTTTCCTGATCGAGAACCTCTCGGTCATGATACAGGTCGGCTACTTTAAATACACCAAAAAGAAATATGGCGAAGGCCGCAGGATCTTCCTGATGGCCCCGCTTCACCACCATTTTCAGAAAAAGGGGTTTCCTGAAGCAAAAATCGTGACCCGCTTCTGGATTGTTGGAATCATTCTCTCTGTATTAACAATTGCGACACTCAAAATACGATAGCCATGGTCAAAAAGCGTTTGGTCGTTCTGGGTGGAGGAGAAAGTGGCGTTGGCGCCGCGATTCTCGCTGTTGCCAAAGGGTTTGAGACTTTTGTCTCGGACTTTGGCGCCATTCAGGATCCCTACAAAGCCGACCTCGAAGCGCATGACATTACTTTCGAAGAGCTGCAGCACACTCCTGAATTGATATTGAACGCGGATCTGGTGGTTAAAAGTCCCGGTATCCCGGATAAAGCGCCTATCATAAAGTCTCTTGTAAACAAAGGAGTCCGGGTGATCTCTGAGATTGAATTTGCCGGCCTTTATAACAATGCAACCACGATCTGTATTACCGGCAGTAACGGAAAGACCACCACCACACTGCTGACTTACGATCTGCTTAAACGTGCAGGGTTAAAGGTCGGTCTGGCAGGCAACATCGGCAAGAGCTTTGCCCGTCAGGTGGCCGAAGAGGATTTCGACTATTATGTACTCGAAATCTCCAGTTTCCAGCTGGATGGAATGTTTGATTTCAGGGCCAACATCGCCATCCTGACCAACATCACCCCTGATCATCTCGACAGGTACAACTACGACATGCAAAACTATACCGACTCAAAATTCAGAATAGTTCAAAACCAAACGAGTGAAGACTTCTTCATCTACAACGACGACGACCCTGTCATTGCCGAAGAACTGGCGAAAAGGAGTCTCTCTGCTATGAAACTGCCCTTTTCGTTATCCCATCGGCTAACCACCGGAGGATGGGTAGAAGAGGACAAAATAAATTTAAATGTATACAATAATATTTTCGATATGACAATTTTAGAACTGGCACTGCAAGGAAAACACAACGTGAACAACTCAATGGCTGCCGGAATTTCCGGAATGGTGCTCAAACTTCGCAAGGACGATATAAGGGAGTGCCTGAGCGACTTCCAGGGGGTCGAGCACCGTTTGGAAAGGTTCATGAGGGTACACGAAATTGAGTTTATCAACGACTCCAAGGCAACCAATGTCAACTCAGTCTGGTATGCGCTCGAAAGCATGTCGACAGATGTGGTCTGGATTGTAGGCGGGACCGACAAGGGCAACGATTATTCACAATTGATGGATCTTGTCAAGGAGAAGGTCAAAGCAATTGTCTGTCTTGGTGTGGATAACAGCAAAATCAAGGCGGCGTTCGAGGCAACAGGGATCGAAATGGTGGAAACGAAAAGCATGGAAGAAGCGGTTCGCAGCGCCTATTTCCTTGCTTCAAAAGGAGATTCGGTTCTCCTTTCACCGGCTTGCGCAAGTTTTGATCTGTTTAAAAATTACGAGGATCGCGGTCGCCAGTTTAAAGAGGCAGTCAGAAATCTATGATAGAATGAAATTTAGTGATTACATAAGCAGGTTAAAGGGAGACAAAAAGATTTGGATCGTCATCTTTGTGATGTCATTCATCTCTATCCTGGTGGTCTATAGTTCGACGGGGGCGCTTGCTTTCAGACGGTCCAATGGCAATACCTCATTTTACATCTTCAGACAGGTGATCGTTCAGATGATTGGATTCATGTTTATCCTGCTGATGCTAAAATTTGTAAGGATTAAAACATATAACAAATATGCAAATCTGGCACTGGTGGCGGCCGTTGGTTTCATCTTGCTTGGAATATTAATCGGAAGGGGCTCAGGTCGTACCATACCACTCGGATTTTTTAGTTTTCAACCGGCAGAGTTGGCCAAGGTGGCGGTCATCATGTGGGTAGCAAGAATTCTTTCCAGCACAGGGGAGAGTGATGAGTCAAGAAGAAAGTCATTCTTTAAAATTCTTCTCGTTATGGGCTTGTTGGCGCTCTTGCTGCTTAAGGTGAATTTTTCTTCTGCAGTATTGTTGATGGCTACCGCCTTTATCATGATGTTTGTCGCGCAGATGCCCATGAGGTATCTTGCAGGTACTGTGTTGGTTGGGTTGATTTTCGCTGTCTCGTTGTTTCTGGTGCGCAAGCAATTGCCGGAGATTGTCTACAAAGGAACTAGGGTTGAGACGGTATTCAACCGGATTGACAGGTACATCAGCGGATCAGATCCCAAACAGGACGAGGGCCTGACACAGGATGAATTTGCCAAAATAGCCATATACAACGGAGGTTTTTTCGGTGTGGGTGTTGGCAAAGGAGATATAAGTAACAGGATGAGCGCCGCATACAACGATTTTGTTTTCGCGATCATTGTCGAAGAGTATGGTCTGTTTTTTGCCGCATTCATTGTTTTGCTCTACCTGATTATTCTTACCAGGGGACTGATGATTATCAAAGCCTGTAAACGGACCTTTCCGCTCTACCTCGCCACCGGGGCTGTAACCATGCTCATGATGCAGGCGCTTGTAAACATGGGTGTCTCCTCAGGGGCCATTCCGGTTACCGGTCAGCCGCTACCCTGGATAAGCTGGGGTGGTACTTCTCAGGTCTTTACAGCATTTATTTTTGGTTTTTTACTGAGTATCAGCGCTGAGAACCAGTCAGAAATGCTGAAACAGGATGATATTTCAGAACAAAGCGAAGACGATGACTTTTCGGAAGAAGAGATTCTGCTTTCAAACCTTGAACATTAAACTTTGAACCTTGAATATATGAACAACCATCGTTTTATCATCAGCGGAGGCGGAACAGGGGGGCACATCTTCCCGGCATTGTCCATTGCTGAAGGATTGAAACAGCGTATGCCGGATGCGGAGATTCTCTTTGTCGGTGCGTTGGGCAAGATGGAGATGGAGAAGGTACCAGCCGCGGGATTCAGGATCATCGGACTGCCGGTAGCCGGTTTCCACAGGGGAGAGATCTGGCGTAACCTACTATTTGTGCCAAAGCTGCTGATGTCATTGTGGAAGGCCAGGTCGGTGGTTAAAAATTTCAAACCAGACTGCGCGATAGGCGTTGGAGGTTATGCCAGCGGGCCGATCCTGAAAGTTGCCACGCAAATGGGCATTCCTACACTTTTGCAGGAGCAGAACTCCTATGCTGGTGTAACCAACAAGATTCTTGGTAAAAAGGCAAGTAAAATATGTGTTGCCTATCCAAATATGGAACGTTTTTTCCCAAAAGAGAAGATTGTTTTCACAGGGAATCCAATCCGGAAAGGGTTGGAGGGTATCGCAGAAAAGAGGGAAGAGGCGTATAAATTTTTCGGACTCGAACGCGGGAAACCCGTCATTTTGGTCATCGGCGGAAGTTTAGGCGCCCGCTCCATTAACAATGGTATTCGTACCAAACTCGATCTGATTCGCTCTTCCGGTGTGCAGTTTCTCTGGCAAACGGGTAAAATATATTACCAGGATATGAAAGCTGAACTGGATAACCACCCTACCGGGAATCTCCATCTTTTGGAATTCATCCAACGCATGGACCTGGCTTTCGCGGCAGCCGATCTGGTGATCTCAAGGGCAGGTGCAGGTACCATCAGCGAACTTTGCGTCCTGGGAATGCCTTCCATACTCGTGCCTTCGCCCAATGTAGCTGAGGATCACCAGACAGCAAATGCCCGTGCACTTGCCGATCGGGGCGCCGCCCTGCTCATCACAGACGCAGAAGTTGGGGAAAAGTTGGTGGAAAAGGCGCTCAAACTGGTCAACGACGAACAACGTCTGAGTGAATTCTCAGTAAAAATGAGGGAGATGGGAACTCCCAATGCGACGAAAGATATTGTAGATGTAATACTTTCATTGATTAAAAATGGTTGAGACTGAAAAAATAAAATATGTTTACCTGCTGGGAATAGGTGGAATCGGCATGAGCGCCCTTGCCCGTTATTTTAGTTTTGCCGGAAAACAGGTTTCAGGGTACGACAAGACCCCTTCTCCTCTAACCGATGAGTTGATTGCGGAGGGAATTCCTGTCCATTTCAACGAGGATCTGACAATTTCACCAAAGCTTGAAGAGCGTGAAGATACCCTGGTCATTTTTACCCCTGCCGTACCTGAACATTTTGGCGAGTTGAAATGGTTACGGGCAAACAGTTTTACCATTGCCAAAAGATCGGAAGTGCTTGGATCGCTCAGTCGCAACAAAAATTGTATCGCTGTGGCAGGCACACACGGGAAAACATCCGTTACCACGATGACTGCCTACCTGCTCAGGGAGTCTCATATAGACTGCATCGCCTTCATGGGCGGACTTTCAAGAAACTATGGCACCAATCTGCTGCTTCCGGCCAACAACAGCAAGGTGATGGTTGCCGAGGCCGATGAGTTCGACCGCTCTTTTCTGCGACTCTTCCCCGAAATGGCCGTCATTACCTGGATGGATCCCGATCACCTCGATATTTACGGAACTGCCGGTCATCTGGTGGAGGCTTTTGCCACTTTTACCGGCCAAATCAATGCAGGTGGAGTGTTGCTATACCGAAAAGGGGTAGCCATCGACCGTAACTGGAACAAAAAAATCCGCTACTTTACCTATTCCGTTTCGGAGAAGGCAGATTTCAAGGCAGAGAATATCACGGTGACAGAGGGAGCCTATCGTTTCGACCTGCATTCACCTTTTGGTACGATCCATGGAATCACCCTTCACTATCCCGGGCTGATGAATGTTGAAAACCTAACGGCAGCGATGGCCCTGGCTTTGCTGAACGGGGTGACCCAAGAGGAGATTCTTGCATCAGTGCCCAATTACAAAGGGGTCGAGCGGCGTTTCGACATTCGGTACAAAAGTGCAACCACTGTCTATATAGACGACTACGGGCACCATCCGAGAGAACTAGAGGCAACCATACGTTCCGTTCGACACCTCTATCCCGGCAGGAAAATAACAGGGATCTTTCAGCCGCACCTCTTTACCCGTACCCGGGATTTCGTGGACGGTTTTGCTGAAAGCCTCGATTTGCTGGATGAGGCGCTTGTGATGGAGATCTATCCCGCAAGGGAGGAGCCTATCCCGGGGGTGGATGCCGGAATGATCCTGGATAAAATGAAGCTGAAATCTAAAAGAAGATGTTCTGCAGCCGATTTTACTGCAATTCTTGATGATTATCAAATAGATATATTGCTTACCTTGGGAGCAGGTGATATCGACCGCCTGGTCAATCCCATTGTTGCATACCTGAAGGAGAAAAATAATGATTAAAAAAATTGGCTATCTTTTGGTCTGGTGTTTGGTGCTCGGAATGGTATTCCTCTCGCTGGGATTTTCCATTTTCGAACGCAACAAAATTGTCTGCACCGACGTCAGGGTAGAGATAACCGATTCGACAGAAAATCAATTTTTAAGTAGTAGGGAGGTCAGAACATGGGTGTTGAACCGCTATCCGAACATCCTGAAAAGGAACCTCGATTACATCGATCTTAGAAATATCGAAGAGGGGCTGCGAAAAATAAAAGCTGTGGAAGAGGCGACGGTATTTACCTCCATTGTTGGCAGAGGGAAGCCGGGTGAAGGATCTGTAGTTGTACGGATCCGGCAGCGTGATCCACAGTTCAGGGTCGACCAGCCCGGACGCGATTACTACATGGACAAGCTGGGCAAAAGCATCGACTGGACACCGAATTATACCCCTCGGGTGATGATGGTTTCAGGTGTAATTGCTTATGAATATGCGCGTAAGCGGCTTCTTCCGCTTATTACATACATCCAGGAAGATCCGTTCCTGAATGCCCAGATAGATCAGATCCATGTGGGCGGAAATGGAAATTTGACCATGGTTCCCCGGGTTGGGGACCAGCTGATATATTTCGGACCGCCTGAAGATTATCAGGTAAAATTGAGAAATTTGAAAGCGCTATACAAGGAAGGTTTTAAAAACGGGGGATGGACATTGTACAAATCGATCAATCTGTCGTATAAAAATCTTGTAATCTGTTTAAAAAAATAGAAGAGATGAGCCAGACTAGGGAATTAGCAGCCGCTATTGACATCGGCACCAGCCACACCAGGGCAATTCTGGGGCGGTTTACATCAGACAATAAGCTTGATGTATTGGCATTCAGTGAAGTCGTTACGCAGGGAGTGCGAAACGGTGTGGTGGTAAACATCGATGATGCCGCCGAATCCATCCGCAAAGCAGTCTCCGTTCTTGAGCGGGCCACCAACCTGAAGGTGAAGAAGCTGTATGCAGGGATCTCGGGACAAAAAATCGGGAACCGGCCTTACTCCTGCTACCGGATGACGGAAGGGAACGAGGTGACGCAGGGGATCGTGAAAGGCTTGTCGGACGAGGCGCGACGCCATGCTGTGCAACCGGGAGAAAAGATATACCATCTCGTCCCAACGGAGTATGTGGTTGATGGTGAACGCGAAATCAACAAGCCGGTCGGTATTGCAGGACGGCGGATAGATGCCACCTTCAACATCATCCTTGCCTCCGACAATTACGAGAAGAACCTGACCAGGGCTACCGAAAAGGCCGGTTTCGAACTGGCAATGGTCTTCATCAATCCGTTCGTGCAGGGAACTGCCTGCCTTTCGCAGGATGAGAAGGAGGCCGGAGTGGTGCTGCTCGATATGGGTGCCGGCACAACCGGTATTTCGCTCTATTACGAAAATAAACTGAGACTTGCCCTTGAGTTGCCTTTCGGCGGAAACGTGATCTCCAACGATATCAAGGAGGGGTGCAACATTATTCCGCGGCATGCAGAAATGGTGAAGGTCAATTGTGGGTTTGCCATGACCGAACTCGCCCCGGAAAACAAAGTGGCGCAGATTCCGGAAGTTGAAGGATGGCCCGGGAAAGAGATCTCTTTTAAAAGCCTTGCAGGGATTATTCAGGCCAGGGTGGAGGAGATCATGGAGTGGGTGAACTTCCAGCTCGAATCATCGGGGTATGTAGATAAACTTGGTGCAGGGATCGTACTGACAGGGAAAGGCGCCGGATTGAACGGCCTCGATAAGGTGGTCAGTTACATGACCGGACTGGACGTACGTTATGGCAGACCAATCGTGGTCATGAAAGAGCAGCTTTTCAACGAACAGCTTGCCACGCCCGCTTCCGCCAACCTTCTCGGCATTCTTATTCACGGTCTGATTAACTCAAGAAACTTAAAATATCCGGCAGGGATGGTCGATCCAATTGTCCAGGAAGAGGCACCCAGAGCAGAACCTGTCAAACGCAAAACCAGGGGCTTTTCTGACCTTGTCGGCAAATTCAAAGATGGTTTCGACAACCTGTTTGAGGAGCCGGATCATAAATAAAAATAAATGACATGGAAAATATATCTGACGATCTGTTGACATTTGGTTTCAGGAACGAGTACAACTCCATCATCAAAGTGATTGGTGTTGGCGGCGGTGGCAGTAATGCCGTCAACCACATGTTTCGGAATGGAATAGCAGGCGTTGATTTTGTGATATGCAACACCGACGCTCAGGCCCTGGCCAATAGTTCTGTCCCTGTTAAAATTCAGCTTGGCGTAACCCTCACCGAAGGCCGGGGGGCCGGCAACGCTCCGAAAAAGGGAGAACAGGCGGCCATTGAAAACCTGGGTGAGGTGAGGCAAATCCTTGAGGCGGGGACCAAAATGGTCTTTATCACTGCCGGGATGGGTGGTGGGACCGGAACCGGCGCCGCGCCTATTATAGCCCAATTGGCGAGAGACATGGACATCCTGACCATCGCGGTAGTGACCATGCCCTCCAAAAAGGAAGGTAAACTCCGGTACGATCAGGCGATGGAGGGCATCCTGAAACTCGATCGTTACGTCGATTGTATGCTGGTGATCAGCAATGAAAATTTGCACAAAGTTTACGGCGAATTGCCTGCACGCGAAGCTTTTGCCAAAGCGGATGACATCGTTTGCACCGCAGTGAAAGGATGTGCGGAGATCATTACCCTTCACGGCAACATCAACATCGATTTTGCGGATGTGAACACGGTGATGCGCGACAGCGGCGTCTTTATCATGGGAACCGGACTGGCCGAAGGGCCAGAACGCGCTTATCAGGCCGTTGAGGATGCCCTGCAGTCGCCACTGCTCGACAGCAACAACATATACGGAACCGGGAACATCCTCCTTAACATCATTTCAGGTGAAGAGGAGGTTCGGATGGGTGAGATCGGCCAGATCATCGACTACCTGCAGCAGGCTGCGGGCGACAATGCCAACATTATCTGGGGTAACGGATACGATCCTTCGCTTGGAAACAAAATCAGTGTAACCATCATCGCCACAGGATTTGAACATGATCCAAACCCGATCAGAAACACTCCCCCTGCTACCGGGAAGGTTGCTCTTGAAAGTAATGCCTTCGTGGTAACAGACGAAATCCCAAAGGTAAACGAAACTGCTTCCCAGCCGGAAGAGATAGAATTTATGGGCATCTCTGTGACTGATGAATATTTCGCCCCTGAGGATGAACCGGTGGCAGAGCCTGCCACACCGGTAGCGCAGGTAACTGGGAAAAGGGCCGGGGATCAGGCTGGGAAACCAGGAAAGAAAACAGAACGTGAATCGATATCAAAATGGTTTAACCAACAGTTTGGCGGACTATTTTCGGACGAGGATGAAGAGGTTAAATAGATAAAAACGAATAAATTTATATATTATGAAGGATCTCATAGACTTCGATTTACCAACGGCTTCAGAAAACATCATCAAGGTGATTGGGGTTGGCGGGGGCGGCAGCAACGCTGTCAACCATATGTACCGTCAGGGAATCAAGGATGTCGATTTTGCCATCTGCAACACAGATGTTCAGCACCTGCTCAAAAGTCCGGTACCCGTTAAGGTCCAGCTTGGTTCTGCGCTGACCGAAGGCCGGGGTGCAGGGAACAAACCCACTGTTGGTTGCGCATCGGCCAACGAAAATATCGAAGAGATCGAGGCGATTTTCTCGGGAAATACCAAGATGGTCTTTATCACTGCAGGGATGGGCGGAGGTACCGGCACGGGTGCCGCCCCGGTCATCGCGGAGGTGGCACGTACCAACAAGATTCTCACCATTGGCATTGTGACGCTCCCCTTCCGCAACGAAGGAAAACTTCGCATACAGCAAGCCATCGAAGGGATCCGGCAGATGGAGGGACATGTGGATTCATTGCTCATCATCAACAATGAGCGAATCCGTGAGATTTACGGGGATTTTCCCATCTCCAAGGCTTTTGCCAAAGCGGATGACGTTCTGGCCACTGCGGCCAGAGGCATCGCCGATATCATTACAAGTACAGGGTTCATCAATGTCGACTTTGAGGATGTTCGTACCGTGATGCAAAATTCGGGGGTAGCCATCATGGGATCGGCCACCTTCAGTGGGGAGGACCGTGCACGCAAAGCTGCCGAAGGGGCCCTCAACTCCCCTCTGCTCAACAACAACGATATACGCGGCGCCCGGAATATTCTGGTCAACATCACCTCCGGCGAGGACAAAGAGGTCACCATGGACGAGGTAAACCTGGTCAACGAATATGTTCAGGAGATGGCCGGAAACAACGCGGACCTCATCCACGGAATCGCGGTAGACCCGTCTCTGGGAGATGCCCTGACCGTGACTGTGGTAGCCACCGGATTTAAAAGCAGTTCCATTCCGGAATTCAGGACCGGACTCGCGGAAGAGAAGGTTAGGGTCTCTATCGGTGATGATGTAACGGATGGCAATCACCCTTCATCAAAATCGGAAACCTTCTTCGCGGGAGAAGAAACCGGCGGACATGAATGGACGGACGATCCACAGGAGTCGGTCATCAACCGGCTCTATCCCAAGCGGATGATCGATCCTTTCTCCGGAGCCCCGGAAGTTGTCAAAAAAGTGATGCACGTCGATTTTTACAACCAGACGGAAGAGTACATCAACGAGCTGACCAAAATCCCGGCCTTCGAACGACGCAGGATGAAACAACAAAAACCCGGAAATATTACCGGCAATGACAAGTCCATGTCGCGTTATTCCATCACCAACAATCCGGAAGACGGCCTTAAGCTGAGGAAGAACAACTCCTTTTTGCACGATAAGGCTGACTAAGGGAATGTGAAAATTGGAAAATGTGGAAATGTGAAAATTGCACCGGTCCCTGAGCGTAGCCGAAGTGGAAAATTGGAAAATATGGAAATTGGAAAATTGCAAGAACGATAGGTACAAGATTTGTTTTATAACTCATAACTCACAACTCATAACTCTCAACTGAAATGTCAATATTCGAACAGGTAAACGACGACATCCGTGCAGCCATGCTGGCACGTGATAAAGAGCGGCTCGAGGCTGTCAGGAACATCAAGAAGGTGTTGCTGGAGGCCAAAACCGCCAAAAGTGGGGCAGAGGATCTTTCCGACGAGGATGCCATCCGGGCAATTTCGAAACTCGCCAAGCAGGGACGCGATTCTGCCGAAATCTATTTTCAGCAGAAGCGGGCTGATCTGGCCGACTTTGAGTTGGCCCAGGTAAAGGTTTACGATGGTTATCTTCCAAAACAGATGAGCGGGGAGGAACTTACCTCTGCGGTTCAGGCAATTATAACTGCCAGCGGTGCTACCTCCATGAAAGAGATGGGTAAGGTGATGGGCATTGCAACGAAAGAGCTGGCCGGTAAAGTGGATGGGAAATTGATTTCCGAGTGCGTTAAAAGACTTCTGGGTTAAAATTTTCCGAACTTTTTTTTAATTATTTTTTTAATATTGGTACGTTTGGGCCGTTCGAAACCCTTACCTGCCTTTATTTAATTGTTTTATTTCAAATTTGTGATTATGAAGATATTAACGATGATTGTGTTACTTGTTGCATTGGTCTCCTTCCAGTCGAAAGCTCAGAAAGATACGACTGCCACAGTCGATTTGCTTGGGGAAATGAACAAAACCGCACCGGGAAAGACCAAGCTGTTGCCCGATAAAATACTTTTCACCCAACGGATTTTCTGGGGGGAAAAGGGGTTGATGCGCAATTTTAACGCCTTTGAACTGACCCCGGAAAAAAGGCAGCAAGAGCTGAAGGTCAGACGGACCATGCTGGTTGCACACCAGGTCATGGGTATGCTGACTTTAGGTGGGATGGTAGCGCAGGGTATTGTAGGAGCGAAGCTCTATAACGCTACTGGTTCTAATTATCAAAGTCTGAAAGATACACACGAAGGATTGGGCGCCGCGGTCAATATTGGCTATTTCAGTACGGCGGCTTTGTCGCTTTTTGCTCCGCCAAAGATGCTAAACGAGCGAAAAGGTTATAGCAGCATCAAACTGCACCGCGGTTTGGCAATCATCCATTTATCGGCGATGATAGCAACGAATATACTTGCAGGTTCACTGGAGGGCAATCCCAGCCTGCGCCCATACCACCGGGCTGCTGCCTATACTGCTTTCGGGGCCTTTGCCGCCTCGATGATTGTGATCAAGTTCTAACTTTGCGTTCTTTGCGCAGTAACCTTCTTTCCAGGGAAACGTAAAATATCGAAAAATTAAAGTTATGAAAAAACTTGGGTTACTGCTGATTTGCCTCGTGTTGGTTGTCAGCCTATTTGCACAAAATAAAGTTAAGGTAAGTAATGTGAAGGAAGAGTCATCCATTACCTATGCGATGAACCACCCATTACATGCCTGGACAGGCGAGAGCAAAGAGATCAACTCAGTTATCCTGACCGATGATGCCAGAAGCACAATTTATCAGGTTGCTGTGTCTGCAAAAGTCTCCACCTTCGACAGCAAAAATGCAAACCGCGATTCTCACATGATGGAGGTCACAGAAGCGTTGAAATTTCCGAATGTCACTTTTGTAAGTTCTTCAGTGACCATCGAAGACGGTGATTTTACCTCAACAGGAACCATGACTTTTCATGATATCAGTCAGCCGGTTGCTTTAAAAGGAAAATTCACCAAAGAGGGGAATAAACTTACTTTCACAGGAAGTTTTCAACTCAAGATGACCCAATTCAAGATTGATCCACCATCGCTGATGGGAATCAGTACCAACGACGATTTCAAGCTGGATTTTAAAGTGGTTTATCAATAGTCGAAACTGCTTCCTCCAAGGAATTCCCTCAAAACAGATGTTGGAGGAATCTCAGTCTCCGGAATAAAACTAAAGTAGGAGATAAATACCAAAAGCCTGACAGCTTCCGAATATTCGGGTTCATTCTCTTTGACGGTTTTTAGCAGGATATTGGCGTATTTTTTCAAGACAGCCAACTCATAAACCAGTGCAGAGTTAAAGATGATATCGGCGTTTTCCTGGTAAGGGAAGATGTATTTCTCTTCGCCGCGCCGCACACTTGGCCATCGCTGGATGGTTGTTGAGGCACTGTATCCCCTGTATTTCGCATCCCTGATCATTCTTCGCAACAACCGGTTGTCGGTGGTTGGCACATAGGTGTGCTCATCTATCGAGATTTGAGTCAGCGCTGAGATGAAAATCTTATAGCATTTTTCCGGTTCAATCATAGGGATCAATCCGGGATTGAGGCCGTGAATTCCTTCAATGATCAGGATATGGTATTTATCCATTTGTAAGAATTCGTCTTTGAAAGTTCTTTCGCCCGATTGAAAGTCAAACCGTGGCATTTCGACCCTTTCCCCATTCATAAGTTTGACCAGAACATGGTTGAAGAATTTGATGTCAATGGCTTCGAGGGCCTCAAAGTCGAAGGCTCCATGTTCATCCAGTGGAGTGTGATTACGATCCACAAAAAAATCGTCGAGCGAAATTTGAATGGCATGTAAGCCATTGACAGCCAGTTGTACGCTGAGGCGTTTGCTGAAGGTTGTTTTTCCGGAACTTGATGGCCCGGCTATAAGAATCAGGTTGACTTTGTCGTGTCTTTCGGAGATGATGGTAGCAATCTCTGCGATTTTCTTTTCGTGCAGCGCCTCCGATACTTTGATCACATCTCCTGCACGACCGCAGGCAGTCATCTGGTTGAGGTGGGAAATGTCGTTCACCCCAAGAAGGGCGGTACGTTGCTTGTGTTCCCTGAAGATTCCAAACAGCTTTTCCTGTTCGATGGCCGGCTCCAGTTCATCCATGTTGTTCTGTTTAGGAAAACGAAGCAGCAGTCCGTCGAAATATTTTTCCAAACCAAATTTGGTAATCTGACCGGTTGAGATGAGTTGATGACCATAAAAGAAATTATAATGGCCGCCCAGCTCAAAAATTGGCGCATACAACCGGCCGTATCCTTTAAAAAGTTCAACTTTCCTGGTAAGGCCTTCCTGTTCATATAGTTCAATGGCCTTTTCTGTTGACATTGCCATTCGTTCGATCGGGAGATTTTGGTGGATAAGGTTTTTCATCTCCTCTTTGATCAGCCAGATATCTTCTTCAATGATCTGGTGGCCAAGCTCTTCGATCCTGCAATAATAGCCCTTGGAGATGGCATGATCGATCTTCAGCCTTGCATCCGGCCAGAGGTTCTTAACAGCGGCAAACAGGATGAACGAGAGGGTACGAAGGTAGAGCCGCTGCCCGTCGCGGTTGGTGTAATCGAAGAATTCGATCCGCTTAGGTTTGACCAGCTCAAAATCCATAGGTTTCACCCTGTTGTTCACGTAAGCCCCGCAGATGGTACCATCCAGGGATATTCCCATTTTTTTCGCAATTTCTGAAAGAGTGGTTCCTAGCGGGAAGTTGTCGCTGGTACCGGTATTGACACAGTAAATCTCTAAATTCTTCATAACTGATCAGTTTCTCAAATTTATAGAAAAAAAAGGCCGGATGATTTTTCCGGAACAAAATAAAGTCCCGGAATAAAAACCGGGACTTTATTTGTATGATCGCATATTGCAATTATTTCTTGTCGATCTTGCTTTCCAGTTCATCGAGACGGTCGTTGGCAGAATGCACCATCATGGTAATGCGAACAAAAGGACCTGCCAACAAAAACAAAGCCAGTGATACGGCAAAACCATGCCATGCATAGGGCTGATCGGTATGCATTAAACTGCAAACAATACCGGAAAGACCAATCAATGCTGCGATTATACCTCCCGGTACACCCAGCGGACACCTCAGTTTTTTCTTTGTTTCCATACTCAATAAGTTTTAAGTTTATTTATCAAATCTTGTTTCGAAGGTACTTCCCTGAAAACAATTTTGTTATCGATCAAAAGTGTCGGCACTACATAAATACCTAATTTCATGGTTCTTATCATTCCGGCAGGCATATTGGCCAGTGTGGTTTCGAACTTGAATTTCTCTCCAAATTCGGGTAAAACCGCTTGAAGCATGCGCTTCAGCGTCCTGCAATTTGGACAGGTTAAAGTATAAAACATTTCGATGATTATGGGATCTTTTTTATTCATATGTGATTCAACGAAAATAGTAGTTTTATGTTACATGATGGAGGACTAGGACGAGTGGACGACTAGGATGACTGGGACGACTCGTCCTAGTCATACTAGTCGTCCTAGTCTTTCAACCGTGCTTCAACTCTTCCTTCAAATACTTCGCCGTATACGAATCCTCATGCTTCACCAGCTCCTCCGGAGTCCCGTTGCAAAGCAGCCTTCCTCCTTCACGACCTCCTTCCGGTCCGATGTCGATGATATGATCGGCCATTTTAATCACCTCCATGTTGTGCTCGATCACTATGACCGTATTTCCCCGCTCGACGAGTTTGTTGAGGACATCCAGTAACACGCGGATATCTTCGAAGTGCAGTCCGGTGGTTGGTTCGTCCAGGATGTACAGGGTCCGGCCTGTGTCTCTTTTGCTCAATTCGGTGGCAAGTTTTACGCGTTGGGCTTCACCTCCGGATAGCGTAGTTGAAGCCTGGCCAAGGGTGATGTAGCCCAGGCCAACTTCCTCGATGGTTCGCAATTTGTGCGAGATCGCTGGAATATTTTCGAAAAAGGTGACCCCTTGCTGGATGGTCATATCCAACACATCGCTGATTGATTTGCCCTTGAACCTGATTTCGAGGGTTTCGCGGTTGTAACGCCTGCCGTTGCATTTGTCGCAATGAACATAGACATCGGGCAGGAAATTCATCTCGATGGTTTTCAGTCCGGCCCCTTCGCAGGCCTCGCAGCGTCCCCCTTTCACATTGAAGGAGAAACGACCGGGCTTGTAGCCTCTGATCTTGGCTTCAGGCAGTAGGGTGAAAAGCGTCCTGATTTCGGTGAAGACACCACAGTAAGTCACAGGATTCGACCGGGGTGTTCGTCCGATAGGGGATTGATCCACCTCAACCACTTTGTCCAGATGGCCTATCCCGATGACGGATTGGTAAGCCAATGGATCGTCGAGCGATTTGTAAAAATACTGACTCAGAATAGGAAGCAGCGTTTCATTGATCAAAGTAGATTTTCCGCTTCCTGATACACCTGTCACACAAATAAATTTTCCCAACGGAAAATCTACATCGATCGACTTCAGGTTGTTGCCGGATGCTCCTTTGAGCGATAATATTTTGCCATTTCCTGCCCTCCGGACTTTGGGAACCTTGATCTCTTTCTTACCTGTCAGGTATTGTGAAGTGAGTGTGTCTATCTTTAATACTTCTGTCGGGGTACCGGCGGCAACGATCTCTCCGCCGAAGCGGCCGGCATGAGGCCCCATGTCGATCAGGTAGTCGGCCTGCAACATCATGTCGCGGTCATGTTCCACCACGATGACCGAGTTGCCGGTGTCGCGCAATTGCTGAAGCGACCGGATAAGCCGCAGGTTGTCGCGGTGGTGAAGTCCGATGCTGGGCTCATCCAAAATATAAAGCACATTGACGAGTTGCGAGCCGATCTGGGTAGCCAGCCGGATTCGTTGCGATTCTCCGCCAGAAAGGGTTGCTGAGGGACGGTCGAGAGACAGGTAGTTCAATCCGACATCCAGCAGGAAACTCAACCGGGTAATGATCTCCTTGTTCACTTCAGATGCAATCTGCCGTTGACGTTTGCTCATCCGTTCTCCGATATCGGTAAAGAAGGAGGAGAGTTCGCTGATATCCATCATGGCAAGTTCAGCGATATTTTTTCCGTCAATTTTGAAGTGAAGTGGTTCCTTTTGTAACCTCTGACCGTTGCAGTCGGGGCATTTGCAGGTTTTGTGAAACTGATCGGCCCATTTCTGTGCACTTTTGGAGAGGTTATCGCTCTTTTCGTTCACAACATATTTGACAATCCCTTCGTAGGTCATCGTGTAATCAATGGAGCTGCCCAGCGGCGAATTTTTCAACTGGATCCGTTCGCCGGTACCATGCAGGATGGCATTCAGGGTCTCCTCATCGATCTCGCCGACAGGCGTCTTCATGGTGAAGTGGTATTTCTCGGCCAAGGCCTCCAGTTGCCAGAAGATGAGGGTATTCTTGTAGGGTCCCAACGGTGCGATACCTCCCTGAATGATGGAAAGAGTTGGGTCCGGGATGATTCTGGCAAAATCGATCTCGTTGATTTCACCCAATCCGTTGCATTTTTGGCAGGCACCCTGGGGCGAGTTGAAAGAGAAACTGTGCGGGGCCGGATCGTTGTATGAGATACCGGTTGTGGGGCACATCAGGTGACGGGAAAAATAGCGAACCGAACCGGCATCGGGATCCAGGATCATAACAATGCCTTCACCATGTTTCATTGCCCTGTCGAGAGATTCGCGGAGGCGTTTCCGATCTTTTTCCTCTACTACCAGTTTGTCAATCACCATTTCGATGTGGTGACTCTTGTACCTGTCTACTTTGTAACCATGTGTCAGCTCCACAATCTCACCATCTACCCGGGCATACAGAAATCCGCGCCTTCGAATCTGCTCGAAGAGTTCACGGTAGTGCCCTTTCCTCCCTTTTACGATGGGAGCCAGCAGGATGGTGCGTTTGTTGCTGTAATTTTCAAGAATAAGGTCGATGATCTGATCGTCGCTGTATTTCACCATCTTTTCGCCGGTGTTGTAAGAGAAGGCTTCTCCTGCACGGGCAAAAAGCAGACGAAGAAAATCGTAGATCTCAGTGACCGTTCCCACAGTCGACCTTGGGTTTTTGTTGGTCGTCTTTTGCTCTATCGAGATGACAGGACTCAATCCGGTGATTTCATCCACATCAGGCCGTTCCATATTGCCAAGGAAGCTTCTGGCGTACGCAGAGAAGGTCTCGATGTACCTCCTCTGTCCTTCGGCATAAATGGTGTCAAAGGCCAGTGAAGATTTCCCGCTGCCACTCAATCCGGTGATTACAGTCAGCTTGTTGCGCGGAATTTCAACAGTTATATTTTTCAGGTTATGCTCACGGGCTCCCCTTACTACAATTTTCTCTTCGCCGTCCATGTACTGATCTTTCAATTATTACAATCCAAAGGTGCGGGTGCCGGGTTCAGGAATTTTGATCGAATAGCTCTTCCTGGAGGGGTTTTTAAGATAGGACTGTCGAAGCCAGGGATTGAAATATTTCAAAATTTTGTAGTTGACACCTTGATTGTGGGCATAATTAGCAAGGTTCGTTACACTGCCGGAAACAACAACATCTTTACAGGAAAGAACAGGATATTTCTCTTCTTCAGAAACTTTGAATCCGTATTTTTCCGGATTTTCCATGATCAGTTTCAAAGCAAGGATCCTGTACACATACCTGGCAGTCTCGTCGTTAAGCTGCAGATCGAAATAATTTCTGCTGTCCTGCAACTCTGTCTGCCTTTTGATTCCATTGATTCCCGCATTATAGGAGGCTGCAACATTTACCCAATTGCCATATTGATGGTACGAGCGGTTCAGGTACCGGCAGGCAGCTTCAGTCGATTTTTCCGCATGATAACGTTCGTCTACCTCATTGCTGACTTCCAGTCCATTTTCCATGGCCGCTTTTTTCATCAGCTGCCACAATCCTACCGCACCGGCCGGAGAAATAATCTTTTCCTGGAAACCACTCTCTGCCAATGAGAGATATTTGAAGTCGTCGGGAATGTTATTTTTCTTTAGGATCGGTTCGATCAGATGGAAATAACGTTTTGACTTTTTAAGATAAAGGATCGTCTGCGACTGGAAATAGCTGTTGGCAAGAAGTTCCCTGTCCAGCGACTCACGAACATCAAAATTTGTCAGGGAAACCGTCTCTCCGGCGAATACTATGGAGGTGGGCAGTTCAACCGGTGAATTATAGGCTTTTGGCACTGCATCCTGCGGTTTAACCACCGGAGCAGAGTTGATAAACAAACCGAGCGATATAACGCAAATAGCTATCAATGAAAATATTAACGCAAATTTAGTGAGGGGGATTCTATTCTTATCCATCTTTCGGTACTTTCGGAGTTAACAATTGGATTAATCTGCAAAGATACTTTTTTAAGGCGAAGGAGACAATTGATTTCACGAAAGAAACGGTCAAGGAGGAATGTGGAAATTGGAAAATGTGGAAATGAGAAAATGTGCGCCCTGAGCGTAGCCGAAGGGCCGAGGGGCGTTGAGGAAACGAGGAGAGGACAAGGGCAACTGGAACTTGGAGAAAATGGGAAAATGACGAGAGAGAAACGGAAAGAAAGAGGGGAAGACTGGGAAGACTAGGAAGACTGGGACGACTTGAGCTCTGAGAAGATGAGACCGGTCCCTGAGCGTAGCCGAAGGGGAAAATTTGGAAAATGTGATAAGCATTGGAGCGTCCTAAGCGTCCTAAATGTCCTGCGATTTTTGAGGGTCGAAGGGCGATTATTCGAAGGAAAAGGTCAATCCGGTGAAGATCCCCATTTGCAGCGGCCTGAAATTTACCATATCGTTGCTGCTTACCGAATGCATATATTGTTTTAATCTGGGTTCAACTGTTAACACAAGGTTTTTGGCCAGACCATATCCAAATTCTACTCCGGCAGATCCTGAATAGATGACATCCCGCATATTGTCTGTATTCCCCTTGGATAACTTAATGCCATTTTCTGTGATAGAGGCGATGTTCCCAATCAGGATATTGGTACTGATACCGCCGGTAACTCCTATCGAAAGTTTGCTGTCAATCAGCTTGTAAGTGGCCTGAACCGGAATCTCAATGTATTTGAAATCCTGTGAAATATCAGATTCGAAAACATTGGTGGCAGCCGCCTGCAAACCGTTTGCAGTCGTTTTCATACCGTTTGAATAGACGATACTCGATACAGAAGGGAGGTAAAGGGAAACATCCCTCGAGATATTTCCGCTCTTCTCAACAGGTTCCAGGTAGGTGATACCTGATTTGGCACTCAGCGAATAGGCGCTATGGGTACCCTGTTTCATCTGTGAATAACGAACACCGGTACTAATACTAATTCTTTTGTTCAGTTGGTAAGAAGCTATCATACCACCGCTAACGGTACTCATGGACTTGGAGGCTGAATTTGCACCTGAGGTTAGGGGGGCGAACATGGGGGAGACTTCCGCTTTTATTCTCCAGCTACCCTTCTCCGTTTTTGTGACAACCGGCTTGGGATTAAACGAGTCGGCGAAATAGATCGGTTCTGCTTTCTTCTGTTTCGTACTGGTACCTGTGTCATCTTTTTTCTCCTCTTTGGTTACTGCAGTTGTCTGTGGCAGGCCCTTTTCTGTTTCACTACCGGTGGAGACTGAGGCTAAATGTTCTTTCTCTTTCAAAGATGAAGAAGCGCTATTTTTTTTCGCAATGGCAACTATGGATTGATTGACCCGGTTCGTTGCTTTTTCAGTACCCTGATATTGTTGATAGGCAAGGGGTTGTTGTTTGTCTGGAACAGAAGTGACAACGGCTACTTTCAGAGGATTTGATTGAACAGGAGAGACCTCCTTTTGATTTTGAGAAGGGATTTTGTTTTCGGAGAATTGGTTTTGATCGAGCGTAAACCATCCGGCCACGACAATGAGAACCAGTGCAGCGGCAATACCTGCAACTGCTTTTATTTGGTTCATTTGCCTAACCTTACCGCGGTAAGCAACCTGCTGATCGATCTGACCCATAAGACCAACAGGAGGATTCTTTTCGAAATTCCCCAGTTTGTCTTTAAAGAGTTGATCAATAGGATGTCTTTCCACTGTCATATCGCTTTTACTTGTATTCTTTTTTCCGCTCCAAAATTATCAGTCACCCTTTTCTGTAAAATCATCCTTGCCCTTGACAAGTTCGATTTGGAGGTGCCTTCCGAAATGTTCATCATTGCCCCGATTTCCAGATGTGAATATCCCTCTAAGGCGTAAAGGTTAAAAACCATTCTGTAACGGGGCGGTAATTCCTGGATCATCTTCATCAGTTCATCGGCAGTGATGGATGAGATCGTTTCTTCAACCCATTCGGTCGATTCGTAAACACTCATCTCCTCTACCGGATAAAGCCGGTCGTGCTTCCTGAACTTTTCAAGGGCCGTATTGACCATGATCCGTCTCATCCAACCTTCAAAAGAGCCTTTGAATTCGAACTGTTTAATCTTGGTAAAAACCCTGACAAAACCCTCCTGCAGAATATCTTCCGCATCGGCCGAATCCCGCGCATATCTAAGACAGACCCCGTACATCTTTCGGGAGAAAAGGTGGTACAACTCAGACTGGGCCTTGCTGTTCCTTTCCCAACATTTGTATATGGTCTCTTCTAGATGGGTCACTTTTAACGAACTGATAAAAGGTTTGGAATGATGTACGAATGAAACAATTTGTCCGCGCAAACGTCTTCAAAAGTTGTTAAAGAAAGAAAATAAAAACCACAGAACGAGTGGTTTAACTTATTTTCAGTACCAGTGACCAAAATTAAGACGTAAGATGGGATCGAAATGGTTGCGTGAGTTGATAATTTATTTCCCCATCAGTTCTGCCAATTTATTGGCCAAATCTTCCCCACGAAGGTTTTTAGCAATAATTTTGCCCTCTTTATTAAGAAGGAAGGTGCAAGGAATGGCAGTAACGCCATATTTCTGGGCGATTTCGCTCTGCCAGAATTTTAGTTCTGATACCTGATGCCAAACCAGTTGGTCGTCGGCAATGGCTTTTACCCACGCATCTTTCTCTCTGTCGAGCGAAACACCAACCACATCGAAGCCCTTGTCCTTGTACTTACCGTAAAGCGCTACCACATTAGGATTCTCTTGACGACAAGGCTGGCACCATGCGGCCCAAAAGTCGATCATGACATATTTACCCCTGGTTGAAGAGAGGGTAAAGGTACCACCATCAGGTGTAGGCAATGTAAAATCAGGAGCCATGGATCCCGTGTCTGTGGCCCTTTTCTTGTCTGCTATCTTTCTCAGTTCGGCAACATAAATTGAAGGGTGAACCGAAGGATCCAAAAATTTGATAAGCGTATCAATATCTGAGGCAGAAGCAGTCTCACCAAATTGCATCATGGCAACAAGGGGGGAAACAGTTGATTTTCTGTGCTCACGGATAAAATTTTTGGCATATACGGATAGGTTTTGAACCATAGCTGCATAATCGATCTGTGCTTTTTTCATCCCATCCTGGTCACCGGATTGCTGGGCAGACATAAACCGCTGTTGCATACCTTGCGACTCTTTTGAGAGACTCATCAATTCTGTCTGATAAACCTTGAATTCTTCGTTGGATTTTGATCCGGTTATAACGGTCTTGTCAAGACTATCGCTGTAAGCCTGAAGGGTAATTGTTCCATTTTCTGCAAAAAATTGGGCCACCATTTGCTGGGGAACCAGGGCAACAAAACGCAGTTCGGGCATATCAGCCTTCCCGGTGAGCTGGAATTTACCCTTGCTGATCGTTGTAGAGTCTTCAGCAACCCATCTTCCATTGGCAAATTTCATCAACTGGATTTTTCCAGTCTCTCTTCCTTTGATCTCACCTTTGATCACGAATTTATCAGGCTTGGCGCAGGATAGGATACTCAAGTTTATCAGTACCAAAAACAACATTTTTTTAATCATCTGGATAACTTTGTTTAAGGGTTGAACAACAACCCAGGTTTAATTTTAGAGGCTAAAAATAGGAAACATTTTCCGGAATGGCCCTTCAATGCTTGCCAATGGCATTAAAATATTTTTCGAGTAACTCCTGCGCGGCCACAAAAGGACTCACTTTTTCCTCAGAGACAACTTGTTCCAAATTGTTGAGGCTATCCTGTACGAGGTCGTTTTGATAAAAATTGCTTTTCAGATGGGCATCGATAGTTTCGTACATCCAGAATCTGGCCTGGCTGGTGCGGCGCTCCTTAAAATAGCCATTCCCTTTAACCAGGTCAAAATAGTCATTGATGCAGTCAGCAATTTCGCTCATCCCGGTCTTTCGCAAGGAAGAGCAGGTCATCACCTGAGGGATCCAGCCTGATGGTGAAGGAGGGAAGAGATGCAACGCATTTCGGTATTGAGTGGCAGTAGTGTTTGCGCGATGGATGTTATCCCCGTCGGCTTTGTTGATCACAACCGTGTCGGCCATCTCCATGATGCCACGTTTGATACCCTGTAACTCGTCACCAGCGCCGGCAATTTGGAGCAGGAGAAAAAAATCGACCATCGAATGGACGGCGGTCTCAGACTGACCAACCCCCACTGTTTCGATCAGAAGCGTGTCGAAACCTGCGGCTTCGCACAAAAGGATGGTCTCACGTGTTTTTCGGGCTACTCCTCCCAGGGATCCGGAGGATGGACTGGGGCGGATGTACGCATTGGGATCCGAGGAAAGTTCTTCCATCCGGGTTTTGTCGCCTAAAATGGATCCTTTTGAGCGTTCAGAGCTTGGGTCGATTGCCAATACGGCCAGCTTCTTTCCAGTGGAGGTGAGATAGCTTCCGAAAGATTCAATGAAGGTACTTTTACCTGCACCGGGGACACCTGTAATACCGATCCTAAGGGATTTTCCTGAATAGGGGAGACAACGGCCAATGATTTCCTGAGCGATAAGTTGATGGTTCGGCTTATTGCTTTCAATCAATGTAACTGCCCTGCTCAAGATTGTACGGTTGCCCTGAAGGATCCCTTCACAATATTCATCGGCGGTTAGCTCAATTTTTTTGTTCTTTTTCAGAAAACGATGAACAGAATCCACATTCACAGCCTCCGGCTGTAAAATCCCTTTGTTAACAGTGAGTCCCACATATTCGGGGTCATTTTCGGGATGATAAACGTGGCCGGATTTTGTCATATCTGTTTTGTGGTAGAGACAATTCAAGAATTGTCTCTACGATGAATTGTCTCTACGGTTATTGCGCCTTGGACACATTACCCGAAATCCTCAAAATAGTCGTGGATTGGTTCGGGTCATTTGAAATGATGGTGATGGTTTTGTTTTGCAATCCAAGTTTACCTGTTGAGTCAAAAATCACTTTCAGGTCGGTATCAGCGCCGGATTTAATAACGTTGGATGTCGGATTGGCGGCAGTGCAACCACAGGAAGCTTTTACGCTGCGGATTTGAAGATCGCTTTTACCTTTGTTCAATATTTTGAAGGTGTATTCAACTTTCTTACCCTCCTTGATTTCACCGAAATCATATACTCGTGCATTAAAATCAATGATAGGCGCACTCTGAAGCTCCTGTTGCGACAGCTTGGAAAAATCTTCTTCAACTGTAGCTGTTACATTGACACCGTAGTTGTAGTTCTCCTCCCCATTGTAGGTCAGATAGACCCTTGCCATCTGAAATCCAAGGTCGGTAATTTTGGAACCATCAAAAGTTACCACGATGTAGCCGGTGCCATTTGGCTCAACAACAGCAGGATTGACTTTAACAGTCAAATGTGGCAGAACACCTTTAAGCCCGATGGTAACTTTTGCTACGGAGGTGTTGATAAATTTGAGCGAGTCGGTCTTTTTCTCATTGTTTTTAATCCGTACAAAGGAAAGGTTGTTGTTCAACATTCTGATTTTACCCAGATCTATAGGATATTGTTCCGTAATGGTGAGCGACTTAGGAAGTACCTCACCTGCAATTTTCAACACAATGGCTCCATTTGGGATATTAGCCATGACTGTGATCGTCTTGTTGAAACTTCCAGGACGGTTCAATGGGTTGTAAGAAACCTTGATGAAGCCTGTCTTTCCCGGCAGGACTGGTTCCTTGCTCCATTCAGGGGTCGTACATCCGCACGAGGCGCTCACAGTTGAGATCACCAATGGAACGTTTCCATTATTCTTGAAGTTAAAGCTATAATTGGCAGAACCGGCATCTTCTTTGATCTTGCCAAAGTCATGGTCCAAACTTTCAAAAACCATATCAGCAGTGGTCTGGGCCCCTGCATTCAGCCCTGCGAAAAGCAATAGGGCTACTGTAAACAATCTAACCAGGTATCTCATTGGTGTAAACTTTAATTTATTATTTGACCGGACTTATTAAATACAATCATTTGATGGCATATAACTACCGAGATTGCAGGATACAAAACTAAAAAAATGATGGTTTCAACAACATCTATCACTTAAATTATTCATCACCGAAATAAACGCCCATTTTTCTTGCCTTATCAATCAATTGGTCATTGGGGTCTACCAGGCTCAATTTACCGCCCACTTTCTCAAGCGGAACAGATCCGATCTTTCCGTTTCGGATGGCAACCATCTGGCCATACTCCCCATTGGCTATCAACTCCGCAGCATAGGCTCCATATCGGGTAGCCAAAATGCGGTCCATAGCTGTAGGGCTTCCTCCTCGCTGAACGTACCCTAACCTGGTGTCGCGGGTTTCAATACCCGTTAATGTTTGAATCCTTTCGGCAATGTATGCTGAGACCGAACTGTGTGAAGGATTTTCAATCCCTTCTGCAACTACTACGATGGAGTAAGGTTTTTTCATGGAAAACCTTTTCTCTATCGAATTACAGACACTTTCTATGCTGTATTTTATCTCCGGAATAAGGATGATATCCCCACCTCCGGCTAGTCCGGCATAAAGTGCAATCCAGCCTGCATCGTGCCCCATCACCTCAATGACCATAGCACGCTGGTGGGAGTTTGCCGTGGTATGAAGCCTGTCGATAGCCTCGGTGGCTATCGTAACAGCCGAATCAAAGCCAAAAGTCACCTCCGTTCCATACACATCATTGTCGATGGTCTTTGGAATCCCAATCACATTGATCCCTATTTTTTGCAGTTGGGCCGCAGTCTTCATGGTCCCATTGCCACCAATGCAAACCACGCAATCGAGTTCAAGGTCCTTGTAATTCTTCTTAATCAGGGCAGGCTTTTCGTTGGTCTCCTCACCCTTCTCCATTTTAAAGGGTTTTTCGCGTGAAGTACCCAGAATGGTTCCTCCAACTGTCAGAATACCAGACAATTTTGACTCATCCAGTACGATATACTCTTTCGAGATCAAACCGCTGAAACCAGCTGTAAATCCAATCACCTCCATCCCGTGATTCAGAATGGCTGTTTTTCCAACCCCGCGAATGGCTGCATTCAAGCCGGGACAATCACCTCCTGCTGTTAAAATGCCGATTCTTTTTGCCATAGAAATAAAATTTTCTGGTATTTTCCAATACGTTTGATGAGCTATCAAAGTTACAATAACCCTCCAAACTTTATAAACCCTTCAAACATTTCAAACTTCAATCCGGCGAATAGCCAGATTCGTTCAGAATCTTGTGGTAATCATTCTCTTTCATCAAATCCTGAAGCGATGTTTTAGGATTGTTATTCATGTAGCTTTTGACAATTTGCCACCCCAGCCAGACACCGGTCCTTCCGGGTGATTTTTGACCAAAAGGCGTGGTGAAGGGCGCCGGATTGATAAACCGGACCAACTCCATCCTGTCACCGGAGAAGAGCATTCTCCTTTCGACCAGGTAGCTCCACATCTCCGTTTCATGATCATAGCACCAGTCAAGCTGTTCTTTCCTGTACCCGATTTTCAGGCTGTCAGGCCCATCCGGGATCAGGGCATCCAAAAAATAGAGCAGTTTCCCCTTGTGAATCATCCCTGAAATCAAATTCTCAGTGTTCCCTTTGTACTCAAATTGTTGCGATGCCAATCCGTAAAGTGCATCGTAAACCATCTTTTTGGGCTCCATGTTGTGCCTTTTGTAGGCCGGGATTCCAAGTCGGGAGTAAAAACTGCTTTTGGAACCAAGGTAATTGTCGAGGCTGATACCCAATGCATTTGGAAAAGTGACGATCGATTGATTGAATCCGGAAAGATAGGTGTAGACCTTTGGCAGTTGTATCCCGGGATAATAGTAGGCATAATGTTTGAAGGCCAGTTCAATTTGTTTGCTAAAGGGCTGAAAATCCCTGAAGAGTGAGTCCGATCTCAGTCGGGCAGCTGTGACGGTTGAGTCAGCAATAAAAGTTAACAGGTAACCCGAATAGAGGGAGTCACGCGAATCACCAATGGCCAGGATCTCCTTGTTGTAGAGGCTGAAAAAAGGACCGTACTTCTCTTGCAGGACAGGGATTGAGCGGCTTGCATTTTCAACTGTCACCGTGAACAGGTCCTGGTCCAGCCGGCCGATTTCAACCTTCAGATTGATATTGGATACATCAATCTTTAGAGGATTTCGTTGACAGGCCGTCAAGGTAAACAGCGTTATCAGTAAATATATGAATTTATTATTGTGGGTCATACCAACTTACTTTAGCATTGTCGGGAAACAAACAGGAACTCAAAAAAGCAACGGAAATTCATTGTTTGCGGGTGTGAATTTATCTATTTTTGTCGTTACAGCTGTTAAAAATTGCAGTCGACTTTAAAAAGTTGAATTATTATTTTACCTAAGTAAGAAAGACTCATGAGGATTGCCCTGGCCCAATTGAATTACCATGTTGGAAATTTCCCGGAAAACAGCGCCCGGATCATCGCTGCCATCGGAAAGGCAAAAGAGCAAGGTGCTGATTTGGCCGTCTTCTCGGAGTTATCTGTCTGTGGTTATTATCCGAATGATCTCCTGGAGAGATTGGAATTTATTCAGGAATCACTCGCTGCCATTGAACAGATCGCCTCCTGTTGCAACGGGATTGCCGCCCTTGTGGGCGGGCCCAGTTTCAACCCCAGTCCGAAAGGAAAGATGCTATTCAATTCTGCCTTCTTTTTGAAGGATGGGGCCATTAAAAGCATCCACAGCAAAACATTGCTGCCCACGTATGATGTGTTTGACGAATACCGTCATTTTGAATCAAACAAAGAATTTAATCTCATAGAGCTTAATGGCAGTAAGATAGCCGTAACTATCTGCGAAGATCTTTGGTTTAACCAGAAGGTGATGAACGCTTTTGGAAGAGAAAATCTCTATGCCACCTCACCGATGGAGGAAAATTGCAGGCAAAATCCCGATCTGGTTGTCAATCTCTCGGCCTCACCCTTCTCATACCACCAGGAAAGATTAAGGAAGGATATCCTCATCGAAAATGCGGTGAAATACAAAGTGCCAATTATCTACGTGAATCAGGTAGGGGCTCAGACAGAGTTGATTTTCGACGGGGGATCCTTCATGGTTGATCAGAAGGGTAAAGTCGTTAAAGAGCTGGCCTATTTCAGCGAGGATTTTGGCATAGTTGACACAATGGATAAAGAGACGAACCAGTTGCAGCCGCAAACTGAAACTTCTGAAAGAATATACCAGGCACTCGTTTTGGGGATTTCCGATTATTTTCGAAAGTCAGGTTTCCGGAAGGCCACCCTCGGTCTGTCCGGTGGCATTGATTCTGCGCTGACCCTTGTTTTGGCAGTCAGGGCGCTTGGGGCTGAGAATGTCAAAGTGCTGCTGATGCCCTCGCAATACTCTTCCGGTCACTCAGTGAATGATGCAGTTGCCTTGGCCGAACGGCTCGGTGTTTCCTATGAAACACTTCCCATTCATGATATTGCGGTGGCATTTGACCAAACTCTTGCTTCTACATTCAAAGGTTTGCCCAATGACCTGACGGAGGAGAACATTCAGGCAAGGGTGCGGGGTACCTTGCTGATGGCCTTCTCAAACAAATTTGGAAATATTCTTCTCAATACCTCCAACAAAAGCGAGGCGGCTGTTGGGTATGGCACCCTGTACGGGGATATGAATGGCGGGTTATCCGTATTGGGTGATTTGTATAAAACGGAGGTGTACCAACTCTCAAATTATATCAACAGGGAGGAGGAGATCATTCCTGCAAACACCATATTGAAACCACCCTCTGCCGAACTGAGGCCGGATCAGAAGGATTCGGATTCCCTGCCGGATTATGAACTGCTGGATGCCATCCTCTATCAATACATCGACCAGGCCAGAAGTGTCGACGACATTGTCTCCTCAGGATTTGATGAAGCTGTTGTAAGAAAAGTGGTACTTCTGGTCAATAGAAACGAATACAAACGCTTTCAGGCACCACCCACCCTGAGGGTTTCATCCAAAGCCTTCGGGTTTGGCCGGAAAATGCCGATTGTTGCCAGGTATCCGCTGTAAAAAGACGGAGAGACGGAGAGACGGAGAGACGGAAAGAAGGAGGGGGTGACTAGGACGACTGGGACGAAGGGGATGACTGGGATGACTGGGACGAATGTGAAAATTGACCGAAGTGCATTTTACATTTTCGACCGCAAGGTTGAAGCTGCTCAGATCTTACCGCGAAGGGGTTAAATGTGATTAACCCCGGGTGTAGTCCCGCAGATGCGGGAGAACCCTTGGGAAGGAAATGTCGCTTGAAAACCGTCCGCGATAGTATATTGAGAAAAGCAAACATGATGATTTCGGACGGAAGCAGTTAAGTATAAACCAGGAAGCCCTGGAACTTTGAAACAATGATGATTTTTTGAAAATTTGTGTGATTTGTGTAATTTGTGGTTAGGTGGGGTTTAATCCGAGGTCAATTTTGGTTTTGGAGGATTAATTTATATTTTTGAGATGTTTTACAACATTTTTCTCAGCAATGTCCGACAATTTTGGTTTTGAGAGTCCGTTCAATGGGGAGAACAGCATATTCAATTTACTGATGCCTGATGAGATGTCTATCCTGAAGGCAAATTCATACATTACACGTTACCGGAAAAATGATTATATCTTCATGGAAGGTGATGCCCCTGTTGGCATGCAATACCTCAAAGAGGGAAAGGTGAAGATGATTAAAGAGGGGATAAGTGGCAGAGAGCAGATTATCAGGATGTTCACTGAGAATGGATTGATTAGTTACAGGTCCCTTCTTGCCGGAGAACCCCACAATGGAACCGCTATTGCCATCGAAGATTCAGAGATTATGACCGTTCCCCCTGATATTTTGTATGGAGTTCTGCTGAAAAATTACAAGTTTTCCCTTGCCCTGCTCAAAGACCTTGCCCTCGAGTTGGGTCATTCCAACCATAGAACTGTGAGCCTTACTCAAAAACACATCCGTGGAAGGCTTTCCGAATCAATTCTGTTTTTGAAGGAGAAATATGGATTCGAAAACGACGGACAGACCTTAAAAGTCTATCTCTCACGTGAAGATCTTGCCAGTCTTTCCAACATGACTGCATCCAATGCCATTCGTACGCTTTCAACTTTTGCAGGAGAGAAAATCATTGCCATGGATGGCCGTAAAATCAAGATAACAGACCTCTCGAAACTCGAAAAGATTAGCAAGCAGGGGTAGCTCAAAGACTAGGCGACTAGGGGACTGAGAGACTAGGGGACTGGGGGACCTCAATGATCAACATTTTGCTGTTTTGAAATGGACGCGACTTGCAGAAAGTTTTGATAAATTAGACCGGATAACTTTTCAGCAAGAGCTAGTAAAGTCTATTAAATGCACT